>DKNG01000048.1 GCA_002470185.1 Arcobacter sp. UBA7394 | reverse complement strand
TCCATCTTTATCATACTGTAACTCTTTCATAGAAACAGAAGCAATTTTTCCTTCAATTACTGTATCTGCAATTGATTGATCATTTACGATTTGAGTATCAAGTTTTTGCAATAATGCTCTATAAATTGTATCTTTTGCAATAACTGCATTTCTAGGGTCTTTTAAATCAACAAAAAATCTTACGAATACTTTCCCTGATAACTCTTTTTTAGCATAATAAGATGATGGTTTATACCCACACCCACTTAATACTAATGAAACAGATGCAAAAGTGAAAAGTACGAATAATACTTTTCTAAAAACATTCATACTTTTCATCTTTATTATCCTTTTACCACTAAGTTTACTAATTTATTTGGAACAACGATTTCTTTGATGATTTCTTTTCCATCAATCCATTTTCCAGAGTTTTCTTTTGCGATTACTAGAATTTCTTCTTTAGTAGCACTTGGAGCTACTTCAACTTCACCTCTTTTTTTACCATTAATAGTAATAGCTATAAGAACTGAGTCTAATTGGAATACTTCTTCTTTTACTTCAATTGAAGAATTAAAGTTTTCTCTTCCAAATAATCCATTTGCTAAATCCCAACAAGCATGAGGAATAACAGGTTCTAAAATATTTGTTAAGATATAATAACCTTCTGCCCAAACAGCTTCATTTTTTTGAGCTTGAAGTGCATTCATAGCTTCCATAGATGCTGCAATTAATGTATTAAATGCATAAGTTTTGTTGAATACATCATTTGATTTTTGTAATGCTTCATAAACTTTTCTTCTAGCTTCTTTTTCACCTTTGTCTAAAGATGAATGGTCAATATTTTTAAATGAATCAACACCAGCTTTAGTAACATTTTCAGCTCTTTCATAGAACTTTTTGATGAATTTAAATGAACCTTCAACAGCAGAGTCATTCCACTCTAATTCTTTTGTAGGAGGCGCAGCAAATAGAATAAACATTCTAGCTGTATCAGCACCATATTTTTCAACAATTAAATCAGGATCAACAACGTTTCCTTTAGATTTTGACATCTTAGCACCATCTTTAAGTACCATACCTTGAGTAAGTAATCTTTTGAATGGTTCTCTAGAGTTTGTGTAACCTAAATCATTTAATACTTTTGTGAAGAATCTTGCATATAAAAGGTGTAAAATTGCATGTTCAATTCCACCAATATATTGATCAACATCCATCCAGTAATCAGTATCAGCTTTTGAAATACCTTCGTCATTCCATTTTTTAGGATTTGTAGCATATCTTAGGAAATACCAAGAAGATTGTACAAATGTATCTAAAGTATCAGTTTCTCTTCTAGCTTCTTTTCCACACTTAGGACAAGCACATTTATTCCATGATTCATGAGTATCTAGTGGGTTACCCTCACCTGTAATCTCAACATCTTCTGGTAATGCAATTGGTAAGTTTTCAGATTTTTCAGCAACTAATCCACAATCATCACAATGTACGAATGGAATTGGAGCTCCCCAATATCTTTGTCTTGAAACTCCCCAATCTCTTAATTTGAAGTTTACTTGTTTTGCACCAATTGAGTTTTGCTCAAAGTGGTAAATAATAGCTTTTTTAGCTTTTGTATTTTTAAGTCCTGTAAAACTCTCAGAGTTGATTAATTCACCTTCACCTGTATAAGCTTCAGTTGGTTTAATCATTTCTCCCTCAGGAGTATTAATAACTTGTTTAATATCTAAACCATATTGTGTTGCAAATTCAAAGTCTCTTTGATCGTGAGCTGGTACAGCCATTACCGCACCACCACCGTAAGATGCTAATACAAAGTTAGCAACCCATACTGGGATTTTTTCACCAGTTAATGGATGCATAACATCGATTTCTAAAGATACACCCTCTTTATCTTGAGTAGCTCTATCTCTCTCAGATACTTTTTGCATATCTTTGATAGCTTTGATTTTCTTTTCTGGTAAAAGTTTATTATCAACAATATATTTTACAATTGGATGCTCAGGTGCTAATGCAGAATAAGAAACTCCATAAATTGTGTCAGGTCTTGTTGTAAATACTTCGTATTTTGTAAAATGTCTATCAAGTTTATATTTTGAATCTTTTGATAATTCGAATTTAAACTCTAAACCTTCACTTCTACCAATCCAGTTTTCTTGCATTGTTAATACTTGAGATGGCCATTCACCCTCTAAAGATTTTAAATCATCAAGTAATTCTTGAGCATATTTAGTAATTGAGATATAGTAACCTGGCATCTCTTTTTGCTCAACTGGAGTATCACATCTCCAACAACAACCCTCTTCTACTTGCTCATTTGCAAGTACTGTATGACAAGGTTCACACCAGTTTACAGTAGTTGATTTTCTATATAAAAGTCCTGCTTCGTACATTTTAATAATGAACTCTTGTTCCCACTTTGTATATAATTCATCAGAAGTTGCGAACTCTCTAGTTTCAGAAAATGAAAGACCTAAAGCACTTAGCTCATCTCTCATATAATCAATATTTTCATAAGTCCATTTCTTTGGATGTAACTTATGTTTGATAGCAGCATTTTCAGCTGGCATACCGAAACTATCCCAACCAATTGGGTGAAGAACATTGAAATCGGCTTTTCTAAAGAATCTAGCAAAAGCATCACCTAAACAGTAGTTTCTAACGTGTCCCATGTGGATTCTACCACTTGGGTATGGAAACATACTTAAGATATATTTTTTGTCTTTGCTTTGGTCATCACTTGGTTCGAATGATTTATTTTCGCTCCAAAATTTTTGCCATTTTTGTTCTACTTGTTTTGAATTATAATCCATTATTAAAAATCTTCCTTATCATTACTTTTTGCACTTTCGATTAATGCTAGTGCTATTGAGAATACGTTTGCTACAACTGCTCCAATTGCTAATGAGATAGCTAATGGTAAGTCGTGCATAAAAGTTAATACCATAAATGCTGGAATTAGGTGTAAATCAGCCACTAATGAACTAGCTAGCAATTCTGCTGCAAGTAAGTTTTTAACACCAAGTTTTAAAATCGTTGAAATTACATTTACTCCCGCTGCAATAAATAATGCTATTGCATTTGGCTCATAAAGAAACCCTGCCGTAGTTGTAAGTGACATCAGTGAAAAGAATATATACGTTACTTTACCCCAATCCATTTTTATCCTTTTATAGTTTTTGCTTTTTCATAAAGCTATTATTTTATCTAAAAAATGATAAAAATTTTATTTTAGCCCCAAAGATGGAGCTTATAGGTAATAAAATCTATTTGATATTTTTCTTATTTTTTATAGAAATATAAGTCATGTATAATAAGTAAGTATTAACTACTTTAATAAATAATTGAATTATAATATATAGTCCGAATTGATTAAATTCAAATTCAAAAGGATTAAAAATATTATGAACTAATAAATTAAAAGTAATATCATGAGTTATTACAAGGTAAGAACCTAAAATAAAATAAAAAGTAAGATAAAAAAGCTGATTTCTTTTCATGAAAACAATACTATTTACAGAAAACCAAATGAATCCTACTAATAAAATAGCTATTAAAAACTCTTTGAATAAAGACTCAGGAATATGATAAACATAGTTATGTGCAACATCTAAATATATATACTCAAAAATAGATGAGATAAGCTCAAATACAACAACCCAAGTAAGTGCAAGTAACCAATCAGTTCCATTATTAGAAGTTATCTTATTGAAAAAATAAAATACCTTTTTTAAAGAACTAGTGTTTTGTAATCTAATTGATTTTTCCATAATATACTCCAAGCATAAAAAGTTATGATTAATTAATTTATAATTGTAATATTTTATATTAAGTTAGATTAAAGCCCGATATATCGTGAATAACAAGAGATATTATATTTTATCTCTCGTTAATAAATTTTATTATTTACGTCTAGTGTTTTGACGTATTGATATGATTAATTGGTAGATTAGATAGGCTATTATGATTTTGTAAAACAAAGTTAAAAAACTTAATTCTTGCCATCCAGTCATTATTGAAAATGGATTAATATTATTAGAAATATCAAAAAGGTTAAAATCTTTGGAAGCAAAACCATAAATTAAATAAAATATAGCAATTAACATATAGTTATTTATTCTTTTTGATTCAACGACAAAAACTGAAATTAAAGTAATCACACCAAAAAGAAAAATATCAATTAACATAAACTCTAGTTTAGTATCTAAATATTCATTTATACAATTTATAAATCCATATCCAAAACTAAATGATAAAATCCAACATAATGAGAGTAACCAATCTTGAGAATGATTAGAAGCTAATCCATGAACTTTAAATACTAACCACTCTAATAAGTTTTTACCTTCTTTTCTATCTTGATTTAACTCTTTTTCTCTTTCTTTCATTTCTAAGGCATAAAACTTATTTGCTTCAATAATATTGTTCTGTTGCTCAAAAGAGTCTTTTATTATTCGTGCAGTTTCTCTATTCAAGTTTAATACAGAAATATTAAAGAAATTTGATTTATTAAAAAAAATGCTCTTACTTAAATCAAATTCATTATCAGCTGATAATATTTTCAAGTCTGAAAAAAAAGTGTTGCTCTCAAACTTCGTATTGTAGAACTCTAAACTATTAAATGTTGAACTATTTAAAGAAAATTCTTTTTTAAAATTTGCAAAATTAAAATCAGCCTTTCCATTTAAATATGCATTTTCAATATAAAATGAACCTTCAATTTTTATATTATTAAAGTTTATATTTTTTATATTTTTACAGCTAAAAATACTAAAATCATTATCAATAATTGAAGCATTTCCATAAAAGGAGTTATTATTAAAATTACAATAATCATAAAAAAAGAATTCACATTTTATATTTTTAAAGAAGCTTATATCACCATTAAAAGAACAATTATCAAAATAAAATATATTTCTTGGAAAATATTCATTATAAGAAATAGTATCATAGAATTTACATTCAGTAAAAAAATATTTAAAAATTTCTTTTTCACTTTTTACATGACTTAAAATATTTTCACATTTTGGGAAATGTATTTCTCTTAGTTTTCCACCTTTATTATTTTTATTATATTCAATCCAAAATTTATTTATTTTTGAATTATCCCAATTTTTCTCTGAATCTATTTCAATGTACCAGTCATCCTTTTCACAATGTAAAATACACTTACCGTTTTCATATGATTCTAATTGACAATTTTCAATACTACACATAATTCTTTTTCGTATTAAAATTACAAATAATAAATTATATTTTAT
>DKNG01000105.1:1699-3712 GCA_002470185.1 Arcobacter sp. UBA7394 | reverse complement strand
GATGTAATCTTTGGTCCTAAAACTACTGCTTATGATTTAAAACCAGAACAGTCACAGACTTTTGAGATTTCTTTATCTAATAGAAGTGAATCAACTTCATCACAAATTACAATCTTTAATAATAAGATAAAAGATAAAATTGAATTAGTATCATACGGTGCTGGTGCTGCTAAATATTATACTTCTGAAAATTTAGAAAAAGTTGATATTAAAGGTGCTGAAGCTTCATTATCACATGAAGTAAATGATAAATTAGGTTTAGCTCTAAATGCTACATATTTAAAATCTGAAGATGAAAGTACACAAAAAGAACTTTCATTTACTCCAAATATTTCTGCTTCATTTAGTGCAAATTATGACTTTACATCAAAGTTTTCAACTAATTTAATACTTAGATATATTGGAAAACAGTATACAGATTCTTCAAATACTACGAAAGCAGATGCATATAATCTTGTGGATATTTCTGGAAAATATGAAGTTAAGAAAAATGTTGAACTTTATGCAGGTGTAGATAATATTTTTGATAAAGAACTAGATACTGTTTTAGGTTCAAACGTTGGAGTATATTATTTCACTGGTGTTAAAGTTAGCTTTTAATGAAATTCATAATTAAATTACTAAAAGACTTCCCAGCCTATTTATTTTCAGGTTGGGGAGCTATTGCTTCTATTTTACTTTTTATTGCCTGTTGGGATATTGGAAATCAAGTTTATGGGAATTTAGTTTTACCATCACCACTGCAAACTTTTCAAACTTTGTTTTTAATGCTACAAGACCCTGAGGTTTGGAGTGAGATTAAAACTACAATCTATCGAGCTTCTATTGGCTTTTCAATATCTTTTCTAATAGGAACTACACTTGGATTATTAGCAGGTTTTTTTGCAACTGCTTCAATTATGAGTAGACCAATAGTTACTATACTAGTTGGAATGCCACCAATTGCTTGGATTGTATTAGCAATGATTTGGTTTGGTATGAATGACCAAACAGTTATATTTACAGTTGTAGTAGCTTCCTTTCCTATAATTTTTGTAGGAGCCTTACAAGGAACTAGAACAATTGAAGGGGATTTAAAAGAGATGGTAGATTCTTTTAATTTACCTTTTTATCAGAAGTTTTTGAATCTGTATTTTCCTCATATTTTCTCTTATGTTTTTCCTGCTTTAATCTCAGGACTTGGTATGTCTTGGAAGATTGTTGTAATGGCTGAGCTTTTAGCTTCAAACTCTGGAATAGGTTACTCTTTATCAATTGCAAGAGCTCAGTTAGATACTCCAACAGCTTTAGCTTTAGTTGTTATTATGATTGGAACTTTGATGATTATTGAATATATAATTTTAGAACCTATAAAAAGAGAGGTTGAATCATGGCGAGATTAGAAGTACAAAATGTAAATCACTCTTTTGGTTTTACTGAGATTTTAAATGATATTAACTTTACTTTAGAAAAAGGAGAGGTTTTATCAATAGTAGGTCCAAGTGGGGGAGGGAAAACTACTCTTTTACACTTATGTGCAAAACTTCTAAAACTTGAAGAAGGCAAAATAAGAAACTCTTTTAAAAGTTCATCCTTTGCTTTTCAAGAACCAAGACTTCTTCCTTGGAAAAATGTCTTAGATAATATCTCTTTGGGTTTAATTGCTAAAGGTGAGAAGAAAAAAATAGCACTTGAAAAATCAAAAAAGATTGCTTTACAATTTGGTTTGGAAGCTGATGATTTTGAGAAGTTTCCAAAAGATTTAAGTGGTGGAATGAGACAAAGAGTCTCTTTTGCAAGAGCTTTAGTAGTTGAACCTGAGCTTTTATTTTTAGATGAGCCTTTTTCTGCTTTAGATATTGGTTTGAAAAAAGAGTTACAAAATATATTAATTGAGAAAATAGAAAATAAAGAGTTATCTATTTTATTTATTACCCATGATTTAATGGAAGCTATTAGATTAAGCAATAAAGTCTTATTACTAAAAGCAGATCCGGGACAAATAGTAAAAAGTTTTGACTATGATATTTCTCA
>DKNG01000105.1:1295-1605 GCA_002470185.1 Arcobacter sp. UBA7394 | reverse complement strand
CAACATTTGAATTGGAGTTAAAATAATGGCAAATGCAATGAAACATTATATGTATTATCCAGATGATAAAAATGTACCAATATATCTAGCTTATGGTTTTAGAATTATCTTTTTACTTCTAGCTCCTTATATTGTAATCTCTTCAATTTTATGGGGATTTGTTTACTCTGGAATGATTCCATTTTTTACAGATGATATTTTAACTTGGCATATTTATGAGTTTTTATATGGTATTGGAATTGCTGGAATATTGGCTTTTTTACTTACTGGTTTACCTGAAATGTATCCAGGTTCTGTTCCTATCATTGGA
>DKNG01000105.1:0-1232 GCA_002470185.1 Arcobacter sp. UBA7394 | reverse complement strand
TGGTTTATTGATTATCTTAGTATTTATATAGTTTTTATTTTGAATGTATCTATTTTATTATGGATTTTAGTTTGGGCTTTTAAACCTGTGGTTTTAGATAAGTTCCAAAAACACTCTTCAATTGCTTATACTATATGTGCTTTGTTTTTTGTACAAGTGTGGTTTTTCTTATCACAGATGTCATTAGTTCAAAGTGATTCTTTGGCTATTTTAAAAGTGGCATTAGGATTGTTTATGGTTTTAATTCTTTTAGCATTAAGACGAGTTAATATGGAAGCTTTAAATGAAATTATGGAAGATAAAAATATTGATGATATATTTTTAGCAAGAAGTTTTAGATATAACCTAGCTATTTTTACTGTTTTATTATATACAGTAGGGGAGTTTTTTTATGAAGGAAATTCTGCTTTAGCATGGATTGGTTTTGCTTGTGCTTGTGCTATTATTTCTATACTAAATGACTATATTTTAAAATATGAATCAATATTATTTGAGCCCTTTGTGATTTTTTTATCACTGGTTACAATTCTAATGAGTTTAGGTTATGGTTTTATTGCTTATGATATTTTAGATGAGTCTTTATATGCAATAAATCATTTTAGACATTTTTTAACTACTGGTTCTTTTGGAATTGCATTTTTTGTCATAATGGTTGTAATCTCAACAGTTCATACTGGAAGACAATTAACATCAAATATTTATATAGTATTAGGGGTTTTGTTTATATTAGCCTCTACACTTATTAGGGTATTTATTCCTTTTTATGAAGAGTATACAATTCTTGCTTATGTGAGTTCTTCAATTCTTTGGGCATTGGCATTTGTACTTTATATGATTAAATATTTTCCATATTTATTAGCTAAAAGAGCTGATGGAATAAAAGGTTAGAAAAGAGTTAATAACTCTTTTCTAGTTTTTGTTTTACTCTTATTTAAGAATTATAGTATATAATCTATTTGCGACTTAGTTGCAAAAATACAAATGGAATATTTTATGGATATATTAAAATCAAATATTGCAAAACTTCCTTCTAAACATGGGAAGTTTTATATAAAAGCATATAAACAAAATGATCAAGAACACCTAGCAATTATGAGTGAAGACTTTGAGTCTTTGAATTCTCCTTATGTTAGAGTTCACAGTGAATGTTTAACAGGTGATGCCTTAGGTAGTTTAAAATGTGATTGTCAAAACCAATTAGAACTAGCTTTGGATTTTATTACAAGTGAGGG
>DKNG01000043.1:7192-10602 GCA_002470185.1 Arcobacter sp. UBA7394 | reverse complement strand
AAATGTCAATGACGCTGACTTATTGGATTGATGATGCTTTAATGGCACTATTTTTCCTAATGGTAGGGCTTGAAATCAAAAGAGAAATGTTAATAGGTGAATTATCATCTGTTTCAAAATCTTCTTTTCCAATAGTTGCAGCCATTGGTGGAATGGTAATTCCAGCTTTAGTTTATGTGGCTTTTAATCCTGATAACCCCTTAGGTTTTGGTATTCCAATGGCCACAGATATTGCTTTTGCCCTTGGTATTTTAATGCTTTTAGGAACACGAGTAAATCCTGCATTAAAACTATTTTTAGTAGCCCTTGCTGTTGTTGATGATTTAGGTGCTGTTTTAGTTGTTGCAACTGTATATACTAGTGATATTCAAAGTCAATACTTTGTACATGCAGGTATTATATATGGAATTATTTGGTTACTTAATATTAAAGGTGTTACAAAACTTTTACCTTATTTAATTTTAGGTATTGCATTATGGATTTATATCCATGCAATTGGTATTCACGCAACTATTGCTGGTGTTTTATTAGCCTTTGCTATTCCAATTAGATCATTTATGGATGAAAGAAAGTTTATTAAAGATACAAAAAGAGATGTTAAAGATTTCGAAAAACATATAGATGAGATACCTATATTAAATCATCATCAAATAGATTCATTAGAAAATATTGCTCATAACTATGATAAGGTTCAAAATCCACTAGTTAGGTTAGAGCATAACTTACATGGTTTATCTGCATTTTTTATTATGCCTTTATTTGCTTTTTCAAATGCGGGAGTTGTTATAGACTTCTCTACAGTAAATGCAAATTTAATGATTGTTTTAGGAGTAGTTGCTGGACTAGTAATTGGTAAACCTATTGGTATTTTAGGTTTTACATACTTAGCAACAAAACTGAAAATTATTAAAAAACCTGAGAATATCTCTTGGAATGAAGTACTAGCAGTTGGGTTCTTAGGTGGTATTGGATTTACAATGTCAATTTTTATTACTCACTTAGCATTCTTAAACGAAGAAATAATTGCAGCAGTTAAATTAGGTGTTTTTGCAGCCTCTTTTGTAGCAGCTGTAATTGGTGTATTCTTAATTTTAAATGCAAAAAAAGAACAAGCTTAGGCTTGTTCTTTTTTTGAGCTATTTCAATCATAATAATAAAAAACAGCAATTTTGTACTATTCATATAAAATACTTTTTGATATAATAAATACATGTCACCATTATTAAATAATACTCTCTTTGAAAACGTAAGCTTTTCAAGTGAAGATTTTACTAAACATTACCATGATACATATACTATAGGATTAACATACAAAGGCGTTTTAAAATCATATAATGCCAATCAGTGTTATGATTCTTATGAATACTCTGTGCGTATAAATAACCCAGGTGAAGTACATGCTGGAAAATCAAAAGAGTGGTCTCATGCTAATTTTTACCCTTCTATTGAAATGATGTCAAATCTATATGAAGAAATTTTCGGGGAAAAAAAAATACCTTGTTTTGAACGACATATTGTTGAGAACAAACCATTATTTATAAAACTACATAACTTTTTTGATGCTTACTTTAAAAATGAAGATGAAATTCTAATTGAATCGTTATTAATAGATGCCTTATCTACATTAATATTAGAATCTACAATCTATACAAAAAGATATAAAGAAATTTTTGAAGATAAAAGAATTATAAAAGATACATATGAATTTATAAATGATTCTATTGATACAAACTTTACACTTGATGCATTAGCAAAAAATGTAAGCTTGAGTAAATATCATTTTTTAAGAATGTTTAAAAAAGATTTTGGATTAACACCTCATGCTTTTATAATAAACGAAAGATTAAATCGTGCTAATAAATTAATACAAAATGGTATTCCAATTGGGGAAGCTAGTATTCAAGTTGGCTTTAGTGATCAATCACATTATTCTAGAAATTTTAAAAAATATTTTGGATATACACCCATTTCTCTAAAAAGAAATAGCAATATTATTCTATACAAATAAATCACTTTTACTTATACTTTCAATAAATAACTAAATTAAAGAACTATAATGACACAAACAAATAAAAACATATTTTATGCTTTAATGTTTCTTGCAATGGCAGGATGGGGAGCATCTTGGGTTAATGCAAAAGTACTTAGCTCATACATGAATGAATATGAATTAATATTCTTCAGAAACGTATTTACTATTATTACATTAGCTCCTGTACTTATATTCACAAGAAAATACTTTCATATAAACAAAAGAAGTCTAATGCTTGCTGTTGTATCTGCAATTATTATGATTGTTTATCTAAAGTGTTATTTCTTAGGGACAAAATATGGTACGGCCTCTCTTGGGGGAGCATTAGTTACTACATTAATTCCAATTAATACATTTTTGATTATGGCACTATTTTTCGGTAAAAAGATTCAAAGAAAAGATTTCTTTGCCCTAAGTCTTGGAGCTGTTGGAGTATTAACAATGCTTAATTTTTGGTCGTTTTCAATTGAAGAGATATTCTCAATTCAAAATATCTATTTCTTAGCAGGTTCAATATTATGGCCTATTCTTACTATTGTTAGTTCAAAAATTACAAAAACTTCTCCAATGGTTTTCACATTTTATATGTATGTAATTATGACTGTAATTGTAAGTATATTCTTTGTAGAGTTTGAAACAATAAATTATGATTCTTATGATTCAATTTTCTGGCTTAATATTATTAGTTTAGCAGTTATATCTACTACTTTCGCAACTACTGTATATTTTATTGGAATTGAAAAACTAGGAACAAATGAAGTTAGTTCTTTTGTATTTCTAGTGCCATTATTTGCAATTATACTTAGTGTTATCTTCTTAGGGGAGGAAGTTAGTTTATCTATTATCATTGGAACTGCTCTTACTATTATTGCAGTTAAAATACTAAATAATATTCAAATATTTAAAAAGAAAAGTATTGAAAACACAAAGTAAAAAACTAAACACCCTAACTTTATCAGGACTTATTATTGGTCCTATTTTAGGTTCAGGGCTTATTTTACTTCCGCCTTTATTATATAACATGGTTGAGAACTTCTCACTAATTATATGGGCAGTAATACTAAGTCTTGGATTTGCTTTTGCATTAATCTTTGGAAAACTAGCTATTTTATTTCCAGGAGATGGGGGAGTTAGTTTAGCTACAAAAGAAGCAATGGGTAAGAAGTATCAATTACTTACATCATTTTATTTAATTTGTGCAGTATTTTTTGGACCTGTTGCTGTTTTATTAATCGCAGCAGAATTTGTATTAGAGTACTTTCCAAATAGCTCATTAGTTGAATTAGGATTTTATATTTATGTTCTTACATATATATTACTACTTATTAAAATAGACTTCTTGGGAAAACTAATGCTAATAGTAAGTTCTGCTATTACT
>DKNG01000043.1:5626-7042 GCA_002470185.1 Arcobacter sp. UBA7394 | reverse complement strand
TGGGAAGTAATTGGTAATTATTCAAATGAAGTTGAAAAAACAAAAACCTTAACTAATGCCGTAATATTCTCAGCAGTTGTTGTATCACTTGTGTATATTTTAATTGCTTTATCTATTTGTTTTGGTGAGTTTCCAAAGAATGAAGAGTTTAAACTTGTATGGTTAATAGAACCAATCTTTGCAGGCTATTCTAATGCCCTATTAGCTTCTATTTCTATTATCTTGTGTATTGGTACTCTAATTTTATTTGTAGGTGGAGTAGCTAGGCTTATCTCATCTTTAGAGTTTACTTCATATAGCTCAAAACATTTAAAAAATGGTACTCCAATTGGGGCATTAAACTTTTTGAGTTTTATATATATTATTACTCTTGTATTAGTTTATTTGAGTTTTCTTACTTTGGATAATCTTGTAGCTTTTGCGGATGGGTTTTTTATTGCAAATGCAATTATTGGATTAATCACAGCTATTATATTATTTGAGAAAGGTTTATTGAAATTTTGGGCAATTGTTCTTACTTTTGTTTTTTCAGTAATTTTACTATTTTCAAATATTTATATTTTAGCTGTAATTGCTATTTTGTTTTTATTCACATACTTTAAGAAGTAGAACCCTACTTCTTAAATAGTAATACTTTTATTTAACATAATCAATAATATTTTTTCCACTATAATATATTATATTCGCTTTTTTGATTTCAAGCTCATATAAGACATTTTTTAATGTACTAATTGCATCATATTTTTCACTTAATGCTTCTAAGAAAGCAACATTATCAACTAATGAATTTTGGTACTTTGCTTCTATTGCATCAAAAGTGCTATTTGCTGATTTTAGTGAAGCATTAGCTGATTTGATTTTCATTTTTGAAATATCATAAGATTTATATGCAAGTCTTAAATCCACATTCATTTTATTTTTTTCATATTCATACTGAGATTTTAAAGCTTGATATCTTTTTATATTTGCTTCATAAGTTTTTTGCGTTGAACCAAAATCAAATAATTTCCAAGATAAATTAAGCATTAAAGTATTTTGAGTATCTACATTTGGATCATAAGCTTTATTATCAAAGTTATTGTCATAATAACTCATTGTATTATCTATATTTACTTGTGGATATAATGAACTCTTTGATGCTTTAGC
Organism: Arcobacter sp. UBA7394; assembly: GCA_002470185.1. Lineage (GTDB taxonomy): Bacteria > Campylobacterota > Campylobacteria > Campylobacterales > Arcobacteraceae > Poseidonibacter. Next base: position 5,896 of record DKNG01000043.1, on the reverse strand, counting down.
GTCAGATTTTACACTTTGCATTTCATACTCTAAAGCTTTAATATCAGCTCTTAACTTAGCTTTTGAAGATGATAATTCTGATACTTTTGAACCATTATTTATATTTACTTTTTCACCTATTATATACTCTAAGTTATGTAAGATAGTTTGTTTTTGAAGTTCTATTTCTTGAAGCTGAACATTAGCATTTTCTAACCTTGATAAGATTTTTTCAACTTCATCAATAGCAATAGTTTCTGTTTCAAAAAATCTTTTTTGTTTTTCATATTG
>DKNG01000043.1:4395-5513 GCA_002470185.1 Arcobacter sp. UBA7394 | reverse complement strand
TGTTTTTTAAATCATTTAGATTTGAATCTTGCATTTTTATTTTTGATTCAAAAGAGTCATAAGTATTGTTTTTTCTTCCTCCATCATAAATATTATATTGAAGTTTCAAAGAAGAATTAAAACTACTATTAGCAGTAGATGGAGTTTCATTACTAGTATTTGAATAGTTTGAATTCAAATGTATACTTGGTAAATAAGAGTTTTTTAAACTCTTATAATCTAACTTTGAAGCATCAAGTTGGTTTTTTGATGCTTCTACTATTTTATTATTGATTGCTTTCTCAAGCAGTGATGGTAGAGTATTACTCAAAGCTATACTTGCAAATACCGATACTAATAAAATCTTTTTAATCATTTTTCTTAACCTTTACAAACTTTTCGCTTTTATAAAAAATCGAATAATACACTGGAACTAAAATCATAGTTAAACAAGTTGATACCATTAACCCAAAGATAATAACAATAGCCATTGAACTAAAGAATACATCAAATAATAAAGGAACCATTCCAAGAGCAGTTGTAAGTGCCGCCATTGCAACAGCTCTTAATCTACTAATACCTGAGTTGTAAATAGCAATATTTAAAGGCTTTTTCTCAATCTCATTTTCTAAGACAATTTCATCCACTAAAACAATGGCATTTTTGATTAACATTCCTGATAAACTTAATAATCCAAGTAATGACATGAAACCAAATGGTGTATCCATAATTAATAATCCCCAAACAACTCCAATTAAAATAAATGGAACAGTAAGCCAAATAATTAACATCTTTTTAATTGATTTGAATAAAGCAATAATAATTAACATCATTAACACAATCACTAAAGGAATAGATTCTGCAATTGGTTTTTGAGCATCTGCTGAGTCTTTATATTCCCCATGCCACTCTAAATAATATCCATCTTCAAACTCTAAAGCATCTACTTTATCTTTAACTTGTGCAAGTACATCATTTCCATATTTTCCACTAATTGGATCTGCATGAATTGTAATAGCTCTTTTTCTGTTGTATTCAAAAATAATATCATCTTCAAATACAGTTTTATAAGATGAAATTAACTGTTTTAAAGGGATCATTTTATTTGCATATGGAGAGAAAATCTGAATACCTTCAAT
>DKNG01000043.1:3855-4259 GCA_002470185.1 Arcobacter sp. UBA7394 | reverse complement strand
CCATTTAAATTAGCTTTTTCATAAGAGATTACAGGTTGAATTACTTTTACTCTATTTCTCCAATCACTTCTAACACCTTTGGCATAAGAAGCTTCCTCAAAAATACTTTTTACTTTTGATTCATATTCTCGTAATTTATTTAAATCCCTACCAAAAATTTTAGCTTGAACTTTTCCACCCTCTCCAGGACCTAAAATAAAGTTTTTAGCATTTGCACTAATATCTGGATATTGTTCTTTAATAGTATCTTCAATGGCTTTTTTAATTCTTGTTGATTTTTCATAATCATCAACATCAACAAGCATAAATGAATAAGCAATATTTGGATGTTCAGGAGAATATGTAAGTAAGAATCTAAGTGCACCAGCACCAACAAATGTAGAAGTATGTGTAACTCCCTCTAT
>DKNG01000043.1:0-3717 GCA_002470185.1 Arcobacter sp. UBA7394 | reverse complement strand
AAGTTATGTTTTAAGAACTGGAAGTTATATAATGAAAAAGCAAATATTGAAATAGCAAGTATTAAAGTAATAAACTTATGATTAATAGAATACTTTAAAAGTGCCCCATATACTCTATAAACAATAGAGCTATTTGCTTCTTTTTTATCTGCATTTTTTTCAGGTTTTAAAAACTTGATTGCTAATAATGGTGTTAATGTAACTGCTGTAACCCATGATAATCCTAGAGATATCATTACAACATAAAATAATGATTGAGTAAACTCACCAGTTGAGTCTTGTGATAAACCAATAGCAGCAAAGGCTAAAATAGCAATTAACGTAGCTGCAAGTAAAGGCATAGATGTTTGTTTTACAACTTCAATTGCAGATTCTTTAGCATCTTTTCCTTTGTTTATACGAACCAATATTCCATCCACAACTACAATGGCATTATCAACCAACATACCAAGGGCTATAATTAAAGCTCCTAGAGAGATTCTCTCTAACATAATTCCTAGACTTGGCATAAAAATAAAACTTGAAGCAATAGTTACAAATAATACAAATCCAATAATTAAACCACTTCTTAAACCCATAAATAAAAGTAACACTACTATAACAATAGCAACCGCTTCTAAAAGATTAATCATAAAAGAGTTAATAGCATTTTCAACATCTTCAGCTTGTTGAGAAATAACAGAGATTTCCATGCCTAAAGGTTTTTTCTCTTCTAACTCTTGAAGTTTTTCATTTATTTTTTCGCCCATTGCTACAACATTTCCACCTTTTACAGTAGAAATACCAATACCAATAGCTTTATGTCCATCATAATGTAAAATTTCAGAACTAGGTTCTTTGTAAGTATCTTTGATATTTGCAATATCTTTTAAGAAAATCTGAGCCTTACTAGATGTTCCTTTTATTACAATATTCCCAATTTTTTCAACTGTTGAAATAGACTTGGCTTTAATAGAAATATATTCACTCCCTATATTTACTTTTCCAAAATCTGATACTAAATTTCTTACATATAATTCTTGCTCAATTTGAGCTTTTGTGATCCCTAAAGTTGCTAATTTTTCTTTTTTAATCTCAATAAAAATAGCTCTTTGCTGTTCTCCAAATGTAGAAACTTTTCCTACTTGCTCTACTAAAATAAGTTCTTTTTTTAGGAAGTCAACATAATCTTTTAGTTCATCATAAGAGTATTCATCTCCATAAACTGAAAAGAAAATACCATATACATCTCCAAAATCATCATTAATTATTGGAGCTTGTGCTCTTGGAGGAAGCTTATAACTTTCGTCACTTATTTTTTTTCTAAGTTCATCCCAAATTTGAGGTAAGTGTTTACTATTGTATTTATCTTTCATACTTACAATAATTAAAGACTGACCATCCATATTTTTTGTTCTAATTTTTTTGATATAAGGAAGTTTTTGAATAGTCTCTTCTAATTTATCTGATACTTCTTTTTCAACTTCTAGAGCACTTGCTCCTGGATAGTTTGTAATAACTAAAGCGTCTTTAATTGTAAACTCTGGGTCTTGCAGTTTTCCCATTTTATCAAAAACAATAAAAGCGTAACCTACACATAAAAATGTAAGTATATAAATTAAAAGTTTGTTTTTTATACTAAATTCAGCAAAATTCATACTAGTTACCTATTTTTTGATATTCTTTGATTTCATCATTTTCACTTAAGAATCTAACACCTGAACTTACAATTTTTGAAGATTTACTTAGACCTTCTTTTATTTCAATTGAATTTTTTTCTAATCTTCCTGTAATAACTTTTTGTTTATGAACTCTATTTTGTTCATTTATAGTCCAAACAAAAGAGTCTTTTGATGAATCTGAGAATAATGCATTTAAAGGAATAAATATAGGTTCAGTTTGTTTATCTTTTCTAACAACTTCTACATTTGCTGTCATACCGGGTAAAATATTTAGATTTTCAAAAGATTTAATTTTTAATGTAACTTCAAATGTTCTACTAACCTCTTCAGCAGTAGTTGAGATATCAATAAATTTAGCAGGAATTTTCTTTTTCATTTTTCCAACACTTACAAAAAAATCAACAGCTTTTGCAGCTGATTCTTCAGTAATTTTTTCTTTTACAGATAAGATATCACTCTCTGGTGCAAAGAATTTTACTTTATAAGCTGAATTATCTTGTAATCTTATAATTCCTTGCTTCTCAGAAATCCTCTCGTAATCCTTTACAAGTTTTTTAGCCATTACACCATCAAACTCTGCAATTAATTTTGTCTCTTCCAATCTTTTTTTAGCAATATTTAAATTTGATCTATTTACATCTAAAGTTTGTTTTACTTGTTCAAAATCTCTTTTTGCAATTGATCTACTCTCATATAGTTTTTTATATCTTTTAAAATCTAATTTAGCTTGATTATAATTTGCTAGGCTTGAGTTATAGTTTGCTTTATAAATAGTGTCATCAAGTTTGGCAACAACTGAACCTTTTTTTACAAAATCACCCTCATTAAAATAAAACTTAGTGATTTTTCCAGAAACTTCAAATGCCATTGATGAGTCTTGCAGTGAATAAATTAAAGCAGGATACTTACTGCTTTCATTATAGGCATTAGTATTTTTTAAATCAAAAGTTTTTACAACCTTAGTTTTCTCTTCTATTTTTGTCTCTTTTTTTTCTTCATTTACGCAACCAGCAAATAAAAGAATTACACTAAAAAGTGAAATAAATCTCAAATTCATATTTTTCCTTCTTTATTTTCAACTAACCGTTCGGTTAGTTTTTATTGAAATATTAATATAAAATCAATTTATTGTCAAGTAGTACAAAATAAAAAGCTAATAAAATTTGATATATTGATTAAAATTTATGGGGAGAATATAGGGAAAAATAGGAGATAATTCCAACTTTAAAAGTTGGAATTTAAATAAAAAAACTTATTTACAAATAGCGTCTAATATAATATTTGAAACAAAATCACTAATAAAATTCAAACTTTTATCTGCATCTTTTTTAAGATCATCTTTTGTTCCAACACTTAAATCACTCATTTGTATAGAATAAAAAGTAAATATAGTTCCTACAATTAAACAGTGAAAAGCATAAAGAGTTAATTCCTTATAACTATCTTTTATATCTAATTTATCTAAAGCCATTTGAAGATATTTTAGGTCTTCTTCAAAAAGCGGAGTAACTGTATCATCGATATCAGCCCCTAAGTTTGCTATTTCTCTTAAAGCAAGAGCAGCAGTATGTGGCATATCTTTTATACACTCAACTTGTATTTGGATATAAGCTTTAAAAAACTCTTTTCCTTCAAGATTCTGAGTAAAAAGCAATCTTGTTTTTTCATTTATTGCTTCAACTACACTTTTTATAACTTCTATATATAATGTTTTTTTGTCTTTGTAGTGGTAATATACTGTTGCTTTATTAATATCTATTTTTTTAACTAGATTATTCATACTAACTGCATCATATCCATACTTGGAAAATTCAACAGAAGCAACATCTAAAATTTTATCTTTTGTCATTTTTAAACCTTATACTAAACATTCGGTTAGTTTTATCGTATATTATTATAAATATTAATACTTGTCAAGAAATATATATTTAAATTAGAATCATGTAGTAAAAATTATCTAAGAAAGAAGATAGAACCAACCAAAAGGTTGATTCTTTTTATCTTGGGTAAGAGCAGTTATTTATATCTATACAAATACCATTAATATACTCTGGAC
>DKNG01000074.1:176-10150 GCA_002470185.1 Arcobacter sp. UBA7394 | reverse complement strand
AAAGTTTAAAGATTTGATTGTTTATTTAGATTTAGAATACGTAAATAAAAGGGTTTAAGCCCTTTTATAAACTAGTTTTTTGGAGCGAATGGGAATAAAGCTGATCCCCAAGTTAATCCACCACCAAAGGCGTCAAATAAAATTGTATCACCCTTTTTAATTTTTCCTTGCTCATAAGCATAGTTCATTGCCATTGGAATTGAAGCAGCTGAAGTATTACCGTATTTATCAACAGTAACAACAGTTTGCTCATCATTTAATCCTAATGCTTTTCCTACAGCGCTAATAATTCTATAGTTTGCTTGATGTGGGATAAAATGGTCAATATCATCATTTGAGATATTATGTTTTTCCATCATTACTTGAACATCAGATGTTAAAGTTTTAACAGCTAGTTTGAAAGTTTCATTACCTTTCATTCTAATACAAGCCATTTTAGCGTCAAGTACTTCTTGAGAACATGGATGTTTACTTCCTCCACCTGGAGTTTTAATTAAATCATCGTAGTTTCCATCACTTGAACAATTTACATCGATAATTGCTTCTGATTTATCTTCTGTTGCAGATATAATAGCTGCACCGGCACCATCACCGAAAATAAAACAAGTAGCTCTATCAGTATAATCTAAAATAGAAGTGTACGTTTCTGCTCCAACAATTAGAACATTTTTTTTCATTCCTGATTCAATAAATGCTTTTGCTACTGATGTTGCATAAACAAAACCAGTACAAGCTGCACTAACATCAAATGCTTGAACAGGAGGTAAATCCAGTTTTGAAGCAATTAAACAAGCCGTTGAAGGCATACATAAATAGTCAGGAGTTACTGTAGCACAAATTACTAAATCAATATCTTCTTTAGCAAGTCCAGATCGCTCAATTGCTTGAGCTGCTGCTTTAGCACCTAAATCAGAAGAAGCTTCATTCTCTTCCGAGATTCTTCTTTCTTTGATTCCTGTTCTTTTTGTAATCCATTCATCACTTGTATCAATGATTTTTTCAAAGTCTGCATTTGTCATAATCTTTGGAGGAACGTAAGCTCCAATAGATCTAAAAGCTGCATATGTCATTTACATATCCTTAAATATATAGCAAATAAAAAATTATTTACTATATTGAGCTAATCTCTCTTCAATATCACCGTTTAGGTTTGAACTTGCTGCTGTAATTGCTTGGAAAATCGCATTCTGAATCGCTTTAGGATTAGATTTACCATGTGCAATAATTACAGGGGCTTTAACTCCAAGTAAAGGAGCTCCACCATATTCAGCATAATCAACTCTAACTTTTAAGTTCTTAAATACTTTTCTCATAAGAACTGCACCAGCTATAGAGATTAGAGATCTTTTTAAATTCTTCTTGATGATTTTACCAATTGTGTCTGCAACACCCTCAGCTGTTTTCAATAGGATATTTCCTACAAAACCATCACAAACAACAACATCTACTGTTCCTTTGAAGATATCACTACCTTCAACATTACCTGCGAAATTAGGAATTTTAGATATTAAGCCATAAGCTTCTTTAGTAACTTCATTACCTTTACTTTCTTCTTCACCATTAGATAATAATCCAACAATTGGATCATCTAAGTTTAATACGTCTTCAGCATAAACTTGTCCCATAATAGCAAATTCGAATAGATTTTTAGCGTCACTGTCTACATTTGCTCCAACATCTAATACTAAAGTATTTTGATTTTCGCTTGTAGGCATAAGTGTTGCAATAGCAGGTCTTGATACACCCTTAATTCTTCCGATTCTAAGTGTTGCTAAAGACATTGAAGCACCAGAGTGTCCAGCAGATACGATTGCATCGGCATTACCATCTCTTACTAATTCAATAGCTTTATAAATTGTAGATTCTTTTCTTTTAAGTGCATCTGTAGCAGAATCGCTCATACTAATTACATCATCTGTATCTAATATCTCAATTCTTGATAGAAAGTTATTAGGTATTAAAGATATTAATTCATCTTTTTTACCAACTGCAATAGCAGTGAAGTTATTGTTTTGTTTTAAAGCTGCAATAAGTCCCTCTATAATAGGTTCAGGACCGAAGTCCCCACCCATTGCATCTATTGCTATTTTATACATTAGTTCTTGTATTCACCAGTGTTTGGGTTAACCATATGAGGCATTTTCCAAGAACCATCACTATCTTTAACTGGTTTCTTTAAAGTTATTTTGTAATGAGTTCTTCTTTTCGCTGCTCTTGAATGAGATACTCTTCTCTTAGGTACTGCCATAATTATTCTCCTTAAAATTCTTGTTCGTAATCATTATCTTGCGTACATTTGTCACAAAGATAGTAATCACTTTTTATTGACTCAATTTCACTTCCGATGATTTCATCAAAATCGATAATACTATTGTCTATTTCTATTACTAAATCTTCCGATTCAGTATCTTGATAAATACCATCACTTAATAAAAAGTCAGCCTTTTCATTAATAGTGATAGTATCAGTAATACCACATCTGCAACAATCAATAGTAGTATTACCATTTAATACTGCATCAATTTTTACTAACGATTGCGATATTTTACAAAAAGTACCTGAAATTTCTACTGAATCAAGCTGTGAGCTAAATTCCTTGGGGCTTTGAGGTACTTTTTTAAATTCTATTTTCATTGTAAACTAGTTTAATTAACTAATTATTAACAAATTTCTCTGTCAGAGAAGAAGAATTTAATTTCGTTTGCTGCATTCTCTAAAGAATCAGAACCATGTACTGCATTTGCATCAATAGATTCAGCGAAATCTGCTCTGATTGTACCAGCTGCAGCTTCTTTAGGATTAGTAGCACCCATTAAGTCTCTATTTTTTGTCATTGCATCTTCACCTTCTAAAACAGTTACAACAACTGGTCCAGAAATCATGAAAGATACTAAATCACCAAAGAATGGTCTTTCAGCGTGTACTGCATAGAATGCTTCTGCATCTGCTTTGCTTAATTGCATTTTTTTAGTTGCTGCTATTTTTAAATCTGCTGCTTCAAATCTTGATAAGATTTGACCAACAACGTTTTTAGCTACCGCGTCAGGTTTGATGATTGAAAGTGTTTGTTCCATATTTATCCCTAATATTTTTTTAAGTCGCGGATTATACCTAATTAAATAAAAAAAGGCAAGTAGTAAAAAATACTACTCACCTTTTAAGAATAAATTGTTAGTTTGTTAACTAAATATTAGTCTTCAACAACAGGTGTATTTGGCTCACCTCTGTCTTCTTTTTCAACTGATCCAGAACCAACTTCGTCCCATTGGATACATCCCTCAGTTGGACATGCTTCAGCACATGCTGGCTCGTCGTTGTGTCCTACACACTCAACACATTTATCAGCGTATACGTAATAAGTATCTTCACCTGTTGGGTTATCGTCGTTATCAACAATTGCTTCTACTGGACACTCGTCTAAACATGCGTCACAGCTAATACAGATATCAGTAATTTTTACTGCCATAGTATATCTCCTATTTAAAAATTTATCAAACTTTATCACAGTAAATATAAATTTTTCTTTAAAAGAGAAATTTTATCAAGTGAGAGAGCGCAAGCACGGTAAAATCGAAACAGTCGCTATTTATCAAATTAAAAATGATAATGATTATTGTATTAATTTTGAAGAAAACTTAAAAAAAAGAACTAGTTAAGGATAAAATTTATCTAATGATAATTATTATACAAATTTTAAAATTTAAGGAAACTTGTAGTTTATTTTAAAAAAATTTAGTATATAATTACGTCAACAATTTAAAAATAATCAAAGGAAATAAAATGTTAGTAACTAAAAAAGCTCCAGATTTTACAGCAACAGCTGTACTTGCAGACGGTCAAATTGTAGAAGATTTTAATTTATATGAAAATATCGGTGAAAATGGTGCAGTATTATTCTTTTATCCATTAGACTTTACTTTTGTATGTCCATCTGAAATCATTGCATTCTCAAAAAGAATTGAAGAATTTACATCTAGAGGTGTTAATGTAATTGGTGTTTCTGTTGATTCACAATTCTCACACTTCGCATGGAGAGAAACTGACGTTAATAATGGTGGTATTGGAAGAATTAAATATCCATTAGTTGCAGATTTATCTAAGCAAATCTCTAGAGATTACGATGTATTATTTGGTGATGCAGTAGCTTTAAGAGGTTCTTTCTTAATTGACAAAGACGGAACAGTTAGACATGCAGTAATCAATGACTTACCATTAGGAAGAAACATTGACGAAATGATTAGAATGGTAGATACTATGTTATTTACTAACGAGCATGGTGAAGTTTGTCCTGCTGGTTGGAATAAAGGTGACGAAGGTATGAAAGCTTCTACTGAAGGTGTAGCTGAGTACTTAGGTAAACACGAAGGTGATTTATAATATTAGAATAGTTTAACTATACTATACTTATATAAGGTGTCAATTTTTGGCACCTTTTTTTATGCTTATTTCTATTTAATTGACAAATATCTAAATAAAGACTACAATTACGCTAATACTAATTAAAAAAACTACAAAAACTACAAATAAACTACTACATATATGATATGTAAAATCAAAAAAGGTTAACATTACTCATGGAAGAGTCAAAAACTCAGAGCAAAGCAAAAGCTACTACTGCTAGAAAAACAAGAACACACATTCCTGTTGAGGGATACAAAATTGAACAACTTAGGGAACTACCTCTTGAGCAACTTCTAGATATTGCAAAAGAATTAGATGTAGAAAACCCACAAGAACTTAAAAGACAAGATTTAATGTTCTCAATTCTTAAAAATCAAATTGATGCAGGTGGATTTATTCTATTCACTGGTATCTTAGAGATTAAAGAAGGTGGATTTGGATTCTTAAGGGCAATTGATGGTAACTTCTCAGATACATCAAACGATTCTTATGTAAGTGCTACTCAGATTAGAAAGTTTGCACTAAGAACAGGTGATATTGTAACTGGACAAGTTAGACCTCCAAACAAAGAGAGTGAAAAATACAATGCTTTACTTAAAATTGAAGCAATTAACTACCTACCAATTAAAGCATCAAAAAACAGACCATTATTTGACAACTTAACTCCTTTATACTCAACTGAAAGATTTAGCTTTGAGTATGATTCTAAAAGAATGACAGGAAGAATGTTAGATTTATTTGCTCCTATGGGTAAAGGGCAAAGGGGTCTTATTGTTGCACCTCCTAAAACTGGTAAAACTGAGTTATTAAAAGAATTAGCTCATGGTATTTCTAAAAATCATCCTGAAGTATCATTAATGGTACTATTAATTGATGAAAGACCTGAAGAGGTTACTGATATGCAAAGATCTGTTAAAGGTGAAGTTTATTCATCTACTTTTGATTTACCTGCACATAATCATGTTAGAGTTGCTGAAATCGTAATTGAAAAAGCAAAAAGACTTGTAGAAATGAAAAAAGATGTAGTTATCTTATTAGATTCTATTACAAGATTAGCAAGAGCATACAATACTGTAACACCAAGTTCTGGAAAAGTACTTTCAGGTGGGGTTGATGCAAATGCTTTACATAAACCAAAAAGATTCTTTGGAGCAGCACGTAATATTGAAGAGGGTGGTTCTTTAACTATTATCTCTACTGCATTAATTGAAACTGGTTCTAAAATGGATGAAGTTATCTTTGAAGAATTCAAAGGAACAGGAAACTCAGAAGTTGTATTATCTAGAAACGCAGCTAACAAAAGAGTTTATCCAGCACTTGATATTATTAAATCAGGTACTAGAAAAGAAGAATTACTTCTTACTCCTGAAGTGTTACAAAAAACTTGGATTCTTAGAAATGCTATTGCATCTATGGATGAAGTTGAAGCACTTAAATTCTTATATTCAAAAATGCAAAAAACTCCAAACAACGAAGCTTTCTTCGCTGGAATGAACGAATAAAAAAGAGAAGTTTTTAACTTCTCTTTTTTTATACCTAATACATAAATCCCTCAATCTTTAAATAAATAATACTAGTTATTTCAAATACTATAGTAATATAGTCAATTTTATTTCTTCAAAATCTACATTAAAATTGCATAAAATTACATTTAAATGTCTTCTTTAACACATCTTTTATTCATTTTTTAATACTATTGCATCACGAATAAGGACAAAAATTGATAAATATTAAAAATTTGAATAAGCACTATGGTGACGTAAAAGTTTTAAATAATATTTCTATTGATATTAAAAAAGGTGAGATTTTTGCCATTGTTGGACACAGTGGTGCAGGAAAATCTACATTAATGAGATGTATTAATGGACTTGAAGATTATAGTGATGGTTCATTGCAAGTTAAAAACAAAGAGATCAAAAATCTTAAGAAAAATGAATTAAGAGAATTTAGAAAAAATATTGGAATGATATTTCAACACTTTTCATTAATTCAAAGAAAAACTGTATTTGAAAATGTTGCTTTACCAATGCAACTTTGGGGATATAGTAAAGATGAAATTTCTAAAAAAGTAAAAGACTTATTATCATTAGTTGGATTAGATGAAAAACTTCAATCATATCCTAGTGAATTAAGTGGTGGACAAAAACAAAGAGTTGCAATTGCAAGAGCTTTGACTTTAGATCCAGAAGTTTTACTTTCAGATGAAGCAACATCCGCACTTGATCCAAATACAACTACATCTATTTTAAATTTATTAAAAGAGATTAATGAAAAACTAAACATTACAATAGTTTTAGTTACACATGAAATGGAAGTTGTAAAACAAATTGCACAAAAAGCCCTTTTATTAGAGCATGGAAATATTATTGGTTTTGATGATACGGAAGAGTTATTTTTAAAACCTGATGAGAAAATGAAAGAGTTTTTAGGTGAAACAGAAGTAGTTCCAGAGGATGGAGTAAATATTAAAATTTATTTCCCAAAAGATAATGCTTTTCAATCATTTATTACAAAAATGGCAAGAGAGTTAGATATGGACTTTAATATTGTATGGGGAAAACTTGAAGAGATCAATACTCATATTGTTGGAAATATGGTTATTAATATTAAAGAGTCTGATAAAGAAAAAGTTACGAACTATATAAAAGAACATGAAATTATTTGGGAGGTATTATAATGGTTGATATTTTATTACCTGCATTAGGTGAAACTGTTTATATGTCATTAGTTTCAACATTTTTTGCTGTTGTTATTGGATTTTTTCTAGCAATTATTTTGATTTTAACTTCAAAAGGTGGATTAAGAGAAAATCTAAAAGTATATTCAATATTAGATGTTGTAATTAATACTTTAAGATCTTTTCCTTTTATTATTTTAATGATTGTTCTTTTCCCTGTAACAAAGTTTTTAATTGGAAAAAGTATTGGTACAAGTGCCGCTATTATTCCACTAACTATTGGAGCTGCTCCTTTTATTGCAAGACTTATTGAAAGTGCATTAAAAGAAGTTGATATTGGTGTTGTTGAAGCTGCTAAGTCTTTTGGGGCTAGTGATTTTCAAATCATTTTCAAAGTGATGTTAGTTGAAGCATTACCTGCGATTATTTCAGCAATTACTTTAACACTAATTACTGTTATTGGTTTCTCAGCAATGGCTGGAGCTGTTGGTGGTGGAGGTCTTGGAGATGTAGCTATTAAATATGGTTACTACAGATTCCAAACAGATACGATGATTTACACAGTATTAATCTTAATTGCATTAGTACAAGTTTGCCAAAGTTTTGGTGACTATTTATACAAAATTACAAAAAAATAAAGGAGAATATATATGTTTAAAAATATTTTAAAATTAGCATTTGTTGCTGTTATTGCATTTGCATTTACAGCTTGTACTGATTCAAAGGAATCAAAAGTAGAGAAAAAAACAGTAATTAAAGTTGGAGCTACTCCAGTTCCTCATTCAGAGATTTTAGAGATTGCACAAACTTTATTAAAAGCTAAAGGTTATGAATTACAAATCGTTGAATTCACTGATTATGTTACACCAAACATTGCAGTTGATGAAGGTGAACTAGATGCAAACTTCTTCCAACATTTACCATACTTAGAAGAGTTTAACAAAAACAAAAATACTAAATTAGTAAAAACTGTTAATGTTCACTTAGAACCAATGGGTGTTTACTCTAAGAAAATTGAAGCATTAAATGAATTAAAAGATGGTGCTACAATTGCAGTTCCTAATGATCCTACAAATGAAAGTAGAGCATTAAATATTTTAGAAGAGCAAGGTTTATTAACTTTCAAAGATGTTAAATTTAAAACTGCACTTGATATTGATAAGAATCCAAGAAACTTTAAAATCAAAGAGTTAGATGCTCCTCAATTACCAAGAGTTTTAGATGAAGTAGATGCTGCTGTTATTAATACTAACTATGCTTTAGCTGCTAATTTAAATCCATTAAAAGATGCTTTAGTACTTGAATCAAAAAATTCTCCTTATGCTAACATTCTTGTTGTAAAAGAAGGTAATGAAAATAAAGATTACATCAAAGCATTAAATGAAGTATTAAACTCAAATGAGATTAGAAACTTTATTAATGACAAATATAAAGGTTCTATCGTAGAAGCTTTCTAATACAATTCTTTAGAACTTACGGTTTTTTTGTATCGTAAGTTCTAAAATTCCCCTTTCTCTCTATACTTCTCTTAATCTTTTTTCGCTACTATTTAGCAAATTGTATTTTTTATTACGTAACACCCCAAAAAAACAGTATTTAATAAGTAATAAACTTATTTTTTAAGGATATTTGAATTGAACGAACTAACGATTTCGTATAAATGTCAAAACTCAATTGGTAACAGTTTGAAGCTTGATGAAATGATTGGTGAAACCTTAGAAACTTTTATAGATGAAACAAAAGCAACTTATGCTAGTTTCTATCTTCTTGATAATAAAGATAATAAAAATATTGCATCATTTGGTAAAACAATAGATTATGATGTGAATAACTTACTTCAACAAACAAATGAAAACAAAATTAATATTTATAAATATGATGAAGTATTTAATCTTTTATTATACAAACTAGAAAAAGGTCTAATGGTTTGCTCTTATGAGAAGGATGCTGACTTTTCTTTTTTAGAATCGATTTATGAAAACTTGCGAAAAAAATTAAATATGAGTATTAACTCTTGTATTAATATGATGAACTTAGAAAATGAAAATAAAAAACTAAGTTCTAAAGCTTCTAAATTAGAAGAAAGAATTAAAAAAGAAAAAGATTTAAACAAGAAAAAAGATAAACAAATATTTGAGCAAATGAAAATGGCTCAAATGGGCGATCTTATTGGTAATATTGCCCATCAATGGCGACAACCATTAAGTATTATTTCAACTGCTGCAAGTGGTATGAAAATAAAACAAGAACATGATATGTTAAGTAGTGAAGACTTTAGCTCTTATGCAAGTAAAATAGTAGAAAACACTCAGTTTTTATCTACTACTATTGATGAATTTAGAGACTATATTCAAGAAAGTCATAAAGAAAAAGATGTGATTATTCAAGATAGAGTGAAAATGGCTCTTCAAATAATTGAACCTAGTTTTGATGTAAATGAAATCAAAATTATAGAAGGTAATATTGAAAAAGAATCTATCTCATTTAGATTAGTATCAGGAGAATTACTTCAAGTATTAATTTCTATTTTAAATAATGCAAAAGATGCATTATGTGAAAATGATATTAAAAATAAATGGGTGAAATACTCTGTTATAAAAAATGATTCTAAGATTATAATCACTATAGAAGACAATGCGGGAGGAATCCCAAAAGAGATTAAAAATAAAATCTTTAATCCATATTTTACTACTAAAGACAAAAGTGTAGGTACTGGTATTGGACTATATAACTGTTTTAATATCGTAACGAAAAGTTTAAAAGGTAATCTTACTTTTGGTAATACACAACTTGGAACAAAGTTTATTATTGAACTTCCAATTTATGAAGTAACTACAAATTAAAAACTTTCTCATACTGTTCAACTCTAAAATCAAAAGTTGAATAGTTTGGGTTT
>DKNG01000074.1:0-121 GCA_002470185.1 Arcobacter sp. UBA7394 | reverse complement strand
CACTCTTTTTGCTTTTATATAAAGCATTTGCCCCAATAGACCTATTCGCAGCATTTGATGGAGATGTTAAAGACACAGTTCTTATAACTCTATTATCATATGTAAACTCATGAACTTTTGG
>DKNG01000260.1:49848-51170 GCA_002470185.1 Arcobacter sp. UBA7394 | reverse complement strand
TCATACTGGTTGAATCTTTTTACCCCTGTACCTTTCACTGTAGCAAAAGCATTAATTGAAGGGTTAAAGTCAGAAGTGGTAATTCAAAATGATAATGCAAAAAAATACTTCCCTCAAATTAAACCAATTAATTTTATAGAATCAGTAAAAAAAGCAGTAGAAGAAATAGAATCAAATCAAGTAATAAGTAGATGGACAGATAACTCTGGGAAAATATGGGATAGAGACCATACAAAAGAGATTTCAGATGCAATTTTTGTAGATAGAAAAGAAATAGATATTACAAACTTTTCAAAAAATGAAGTCTTTAAAAGCTTTATGAGTATTGGAGGTGAGAAAGGCTGGTTTGACTATGATTTCCTTTGGGAAATTAGAGGAATTATTGATAAGTTAATTGGTGGAGTTGGATTAAAAAGAGGTAGACGAGACCAATGTGATTTAAGAGTTGGAGAATGTTTAGATTTTTGGAAAGTCGTAGATATAGAAGAGAATGAAAGATTACTTTTATTCGCTCAAATGAAAGTTCCAGGACATGCTTGGCTAGAGTTCAAAATAGAGAATAATAAGCTTATTCAATCTGCTTATTTTTATCCAAAAGGTGTTTTAGGTAGATTATATTGGTATACGATGATACCTTTACATTATTTTGTATTTAGAAATATGATTGAAAGTATTGTAAAAAATATCAAAGAAAAATAAATCAATATATTTTATATATTGATTTAAATTGTTTCTATATCTGTTACTTCTGAACCTGAAAGCTTTTCAAGTTTTTGTTCAACAATATCTAAGAATTCTGTTTTATTTTTTTCATCCATATTGTTTGATAACATTTCATTAATATATTTAATACCATTAGCATTAATCTTTTTTACACTTGCTAGATAATGAACAAATGATATTATCTTCACATCGTTAATTGAGTAAAGTTTTTTTGTCTCTTTTTTAGGTGGTAATAACTTCTTTTCTTCATACATTTTAAGTGTTCTTACCTTTGCTGATAGTAATTCAGCAATACTACTTAGAGGTAGTACATCTTTATCGTTATTTAATAAAGCCAATTATAGTTCCTTCAAATAAATTAAACAAAGTATTATATATAAAAATAGTATTATATACCATAAAATATCAAGGGCATTCATGTTTAAATCTATATTAATGATTATTTTAATCATAACAGTTTCAAATTCAAAAAATAAAGATATTTATATTAAGTCACACAAACAAGGTAATAAGATTATTGCTTATGTGCATAATAACTCTTTACACCATATAACAATTAAATATGATGCAAATATAAAAAACTTAATTTCATTATGTCC
>DKNG01000260.1:42798-49721 GCA_002470185.1 Arcobacter sp. UBA7394 | reverse complement strand
TATAAATGGGTTTTAGGAACAAAAAATGCTGTACACGATGATAGTTATTTATATAGACTTCCATATGAATTAAATACAAAACAAAGAGTTAGCCAAGGATTTGACGGATACTTTACTCATAAAAACAACTCTTTATATGCAATAGATTTTGATATGAAAGAAGGAGTGAAAGTATTTGCAAGTAGAGAAGGTTTAGTTGTAAATACAAAAAGCGATTCTAAAGAAGGTGGTAATGATAAAAAGTTTCTAGGAAAAGCAAATAAGATTATAATTAAACACCCCGATAATACTTATGCTGTATACAATCACTTAAAATACAATAGTTTATATGTAAAAGTTGGAGATTATGTAAAAAGAGGTGATTTATTAGCCAAGTCAGGCTCAACAGGATATAACAATGGGGCTCATTTACATTTCATAGTATATAAAACGATTAATCATGAAAGTAGAGAATCAATACCTATAAAATTTAAAACAAAAAAAGGAATCCTAATTAATCCAATTGAAGGTAATTCCTATACATCTATAAAATAAAACATAAAACTATTTACTTATAATATTTTTTTTAATATCATTACTCAATTAAAACTAAAGGCCCATTATGAAATATTTATTATTACTATTTTTAACAGTTTCAGCATTGTTTGCAAACACATCAGAAAAAGAGTTAAACAAAAAAATTAATACTTTGGAAAAACCTCTTTATAATCCTTTTGTTGAAAACTATATTTTAAATGAAATAAAACTTCTAAGAGATGAAAATAGAAATTTAAAAATTCAAATACATGAGTCTTTAGCAAAAAAAGAAGTAGAGATTTCAAATAATGTAATCAACTATGCTACCTCAACTATTAACAATATGTTTTATATCATTGCTACGGCTAGTTCTATTCTAGTAATAATTGGCTGGACTTCAATAAAAGATGTAAATGAAAAAATCAAACATATGATTGATGAAAAGACTTCTAAAACTATTGATGAGTATGAGGGAAGAATGGCACAGTTTGAAAAATCTCTTGCACAAAGAGCAAAACAAGTAAAAGAGAATGCCCAAGAGATAGAAATTATGAATACTATTCACTCTTTATGGCTTAGAGCCTCTCAAGATTCAACTCCCTCTGGTAAAATTGAAGCTTATGATGAGATTTTAGAATTACGTCCTGAAGATGTTGAAGCAATCGCATATAAAGCCGATGCTGTTTTAGATTTAGGTGAAGCGAACTGGTCTTTAAATCTTACTAATCAAGCTTTATTAATTGATGATAACTACTCAAATGCCTATTACCAAAGAGCAAAAGCATTTGCAGTATTAAATCAAGAAGAAAATGCAATAAATGATCTAGAAAAAGCAATTGAATTAAATGAAGATTATAGTTCAGAGATTGAAAATGATGAAGAGTTTAATGAAATAGCAAAACTTGAAAGAGTTCAAAGTTTAATCAGCCAAAAGGCTCAAGTATAAAAGGTGTAAATACACCTTTTATTTAACTTCTAATACCATCTTTCCTATATGTTTTTTTGTTAAAAACTCTTTTTGAGCTTCCACAATATTTTCCAAAGCAAATACCTTTGAAACCAAAGGTTTGATATCTTTATTTTCAATTCTTTTTACTAAATTAGTAAATACTTCTTCCTCAAGAACAGTACATCCAAAGAATGATAAATCTTTTAAATACAAAGTTCTAATATCAAGTTCAACAATTGGACCTGCAATAGCACCAGAAGCAGCATATCTACCTTTTGGTTTTAATACTTCTAAAAAATCACCCCATGTTTCACCTGCAACTAAATCAATTACAACAGTAACAGAGTTTTTACCAAGAACTTCTATTAAGTTTTCATCTCTTAATACAATCTTTGAAGCACCTAAAGCTTTAATTTCTTCTGCTTTATTTTGTGATGTAATAGCTATAACTTCTGCACCTCTAGCACGGGCTAATTGAATAGTAGCACTACCTACTCCACCAGAAGCTCCTGAGACTAAAACAATATCATTTTCATTTACATTTGCTCTTGTTAGTAAGTTTTCTGAAGTTGAATAAGAACATGGAAAGGAAGCTAATTCAATACTTGAATAATCACTTTTTATTTCATGGGCATGTTCATTTGAAATAACAGTATATTCAGCAAACCCTCCATCACATTCACTACCAAAATACCAAGGATTTTCCAGTTGTTTTCCATTTACTTTTTGAAGTGAAGGTTCTATTAATACCCTTTGCCCTATTCTTGATTTATCAATATTTGAACCAACATCAACAATATAACCACACACATCTGCTCCTTGAATTCGAGGAAACTTTAGAGCTTCGCCTGACCATGAAGCATCATTAGAATCATTGTCTTTTTTAGAATACCAAGCAATTCTTGTATTAATGTCAGTATTATTTACACCTGCTGCTTTTACTTCAATTAAAACTTCATTCTCTTTTGGAATTGGAGTTTCAAAATCATTTACATATTCTAATTGATCATAATCACCATTAGCTTTTAAGATTACAGCACTCATTGTTTTAGGGATATTATTCATATTTACTCTTTTAAGTTTTTTGTTAAGAATAAAGCAAGAGCAAAATAAGCTCTTGTTTTAGGAAAAGTATTACTTAGCAGCTTTTGCTTCTTTAATCCAAGCATCTACTTTTGTTGAGTTTGTTTTTAACCATGACTGAACATGTCTTTTGATATCTTTTTCTTTATTTTGACCATTTGCCATAAGCATATTTTGACCACTTACGTCATTTACACTTAATTTAACAATATCAAATAATTTAGCAATATCTTTATTTTTTGTATTAATACTTGCATTTGCAACAATTCTTTGGTGATTAATATTAAATCCATAATCAGCACCATTTGGAAGTTTTGTTGAAGCAGTATTTGGATTAGCAGAGTGAGTTACTTGTAAAAATACTACATCTTTACCAGGTACTAACTTTCCACTTACCCAATATGGAGTCCACGTATAATATAAAATTGGCTTACCAGACTTATATTGTGCAATTGTATCAGCAATAAGTGCAGAATATGAACCTTGTCTATGGTCGATATTATCTCTTAATTTATAAGCATCTAATTGATGTTCAATAACTTTTTCACATCCCCAACCAGCAGAACAACCAGTTAAATCAGCTTTTCCATTTCCATCAATATCAAATAATTTTGCTATTTCTGGTTTATTTAAATCATTAATATACTTAATATTATATTTATCAGCTGTTTTTTTATCTATTACATAACCTTGGGCACAATTTGAAATAAAATTAGAAAATCTAGCTAGTTTTTCTTCTCCACCTGCACCTTCAATCATTGTATTTTGTAAGGGATCCCAATGAGCAGCCATAAAATAGACATCATTAGATTTTGCATTATTTGCAATTGTTTTAAATGCAATACCATATTCAACATCATTAGTAACTTCAACTTCATGACCCATTTTCTTTAAGATTTCAGCAACAATATACATTTGGAAACCTTCCTCCGCAATTGCTGTTTTTAATGCTGTAACTTTAGCACCAAATAAACTTGATGTAAGCGCAATAGATACTAAACCACTAACTAACCATTTTTTATTTATCATTTTGACCCCTTTTTTAAATTATAAATTAACCCTACTGGGCCTTTTTCATACCATTTTCTTTTATCGTTTTTATCTTTATTACCCATTTCTTGCGTTAATCTATCTAATATAACAGCAAGAAGAACAATACCTAAACCACCAACAGCAGCTAAACCAATATCAAGTCTTCCAATTCCTCGAAGAACCATTTGTCCTAAACCACCAACAGCAATCATAGATGCAATTACTACCATAGATAAAGATAACATCAAAGTTTGATTAACTCCTGCCATAATAGTAGGCATTGCAACTGGGATTTGTACCTTCCATAACATTTGAGATGAAGATGCACCAAAAGATCTAGAAGCCTCTATTAAATCATCCGGAACTTGTCTAATACCTAAGTTTGTAAGACGAATTAATGGAGGTAGTGCAAAAATAATTGTTACTATAACCCCTGGAACATTACCAATACCAAACAACATAACAATTGGAATTAAATATACAAAAGCTGGTGTTGTTTGCATTGCATCAAGTACAGGGCGAAGTATCTTATCAACCGTATCACTTTTCGCAGACCATATACCTAAAGGTAATCCAATTAATACAGAGAAAAGTACAGCTGTTATTACAAGAGATAAAGTAATCATTGATTCTTCCCATGCTCCAATAAATCCAATTACAAAAAATGAAAACAGTGTTCCAAGAGCTAGCTTTTTACTTGAAACCTGAAGTGCTAGTAATACAAAAAAGATGATTACTACATAAGGATTTAAGAATAATAAAAAACTCTCAATAGCTTTTAAAACTATATCAATAGGTGCTTTTGCAGCTAAAAAAACTTCTCTAAAATTTTCAACTAACCAATCAATACCATTATTTGTCCAAGTATCAAAAGGAATAAGTACTTCCTCAAAAGGATTTAAAATATCAAACTCTTTAACTTCTTCAACAGGAGTAGTTGAAGCTTGACTTGTCCAATCTACAGAAGATTCTTTATTCTCTTGTGCAGTTGATGCATTTCCCCACGGATCATTACTCATGCTCTACTCCTTCGTCAAATACTTTTAATAATCTACTTTTTGAGATTGTTCCTTTATATCTTCCCTCATTACATACAACTGCAATTGGTAAAGTATATTCAGCAATTGTACCAATGAACTCACTGATTGCTAAGTTTTCATTAATAGCTTCATTACAATAAATTGCATCATGAATACTTCCACCAAGCTTTTGTTGTTCTTTTAGTTTTTCCAAAGTTAATATTCCAAGAAACTTACCATTTTTCTCTAAGAAATAAGCATAGTCTTCATCAAAATCTGCGATATATTGTAAAGCCGTTTTGATTCCAGTACCTTCTTTATTAATAATAGTAGAATGTATCTTCTTAGCAATATGAGAAGCTGTTAATACAGAAGTAACATCAACACCTTTAAAGAAAGATTTTACATAATCATTCGCAGGTTCATTAATAATCTCTTCAGGAGTTCCTATTTGAACTACTTCCCCACCTTGCATAATTGCGATTCTATCACCAATTCTAATAGCTTCATCTAAATCATGTGAGATAAATACAATTGTTCTTTTCTCTTTTTCTTGTAAAATTAGTAATTCATCTTGCATTTCTGTTCTAATTAAAGGATCCAGTGCTGAGAATGCTTCATCCATTAACATAATGTCTGGATCATTTGCTAAGGCTCGTGCTAAGCCTACTCTTTGTTGCATTCCACCACTTAATTCATCAGGGTAAGATTCTTCATAATTTTCAAGACCTACTTGTGATAGTGCTTTTAGTGCTGCTTCATATCTTTTAGATTTTTCTATACCACTTAATTCTAAACCAAAAGATACATTATCAATAATATTCATATGAGGCATAAGTGCAAAAGATTGGAAAACCATTGATATTTTTTTTCTTCTAATATCAATAAGTTCTTTATCACTTAAATTAGTAACATCAATATCATCAATAAATATCTGACCCGAAGTTGGCTCAATTAGTCTATTTAGAAGCCTAACAAGTGTTGACTTACCAGAGCCAGATAGTCCCATAATTACGAAAATCTCACCCTCATTTATTTCAAAACTTGCATCTTGAACACCAATTGTCATACCAGTTTTAGTAAAGATTTCATCTTTGTCTTTTCCATCAGTCAACATTTTAAGCGCTTTTTTAGGTTCTTTCCCAAATACTTTAAAAACATTTTTGACTACTAATTTCTTTTTATTAATGTTACTACTCCCCTTACAATAAATATGTAATTTTATTACCACAATAATAAATATTTTTTTACATATTTTTTGTATTATATTCTCACATTTTATGTAAGAATATAACTAAGTTATTTATAAAAGAAGCTTCAAGTGCTATATTCTAATTACTAAAGTATGTTATTTTTTTTATTTTTTTTATTTTTTACACACCTAAATTTAATCATACTAAACCAACTATTAAGTATATTTTCACTACTCTAGAAGGTAAATAATACATAACTTTTTGAAAGAAAACTCGTATAATAAGGAAATTTTTGAAAGAAAATACAAAATATAAAATAGGACAAGATAACCTACAAAAGTTTGGTCTTGATATACATAATCCAGTTTTTGCCATTAGTGCAATACTGATATTAGTATTTGTAATAGGAACTCTAGCTTCACCAAAAGAAGCAAAAGAAGTATTAGATACTGCAAAATGGTGGGCTATCAATAATTTTGATTGGTTATTTATGTTATCTGGAAACTTCTTTGTAATTTTCTGTTTAATTCTAATTGTATTACCAGTTGGAAAAATTAGACTTGGTGGAGATGAAGCCAAACCAGAATTTACAAACTTTGCATGGTTTTCAATGTTATTTGCTGCAGGAATGGGTATTGGTCTTATGTACTGGTCTGTTGCTGAACCAGTGGCATACTATACAGGATGGTGGCATACACCACTTAATGTAATAGCAAAAACACCAGAAGCAAAAGACTTAGCAATGGGTGCAACAATGTACCATTGGGGATTACATCCGTGGGCAATATATGCAGTTGTTGGATTATCATTAGCATTTTTCTCATATAGTAAGAAATTACCTCTTACAATGAGATCTGCTTTTTACCCAATTTTAAAAGAAAAAGTTTGGGGTTGGCCTGGACATATTATTGATTTATTAGCAGTATTTGCAACAATCTTTGGTTTAGCGACTTCTTTAGGGCTTGGAGCACAACAAGTATCTTCAGGACTAAAGTTCTTATTTGATGTTGATAATGGAGTTAATACTCAAATTATAATTATTGCAGCAATTACATTTTTTGCTTTAATTTCTGTAGTTAGAGGTTTAGAAGGTGGAGTAAAAGTATTAAGTAAATTTAATATTTTATTAGC
>DKNG01000260.1:0-42727 GCA_002470185.1 Arcobacter sp. UBA7394 | reverse complement strand
ACAGGTGTTGGTACAACTTTAGGTAACTATGCTTCAAATATTTTTGAATTAAGTAATTTTATTGGCAGAGAAGATAGTGATTGGTTCCATGGTTGGACTGTATTTTACTGGGCATGGTGGATTGCATGGTCTCCTTTTGTTGGTATGTTTATTGCACGTGTATCAAAGGGTAGAACAGTAAGAGAGTTTATTATTGCTGTATTATTGATTCCTACTGTTGTAACTTCAATTTGGATGAGTACTTTTGGATTAACTGCACTTGATCAAGTTATTGGTGAAGTTGGCGCACTAGCTGGTGGTATTTCTGATAAATCATTAGCAATGTTCCAAATGTTAGAAAACTTACCATTTGCAACAATTACTTCAAGTATTGCTATTTTCTTAGTAATTGTATTTTTTGTTACTTCATCAGATTCAGGTTCTCTTGTAATCGATAGTATCACAGCAGGTGGAAAAGTAGATGCACCAGTTAAACAAAGAGCTTTCTGGGCAATTCTAGAAGGTCTTGTAGCTATTGCATTATTATATGTTGGCGGAAGTCAAGCATTAGATGCTCTTCAAGCAGGTTCTATTACAACAGCATTACCATTTACAGTAATTCTATTAGGAATGTGTTATTCTTTATATATTGGATTAAAATCTGAATTAAAAGTAACTAATAAAAATAAGTAGTTTAAAAACTACTTATTTTATACTAGGACTTATTTTATCCCAACCTTGAGGTAATGTTTTTATTAATACAAACTTATCTTTTCCATTAGCTCTTCTATTATACTCTACTGGTGTCACAACAATTAGACCACCTTTTATGATGCTTGTAAATGTATTAGATTCAATTTTTGAATCACTAAACAATGATAACTCCATCTCAAAACCGCTAATATCATAGAATCTTGAGTTTTGTCTAACTAGTTTTGTATACTTATCATAAATCAAACAATCAATTAAAACTCTAGAACCATCACTAGCAAGACCTACTTTATGAACCTTACCTATTTGCACATTTTTATAATAAATTGGTGAGTCTAAATTAGCCTTTAAAGCATGGAAAGACTCTACTGTATAAATATTTCCAAATTGAGTTTTCTCTAATGAAGGCATAGTTGCATAACCATTAAATTTGTTTGTAAAACTCTTTGAGTTTGACTTCACAACTCCAATATTTACAGCCATTACAGTAGCACCCGCATTTGCAATTTCTTGGAATGAAATTCTAGGTTTTTTTAAGTAAAACACTGTACCTTTTTTTGCAAAATCATCATAATCTTTATATATCTGGGCCTTAACAACAACCTTATGATTTTTATCTAAATCTACATTTGTAACCTTTCCAATTTTCACACCTTTGTATGTAAGTTGAGAGAACTGTTCATGTACTCCTTCTACATCGTCAAATATAATAGTAATACTATTTGAAGAGTCTTTCATTTCATCTTCATTTGGAAATATTTTATACTTTTTATAAGTCATATTAGACTTGCTTTCTAAATGAATTGAACCTTCTAATAATGAAGTATAATTATCCATTTCAAAAGATATACCGTTTAAACTAGCTTTTACATCTAATTTTGACTTCTTATAAAATCTACTTGTAGCTGTTAAATACTTTTTGTATTGATTATAAATAAGCAGTTTTGCTCGAGATTCATTTTCAGCAAATTTTATTGATTTAACAAAACCTATTTCTTGATTTTTATAAATAATAGCCATATCTTTTTGCACATTAAAATCATTTTTGAAATATGCTTTTACAATAGAGCCTTTATTATATATTCTTTTTAATCTCTGCACTTCTTGGAAAGTATCATATAATTTAAAATAACTCTTTGTAAGTTTGGATTTTCTTTTTTCAGTAAGTATTCCAATTCCACCATTTAAAAGAGGTTCATAACCATCGTAATTTATACTTAAATCTAAGTTCTTCATATTAATAAGTTTTGAACTCATATCATAAAATAGAGTATGATCATTTATTAACTTTTCATATTTTTTTTCAATTGAGATTTTTACTTTTACTTTTTGAAGATTCTTACTTAAATCATAAGATAGAACTTTTCCAATTACAATATTTTTATAATAGATTCTTGATTTTTTTGATAATGAGTTTAAACTATTTGTATATAAATCTAAGGTTATATTATGTAGTTCATCTTTGATTTCTTTATACTCTTGGGCAATAAACATATTTTTAAATTTACCCTTTTTATAAGTCAAAGAGATATAATTACCTTTAATTATATTGGCAAGATTTTTAGCTCCTGAAAAATTTAGTTCTGGTTTTTGAATAAAAAACTTACTATTTTCACTAAGTAAATATCTATATTCGTCATAAACAAAAGCTTTAGTAGCTACATCTTCTTCATTTAAAGTAAGGTTTGTAATCTTTCCAATTGTCACACCTTTATAAATAATTGGAGTATCTTTATCTATACTATTTGCTGATGAGAATTTAATATGAAAATACTCTTTTTTCTTTAAATCATCTTTACTTGAGTATAAAGTATATACTTCATTCTTTTTAATTTTTTCTTCGTCTTTTTTTGGAGTGGTTACAGTAATACCACCAACAAGTGCTGAGTATAATGAACTTACTTCTACCTTTAGTCCGCTTGGACCATAACTAACTTTTAAAGCATCATTCATTGTAAACTTTGAACTATTATTAATTAAGTAATTAAATTTATCATAAATATATGCATTTAAAAATACTTTTTCAAACTTGAACTCTTTTGATACAATCTCCCCTACTTGATATTGATTGTAAAAAATGGGTGTTCCAACTTCTACATTATCTTTATCATTTCCAAGTAAAGATACATAATAACCATCATTAGTTAATTCATCATCAGGTTGAGAATCAAGTCCTATAAAAAGATATTTTTCTTTTACATTCTCCATCTCTTTTTTAGTTTTGATTGTTGGTGAAATCTCAATTTTATTTCCAGAGATAAGTGTACTTAAACCAGATATTTTAGTAAGTGATACAGTAGGTTTTCTAATCCAAAATCGTGAACTCTCACTAGCAACATATTTAGCTGCATCACTTTTAACAAGAATATTTACTTTTACATTTTTCAAGTCTTCATGAATATCAATTTTCGTAACTTTTCCAAGTTGTAAACCTTTATATTCAAGTGGAGTAACACCCTCTTTTAGACCTTCTGCACTTTTAAATACAATTTGAATATTAGTACCTTTTTTCATATAAGATTCATAGGCAATCCAACCCAAAATACATGCAATAATAATAGGTAGTAACCAAATAAAAGAAGCAGCTTTTTTTGGTTTTACTCTTGGTTTATATACTATGTCTTCCTGTTCATTATTCTCTTGACTCATCCCAAATAATCCTTGTATCAAATCTATGTGCAGCAATTATAGTTAGTATCACTACTAGGGCAAAAGATGTCGCTGCAATTCCACCTTTTATATTAAATATTTCATCCATTTGTATTACAGAAGCTAAAATGGCAACAACATATATATCAATCATTGACCATTTACCAATTGCTTCAATAAATTTAAAAATAGCTATTTTTGTTTTATTACTCATTTTTGTATTTATTCTCAAAGATACAAAAATCAATAATAATCCTATTAATTTTATCAAAGGTATAATAACACTAGCTGTAAAAATAACAAAAGCAATAAAATAACTTTCATATTCTAAAAACCCAATAACCCCTTCAATAATAGTACTTTCTTGGTTTACTCCAAAAGTTGTTATTTCCATCATTGGATAAAGCATAGCTGGGATATATAAAAGAATTGCAGATAGAGTTAAAGCAAGAGAAACTTGTAAAGAGTTTTTAATTCTTTTTGATACTAAATGATTACATCTAGTACAAATAAATTCATCATAATTCTCTTTTTTATAAACTTTATGACAATTTTTACATGAAATTAAAACCATCTATTCTCCAAATACATTTTTACCTTCAAACTTAATGTTTGACATGTAAAAACAAAATATATATACCAACATAACATAAAATCCAATATCAAATTTTGTAGAAGAGACCATTCCTATTAATTTAATATATGTAACAATAATACTAATAATAAATACTTCCACAAAACCCCAATGTTTGAAGAAATGAAAAGCATCATGAAGAAAAGTATCTGAGAAGATTTTGATCTTTGTATGTATCTGAATAAACGACAATATAATAATTATTGAGTTTAATAAAGGTGCAATAATTATAGTAAATAAAACTACCAATGATACAAGAAAAAAATCCTGTTCTAATAATATTTTAACACTTCCTAAAAGAGTAGCATGTAATATTTTTCCATTAACATTTAAAGAAATCAAAGGATAAATATTCAATATTAAAAAAAGCAAAATTGCGGATATAGAATAATATAAAGAATCAAAACTATGCTCTTTGTCCAATTGTAATTTACTATTACATCGAGGACATTTTAGTGTATTTTTTTTGCTCACTTTTTCCTTTTTTAGAAAAAGACCACAAGAATAACACTCCATAATTTTATTTGTTTTTATATCCATAAATCTTCCATTGTAAATATATATTATTTTACCATATTAATCTTTTTTTTAATTATAAATATTTTTAAGATTATATTTTAGAGGATGATTGTATTATTACTTTGCAAGTAACTTGCATAATAAATATAAATAATTTTAAGTTTTAAAGGTTAATAAATGGAATATACAATAACACCAGCACAAGTTGGAACAAGACCTCCTGTTCAAATTCCTAGTCCAAAGGTATTAGAATTTTTAGGTGAAGATGGAATGAGAAAACTTATTTCAGATCATTATGATATTTTAAGAGAAAGTAATATTAAAGGACTTTTTCCACCTAGTGACGAAGGTTTTGAGCTAGCAAAAAAACATTCAGCTGATTTCTTTATTCAAATCTGTGGAGGACCTAGACATTTTGATCAAAATAGAGGGAAACCTATGATGGCAGCGAGACATTCACCGTTTGCTATTACTCAAGAAGCTAGAAGAGTTTGGCTAGAATCATATATTATGATATTAAAACCACTTGATATGCCAGAAGAATTAAAAGAATCTTTTTGGAATTATCTAGATGTATTTTCAATCTGGATGATGAATACAGAAGAGTAAGTTTAACTTACTCTTTAATATAAATACCAATACCTTTTTCAGAAAGAATTGGTAATTTATCTAATTTAGTTTTTAATCTATGAACTAATTGTCTACGTGCTACATCAGAACCTTTTTGTTCTTTCCATATTGCACTATTAATTGATTCATAAGATAGAACCTTTTCAGTAGTATTTAATAATAGTGATAATAATAAACTCTCATTTCTAGTAAGAGAAATCTCCTCTTCGTCAATATAAATCTTTTTATTTTCATAGTCATATTTATAAAAAGAAGCAATATCTTTTAGGTTTCGTTTTTCTAAGATTTTATATTTTGAAATAGCAATTTTAATTAAAGTATCTAATTCATCAATTCTTATAGGTTTTACTAAATATCCTACTAAATTTGTTACAGAAGATGCTCTCTTGATTTTTTCTTCATCATTATATGCTGTTGTAAAAATAATTGGTAAGTTATAAGTATTTTGAAGAGTTTTTGAAATATCAATACCATCAGTTAATCCTCTAATTTCTATATCAGAAACTACAATATCAATATTTTTATCAAATGCAATTTCTAAAGCTTCTTCTCCTGTTGTTGCAATACCAACAAGTTCATAACCAAAATTTTCAATAACAGATTTAAGATTCTGCGCTATCATCTTTTCATCTTCAATTAGTAATATTTTTACTTTACTCACAATATAGCCTTTCCTTCTCTTTTTTATAATGGATAATATTTTTATGTAGTATAAATATAGTTTTATTTTTTAATTGTACTATATTATTATTTATTTTTATTTAATTTATTTAATACAATTCCAGTTAAATTATTAATCCAATACCATGAGTCTCCATTGTGGTATGATTGATTATTTTCACCAGTATATTCATCTTTAAAATTTTCATTTTCTTTATCTAAACTACTAATTCCACCCCAATTTGTTTGAAGTTTTGGAAGTGTGTTATCAAAAATTTCTTCCCAATGTTTTTCACAAAATAATTTGGGGTAAAAATAATACATTAAAAATACATTGGCTGTGATTCTTGTATTTTCGATATTGTCGTATAAATAACCATTTTTGAAATATTTATTTTTTAAATTTTGTTTGAAATAATTTTCTAATACAATGTAGTTATGTTTGTGAGATTTATTATTTAGTATTCTTGATATTTTTTCTAGTAATCCCATAAATGATAATAGTTGGATTTGAACATCTAGTGGGAAATTTACTTTAACTGTGTCCATCCAAGAATCTCCATAGTCAACATTTAATAAGTCAAGGTCTAGGTTTCTGTGTTTATCAAATAATTTTATAAAACTTGAATCTAGTTTGTCAAATATTGTTTCTAATTCTTCAGTTTTGAAAAATAGTTCTAATTTATTTTTTTGTTCTAGTTCTTTAATTAAATCGTGTAATCTTTTACCAAACCAAAATAGTCCATCTGGACTTTTTAAAGCTCCTTTTTCTTGAATTCTTGGCATTAATCCACAATCACCGATTAAGTCTAAATATTTTAATAATGTTTTTTTAATTTTTGTGTATTCGTTATTTTCTAGTTGGTAATTTAAACTTGATAATTCGTCTCTTGTCCAAACTTGGTTAAACCAGAAAAATCCCGCTTTATTTCCTTTTTTTAATTTAAATGTTGTGACTGCTTTTTGGGATAAATTATATGCTAAATCAATTTTATTATTTTTAGAAATTTCAGTTTCTTTAACTTGTCTAATATAGTCTTTTGATTTACTTAAATTAATATTTTTTAATACTTCATATTCTGAAAATCCTGATGAAATATAAATTGGTTTATCTGATTTTGGAGTAAATGAAATTGGTTCGTATGTGTATAAATTTTTATCATTAATATTTCTTGATTTTGAGTAAAGATATTGTTTTTCAATCCATTTATCAATTTGATTTAGTTTAATGTTTTTATTTTCAATTGCAACATATAATTCATATTTATTTTCTTTTGTATATCTAATAATTGTGCAATCTTGTTTATGGTAAATTACATAGTTTCTGTTGTGAGTATCATAGTCGTTTAATTCTCTACAATCTAGTTCTAATATTAATTCTTTTTCATAATTATTTGTTCTAAATATAATTGTATTGAATTTAGAGTATTTAGTTTTTTGATAAAATATTTTATTATCTTTTTCACATTCAAAGTTTTTAATAATTGATTTTGTGTTATATTGAATATTAATTAATTTACATTTATCATAATTTTCAAATTTAATTTGTTCAACTGTTTTATATAGTTTTAAGTTTTCATTATGTTCAATAATTTGTCCTTGAAATTTATCTGTATTTTCTAAAATTCCAAAGTTAATCCATGAATTATTATTTGAAGTATTTGTTGAGAATATATAATTTAAATTTTCATCTTCGGAGTTTACTTTAATTTCATTTTTGTTTAATTTATAATTTATTTGAACCATTTTAATTTTTAATCATTATTATTTTCATTTTTCTTATTTGCTTCTAATTCATTTTTATTTAGTGCAAATTCATATGCGTTAAGGTAATTTTTTATGAAACTTTCCCAGTCATATTTTAGAGCTGTAATTTTTGCAAATTCTCTTTGGAGAGCTTGAGATTTTTTGTTTAGTCTTACTTGATCGTATAATTTTTCATATAGTTTGTCAATTTGTCTTTTTTTGTTTAATTGACTTCTTTTTAAAACATAAACACTTGGGTTGAAATCTCCATAATTTTGTTCAATATGTCTTCCAAATCCTGCTAAATCACTTGTAATTGTTGGAACTGCGTATGAAATTGATTCAAGTGGAGTATATCCCCAAGGTTCATAATATGATGGAAATACTCCTAAATCAAATCCAGTTACAAATTCATAATATGGTTTATTTATTACTTGGTCATTTCCATCTAAGTATCTTGGAACTAGTATGTTGAAAACTTTATCTGAGGGTAAGTTTAGTAAGTTATTATTTTTTAATTGAGTTAATATGTCGTGATTGTGGATGTTGTGTGATTTTATTGGAATTTCGTTACAATTTTCACAATCAATTTTTTCAAAATCTCCAATAGGGACTAAGAAAAAATTAATTATTTTAATTTCACTTTCTTCATTAATTAGAGTTTGATTTAGTTTGGATAATGATTTAATGTATAAGTCAAATCCTTTGTTTACAAATTCATTTCTTCCTGATGTGTAGAATAATTTAATTTTGTCAGTATCTAAGTTTGGAATTTTTGAAAATAAATTTCTTACAAGTTCGTTTGTTTGTTTTCTTGATTTAAAATGTTTCGCGTTTAATTTGTCTACATCTTCAATGTCGGAATTGTCAAATCCATTACATAGTAAAACATCGGCTGATTTTGAGTAAAAAAATGATGCTTCTTGATTTGTAATTAAACTTACAGTTGTAAAACAATCACAAATTGTTGCTGCAGCTTTTTCAGTTTGGTGTTTTGTGTATACATTCATATCATAAGCATATTGGTTTGGGTCTAAAGTTTGGATTTCATCAATTAGGTTAATATTGTTTTGTGATAAACTTCTTCCAAGCATTGTTGCGTGAGTTGTAAATATAGTTTTAAATTTATTTTTATCTAGGTTTAAGTCTGCGTAAAAAACTGATCCGCAACTCATCCATTCGTGAGCGTGAATTAAAATTTGTTCGTTTTGAAATTCAACACAATTTGATAAGTGTTTAATTGCAATTGCTGAACACCAACTCCATAAAATTGGAACATCATAATCATACCAGTCTGAGTGGAGGGAATCAATTTTGTAGTTTTCCCATAGTTGAGTTTTTATTTGATTTATATTTTGTGAATAGTCTAAGTATTCAATTAAAAATGTTTTAATTTTTGTAGTTTTAGATTCTCCATAATGAATTTTAATTCCTTGCTTTTCAATTTCATTTTTTGCGTTTGTAAATTGATCAGGTAATTCAAGTTCGTTAAAATCTAAATTGGATGTTTCAAGCATTGGACCAATTTGATAATAATTTTTATAATGTTTTTTTATTTGTTTAGATTTAGAATTAATTACTGTATAAATTCCACCTACTTTATTACAAATTTCCCAAGATAATTCAAATAATATTTGTGGTTTTTCCATAGTTTAAATCATGTCTTTTTTGTTGTTAAGTTATTGTTTTAATTTTTTAGTTAAGATTATATTGTTTAAATATTTATATTTTGTTTTTGGTTATGGACGAGGAATATTTTATTGGAATTGATATTGGTGGAACTCGTATTAAGTTAGTTTTAAGGTCAAAGGATAAAATATTAAGGCAGAAAGTTTTTTCAAATTATTCTAATTTATCTGCTGAAAAGCTAATTTTAAAGTTAAATGTATTAATTAGTAATTTTTTAAGTTTAGAAAAGGTTTCAAGTTCACACCTTTTTAGAATTGGTGTTGGAGTTCCAGGGATTTTTGAGAAGAATGGAACAATTATTAATTTGCCAAATTTGAAGGTTTTGAATGGGGTAAATTTTAAAAATATTTTTAAGAGTGAGTTTGGTAAGCATGTGAAGGTTAAGATTGTAAATGATGCTCAATTACCTTATTTTTATTATAAAAATAATTTTGAGATTACAAAAATGGAGAATATTTTGTTTTTAACTTTAGGGACTAGTTTTGGTTGTTGTGTTTGTTTAAATGGAAAATTGTTTACAAATAAATTTAATTCTAGTGAGTTTGCACATAGTAAGGTTTTTGGAAATAAAAAAACAAGTGATTTTATTTCAAAGGAATTTTTATTAAGTGGTTTTTCTGGGAGTATTAGAGAAAATAAAGAAAATTTACCTTTTGAGAAATATGGTGAAAAATTAGGTCATAGTATTTCAGTGTTACATAATGTATTTGGATTTGATAAGGTTGTTTTAACTGGAGGGATTTGTAATTATAAAAAGTATTTTGCTGATAGTTGTAAAAAAAGTTTTGAAAAGAATTCTTATTTTGATATTTGTGAACTTGAATTTTACACAAGTTCTTTTGCTGGTGCTATTGGTGCTAGTTATTTGTTTTAAGTAAAACCTTTAGGTTTTATTTTTTTAATTATTAATTGAAGAAAATTAATTTTCTTTAATTTTATCGTAATCCATTTTATATGCTTTTTCGATATATTCTTTTGCCATTCTATGAGTATTAAAATAACTTCCAGAATTACCAATAGCTAATTTCATCTACATTCAACTTTTTTTAGACAGAATTTCTTCACGGTTCGGGTCGCCTGCCATCTTGAGGCAGTCTCACCTTTCCCCCTAAAATTCTTAAAAAAAGATTGACCAAAAAATCTTATTTAATTTTCTTTAATTTTATTGTAATCCATTTTATATGCTTTTTCAATATATTCTTTTGCCATTCTATGAGTATTAAAATAACTTCCAGAATTACCAATAGCTAATTTCATCTCGTTTACCCATTGATTTGTTAAATTATTGTAAAATTTAGGAATGATTTTATATTCTAATAAATTATAAAAATCATCTCTATTTGTAATTGGGAAACCACCACCATTTCTCTCAAAACTTTCAATTGACCAACCGTCTAATCTTGAAAAATGTAAACATCCATTAACAGCTGCTTTCATTCCAGAAGTTCCTGAAGCTTCCATTGGTGGGATTGGCATATTTAACCAAATATCACAACCTGAAATTAATTTTTTAGCAATATCAATATTATAATTTTCTACAAAAGCAATTTCAATTTGTCCATTTAAATCTCTTGCGTGTTGAATTACTTGTTGCATAATTCCTTTTCCAATTCCATCATTAATATGGGATTTTCCAGCAAAAATAAATTGAATTTTTTTATTTAATTTTTTTAATCTCTCCATATCTTGAAAAATTAAATCTGCTTCTTTATATTTTACAAATCTTCTAGCAAAACCTAAAGTTAAAACATCTTTTTCTAATTTTGCCCCAGTTACATTATTTTCATTTACAAATTCAATTAATTCATCTTTAATTTCATTGTGAGCTTGAACTAATTCTGAGTCTGAAATGTTTTCAATATTATTTAATTTTTCATTATTTTCTCTCCAGTCTGGTATTTTTCTATCGAATAATTCTTGTAATTTTGGATGAACCCAGGTATTTGCATGAATTCCATTTGTAATTGAATGAATTTCGTATTTTGGAAACATTTGTCTTGTAACTTCTCCATGTTTTACTGATACAGCATTAATGTGGTTTGAAAAACTCATTGCAAGTTTAGTTGTGTTTAACATTTCATCACCGGCTAATTTTTTAATTTGGTGTGGAATTAATCCAGTTTCTGGTCTTAGAGCATTAAAGATTTCTTCGTATTCAAATTTGTCGTGACCTGCTGGAACTGGCGTGTGAGTTGTGAATACACATTTATCTCTAACATGTTTTTCGTCCCAATGTCCAGTTTTTTCACCGTGTTGTTTGTATAATTCCAGAGTTAAAAATGAACTATGACCTTCATTCATATGGAATATTTCAATTTCGTTTTCTTCAATTGATTGTAAAGCTCGAACTCCTCCAATTCCTAAAACAATTTCTTGATGTAATCTATTTCCTTGATATAATTTATTTGTAATTGATTGAGCCCATTTTGGATTTTCATTAATGTCTGTGTCTAAATAATAAACTGGGACTTTGTATCCTGATGTTCCTTGAACTTCATATTTCCAAATTTTTACAATAATGTCTTCTCCACAAATGTTTACTGTTGATGTTTTTCCAGTATATTCTAATATATTTTGAAAATCCCAAGTATCTTCTAATTCGTTTTGATAATCATTTTGAATTTCTTGCTCAAAAAATCCTTTTTTATATAATAATGTTACAACACAAAATGGAACTTTTAAATCAGCCATAGCTTTTGTTGTATCTCCAGCTAAAATCCCTAATCCTCCTGAGTAAGTTTTCATAGTTTGATTTAATCCAATTTCTGCACTAAAATAAGCAATCTTTTTTTTCATAGTTATATTTTATATTTTGTTCTTATATTAATGTTTAATTACTTGAAAATTAAAAATAATTTAAAATAATCAAAAAAATAAAATTTATTTAATTTTTAGATTTAATTAGTAATATTTTTATTTATCATTAAAAAAGTTATAGATATATTTAAGAATGGATTTTGTTATTTTTAAATTATGAATTTTAAAAATTGTAGTGCGCAATCTACAAGTTATAGTATTTTAGCTTTATTAATTGTAGTAACTTTAGCATTTATACCTTTGCAAGTTATGATGAATGAAGAATCTGAAGAAGTTGATGATTTAAGTAATTATGAAAATTTATTAAATAATAAAGTTTATGGAATTACAGCTTTAATTGATAATGAATTATATTTTAATACTGAAAAAACAATTACTATTAATTATATTAAGTTGGGAGGAGTTGATTGCTCAATTTCAGGTGAGTATAAAGGTAAATTGAAATTTGATGTTTCAAGTTGTTTAAATAAAAATGTTGAAAGCACAATAAGTATTGAAGTTAATACAAATCTTGGAAGTTTTAAAGATGAAACTTTTGTTGAGAAAAATATTTTTTCTTCTTATGGTTTAGAAGAATAATTTAATTAAATAATTAGATTAAATTATAAATTTATTTAATTTATTTTTTGTTACATATTTTATTTGAGCAAAAAATTATTTATTGTATTCTTCTAAATTTATTTTTCTTGTTACAAATTTATCTAAGAAATAATCATCATGACTAACAATTAAAATTGGTCCTGGAAAGTCTGCTAGCGCAGTAGCAAGCACATCTTTTGCTTTGATGTCTAAGTGGTTTGTTGGCTCGTCTAATATTAGATAGTTTGAACCTGTTAATATTAATTTTAATAGTTCTATCCTGATTAGTTCTCCTCCTGATAAATCTTTCATTATTTTGAAGCATTGGTTTTTGATGAATAAAAATTTTCCTAGGTATTTTCTTAGTTCGTGTTCTTCTAAGTCTAGTTTTAATTCTTGTAGTTCTTGAAGTAATGTGTTTTTATTGTTTTTATTTTTTATTTTTTGGGACAAGTATCCGATTTTTAAATTTTCTGCTAGAGTTATTTGTCCGTTGTCTGGTTTAATTTCTCTTGTGATTAATTTTAGTAGTGTTGATTTCCCACTTCCGTTTTTTCCTTGAATTGCGATTTTTTCGTTATTTTCAAATGTCAATTCTTTTATTTTTAGGTTTAGGTTTTTATAATTTTTTTCTAGGTTATTTATTTTTACTACATTTGTGTATGGTTTTACAAATTCAAGATATTTTATTTTAATTTCTTCTTCTGTTTTGATTTCTGGAATTTGTAGTGCGTCTAATTTATTTCTCATTTTTTCAACTTTTTTTTTGGTTTCTCTCATTCCAGAGTCTGGACTTCCACGACCTGCTCCAAAGTTTCCAGTTGCTTGTCCGTGTTTTAGGTGAGTTGTCATTTCGGATAATTTTTTAGCACTCCATTGTTTTATGTTTTCGATGTTTTGGTTTATTTTGTTGATTTGGTTTTGGTTGTGGGATTTTGTTTTTAGTAGAATTTGAATTTCTTTTTGTTTTTCTTCGATGTAGTGATCGTAGTTTCCGTGATAAATTTTGAATTTGGAGTTGTCGATTTCAATTATTTTTTTTGTGCATTTGTTTAGGAGTTCTACATCGTGAGATATTATTATGTATGTTTTAACATTATTGTTTAGGTATTTGTATAATATTTGTTTTGTTTGCTGGTCTAGATGATTTGTTGGTTCGTCTAGTAAGTAGTAGTCATTTTCTTGCGCTAGAATTTTTATTAAGTTTAGTTTTGTTGTTTCTCCTCCACTTAAGTTATGTGTTTGTTTTTCTTTTTGGTAGAGTTCTTTGTTGAATTTGAAAAGAGTGATTAATTCTTGTTCTTTTTGTGAGATGTTTTGATTTGTTAGGTTGTTGTATTCTTCTAGTATTTGTTCGTATTTTTCGGGGTTAGCTAAAATAGTGTCTTCTAGCATTAATTGTTCTAGTTCTTTTAGTTTTTTTTGGTTGTTGTTTTGTGTTTGGTTTTGTGTTTGTGGTAGGTATCCTACATTTGTGTTGTTTATTATGATGTCTTTGTTTTGGTTGTCTTTAATCTGTTTTAGAATTAAGTTAAAGAAAGATGTTTTTCCAATTCCGTTTTCTCCGATTATTCCTATTTTGTCGCTAGAGTTTAGTACGAAGTCTAGGTTTTCAAATATTTTTTTGTCTGCGTGGCTAAGATTTACTTTATCGAATTTTAATATCATAATTATATTTATTATTTGGTTTATTTAATGATTTGTTTATTTATTTATAATTTTTGTATGATTTGTTTTTTATTTTATTTTATTTTAATTATTTATTTATATTTTTTTAACTTTTTTTTAATTTAATTTATAAAGATTAAATTATTTATAATTTTATGAGTAAAGAAGTAAAAAACTTGAAAACTAAAGATAGTTCAATTAAAAAGGATACTATTAAAAAAAATGTTGTTAAAAAAGATACTGTTAAAAAAGAAAAAAAGACAGTAGAGAAATCAAATGCTAAATCAGTTGATAAAAAAACTATTAAGAAAGTAGATAAAAAAGTTGATTCAAAATCTGAAAAAACTGTTGATAAAAAATCTATTACTAAGACTAAGAAGAAAGCTGATAAGAAAGTAATTGATTTTAAGAATAAGAAAACTATTGTAGTTGTAATGGTTGCTGTTTTATTTTTTGCTTTAGCAATTTTTTGTTTTTTAAATCTTGATGATAAAAGTAATACTTCAGATAAGTTGTCTGGTGAGATTTTAGGGACTGAGTTAAATTCTGATTCAAAAGTTTTAGCTGTTGCTAATGGTAAGGATATTTTAGAGTCTGATTTAAATAGAAATATTTATATTTCATTATATTCACAAGGTGCTGATGAGAGTGTTGTTGAGAATATTCCTAGAGGTCAGTTATTAAATCAAACAATTTTATTTTCTATTTTATTTGATAAGGCTATTGAGGGTGGGTTTGTTGTTGATAGGGAGGAAGTTATTGATTCTTTTAATACTAATTTAATTCAGTCTGGGCAAAGTTTAGATGTTTTTAAAGTTAGTTTAGTTAATAAGAGTTTTACTTTTGATGAGTTAGTTGATTTTTATGTTGTTCAAAGAACTATTATGTTATATGTTGATGATATGGCTAGTAGTAAGGTGGAAGTTAGTGATGAGGAAATTTTAAATTTTTATAATTCTAATAGTCAGTATTTTAATAAAGCGGGTCAAATTAAGGCAAGTCATATTTTATTGGAGACAGAGGATAAGGCTAATGAGGTTATTGAGATGTTAGATAATGGAGATGATTTTGCTAAATTAGCTAAGGAGTTTTCAACTGGTCCAAGTGGTCCAAATGGTGGTGATTTAGGATTTTTTGGTAAGGGTGCTATGGTTGCTGAGTTTGAGGCTGCTGCATTTGATTTAGAGAATGTTGATGATTATACAAGTAAACCTGTTAAGACTCAATTTGGATTTCATGTTATTAAGTTAACTGGTAGAACTGACGCAGAAGTTATTGGGTTAGATGAAGTTAAGGATAAAATTAGGGAACAATTAGTTTCTGAGAAAAAGAGTGTAGTGATTAATGATTTAACTAATGAAGTTATGGCTACTTCTGAGATTAAAATTAATTAATTATTTTAATTAATTTTTATATTTTATTTTTTAAATTTTGTATATTATTTTATTTATTATTTCTATTATTGTGAATTTTCTTCAGGTGCTATAATTCCACCTCTATCAATTATTTTAGGTAAATTGTCTAGAGGGATAAAGCAAAATTCAATTCCATTCCCGTCAAAAGTTTTATATCCATTATTTTTTTCACAAACTTCTTTTGTTACATCATATATTAATAATTGTCCATTCGCATAATCTTGTGGGATTTCTTCATTTTCTGAGTAAATTTTAGGTTTATTAAATTCACAGATTAAATCACCTGAAACTTTTCCATTGTTATTTAGACAGTCTTGTTTTGTTAAAATAATTTCAACAAATTGGTTTTCTTCAGGCGCAATAATTCCACCTTCATCAATTATTTGTTTTTGTGAACATCCACTAATTATGATTAGTGCCCCAACTAGTAAAATTGCTATTATTGTTTTAATTTTTTTCATATTATTAGAAATTCTTATTTATTTATATATTAACTTTTAACTTTTAAATAGTTTGAAACTATAGTTTCAATTTTAAATTTATTTGTAACGAATACGGTTATGAAAAGTTTGTCCATTGGACAAATTTGGGAAATTCCAGCGCGGAATTTCTTTATAACCCTTTGATATATCCTACGAGCTTGCGAGAGCCTGCAAGGCGTCACTTGCGTTTTTTCTTTTTTCCGAACGAAGTGAGAGTTTTCAAGAGGACTTTTTCGCGGAGCCAATTTGAAATTATTTTCATTAATATTAAATTCTAAAAAATCTATCAAAAAAGTTATTTAATTTTTCAACAACAGTACTTCTTTTTTTTCCACTTTCATTAGTTTTTGTAAATCTTGAAACTGGTTTTATAATATTTGATAACATTGTTCCAGATGATTGAATATATCCATCACCAAATGCTTTTTCAATAAAAGATTTAGTTTGTTCTGGGAATAAATTTTCAGATTTAATTAATAAATCTAATTCTTCCGTTTTCTTTTTTTCTAAAAATTCTTCCCATTCTTTATCAACATCATCTTTATCTTTTGAAATTTTTAATGATTCAATAAATTCTTCAATTAAATCTTTTTTATTTCTTAATTCAGTACTTGAATTAATCATTCTATTAATATCACTTAAAATTTCTTTATCTTTAATATTATTTTTATGGTATTTTGTAATTAAACTAATTATAAAATCAATATTAATTTCAGTTTGTTTAATTAATTCCATCTCAAAAACTAAATCATCATTAATATTTTCTTTATCATTATTTTTTTCACTTCTAAATTCTTCATATAAATCTTGATACATTGAAGTATAATCTTGTAATTCTCTATCTGTTAAAATTTCATTTCCAATAAATTCATCAAATGTTGTTAATATATTTTTAATTCTTAGAATTCCACCGAATAATTTAATAAAATCTTTTTTATTTTGTTCACCAAATGGTTCTTCTCCAATCGGAAATTTATGTTTTAGTTCTTCAACTAATGATTTATATCCTCTAATTTCTTTTCCTTTTTCAGTATAACCATTATAATACTCATCATAAGATTTTAATAATACAATTCCTCTGGCATTTTTATCTCCAAATAATGAAATCGCATCATTTGTTGCCTTTTCTAAATTTCTAAAACATACAATATTTCCGTGTGTTTTAATAGCATTTAAAATTCTGTTTGTTCTTGAATATGCTTGAATTAATCCGTGAGATTTTAAATTTTTATCAACCCATAAAGTATTTAGTGTTGGAGCATCAAATCCAGTTAA
Source organism: Arcobacter sp. UBA7394 (assembly GCA_002470185.1). Classification (GTDB taxonomy): domain Bacteria; phylum Campylobacterota; class Campylobacteria; order Campylobacterales; family Arcobacteraceae; genus Poseidonibacter. Next base: position 25,274 of record DKNG01000260.1, on the reverse strand, counting down.
AAACATATTTACAACAATTAAAACATCTATTTCTCTGTTTTTGACTCTTTCAGAAATGTCTTTGTAATAGTTTTGAAATTTTTCTTTTGATGTGTCGTAACTTGTTTTGAATAATTTGTTATAATCTTTAATTGCTTTTTCTAAAAAGTCTCGGTCTGTTTTACTTAGTTCACTTGTATCTTCTGGGTTTTCATCAGTTACACCAATTTCATTTTCTTCATCATTTGCTCCATAACTAAAAATAGTTGCAACTTTTAATTGTCTATTAATAGGTAATGTTTTTGAGTGTTTATCAAATTCAAGATAATACTTTTTAGCCATTTCAATGGACGACACGGCAAAAATAGAATTAAAACCAGATAATCGTTTATTTTGCATAATTTTCTCAACTTTCTTTTTATTTTTAGATTTTAAAACTTCAGTAATGTTTTCAGTAATTTTATGAGAATATGTTCTATTCTTTTTTGTCTTATCATCAAAATTATTATGAATATATTTTACAATGTTTGAAATTCTTTTTGGAGATTCTAATGCTGCTTTTCTGTCAATGTCAGTTATTTTTTTATCTTCTGAATCTTCAGCTTGTTTCATAGTTTCAACATAATCAACTTTAAATTTTAAAACATTTTTATCAGAAATTGCATCAACAATTGTATAAGTATGTAATTTTTCACCAAATGCTTGCTCTGTTGTTCTTAAATCAACTGTTCCACTGCTTGAAGAATTCTTTGCAAAAATTGGAGTTCCAGTAAATCCAAATAAATGATAGTTATTAAAAGATTTTTTAATTGCTTTGTGCATATCTCCAAATTGTGAACGGTGACATTCATCAAAGATTAAAATCATATGTTCATTAAATATTTTATTGTCTGAATTTTTTTTAATAAATTTGTCTAGTTTTTGAATTGTTGTAATAATAATTGTTGATTTTGGATCTTCAATTTGTTTTTTTAGTTTTGCTGTGCTTGTATTTGAGTTTGCTGCTCCTTTTTCAAATTTATCATATTCTTTCATAGTTTGATAGTCTAAATCTTTTCTATCTACAACAAATAAAACTTTTTTTACAGTTTCAATTTTTGTTGCTAATTGAGCAGCTTTAAAACTTGTAAGTGTCTTTCCACTCCCAGTAGTATGCCAAATAAAACCACCAGCATCAATTGTTCCACATAACTTTTTTTTTGTTGATATATTTACTTTATCAATTATTTTTTCTGTTGCTACAATTTGATAAGGTCTCATAACTAATAATTGATTTTCTGATGTAAAAACACAATATTTAGTTAAAATATTTAGAATTGTATGTTTAGCAAAGAAAGTTTCTGTAAAGTCTGTTAAGTCGTGAATTGGTGTATTTGTACTATCTGCCCAAATATTTGTAAATTCATAACTATGACTTGATTTTTTTTCTTTTGGATTAATATTTTTATTACTTAATTCTTTAATTCTACTATCTCTTGTTGTATTAGAAAAATATTTTGTTTTTGTTCCGTTTGAAATAATAAATAATTGAACATATTTAAATAAACCAGAATCAGACCAAAAACTTTCTCTTTGGTATCTTCTAATTTGGTTAAATGCTTCTTTTAATTTAATTCCTCTTTTTTTTAATTCTACATGAATTAATGGTAATCCATTAACTAATATTGTTACATCGTAACGATTTTCTCTTTGTCCAGATTTTGTTGTATATTGATTAATTACTTGTAAAGAATTGTTTTCTATATTTTTTTTATCAATAAATCTAATATTTTTAGAACTTCCATTATCTCTAATTAAAGTTTTAGTAGAATCTTCTTGAATTATTTTTGTTTTATCTTCAATTTTATGGTTTTTATTTGCAATTTCTTTTTTAAAAAAGGTTTCCCATTCATTTTTTGAAAATTTATAATTATTTAATTTTTCTAATTGAGTTTTTAAATTTTCAATTAAATCTTCATTTGTCGTAATATTTAAATAATCATATTGTTGATTTTCTAATTGAGAAATAAATGCTTTTTCTAATTGGTCTTCTGTTTGGTAATTTTCTTCAATTTTCTTTGAAGAGATAAATTTAGGTATTACAGTTGGTTTTTGGTTCAAATTATGGGTTTTATCTGTTTTTACCATTTTTATTATAATTAATTAAATTTATACTCCTTAATAAAACTTTCAAAGGATTCTTTGAACATATTTTTTTCATCCTCAGTTAAATTCTCATATTCTAAATCTGAAAATTTACAATGACTATAAGAATCAATTGTTTTAATTAAAATATCTCTATCTGGATTTTTTTTATTGATACAGTCACCCCAATAACCTATTCCTAAAAAATTTGAAGTTTTTTCCATTAAACCTCTAAATAGGTTGAAATGATATTTATTTAATTTAGTTTCATTATCAACAGCATTTTGAATTTCATTCTTTACAAGTAAATGATAATTAAATGGAGTATCATTCCCTTGTACAGTTAAATTAAATTTAGTTTTATTTTTTGATAAAATATAATGTTTAAATTTATTTTTAGTTTTAAATTTATTAAAAAAAATATTAAAAAATAAGGCGTGGTGAGTTGTAATTAAAAAATCAATATTTTTCTCCTTATCAGATTTAATAACTTTTATTAATTCCATTGCTAAGTTTATTATTTTATTGTCATCAAAGGAGGAAACTGGGTCATCAATTAAGATATATTCTAAATTATCAAATATATTTATTGACCTGTCTTCTTTTTTATCTTTTAAAATCAAAATAATTCTTTCCAAGATAGTATGAAAAACACTCCAGATAAACATACTCTCCTCACCTTTGGAAATTTTAATATTCTCACCAGTCCCGTCAGTAGGAATTTGGAAATGAATTTTTCCAGTTTCCAACTCAATTTCAGGTTCAATTTTACTATTTAAAATTCGTTGAAAAGTTTTTGAGATTTCATCCCCCAAACCTTCATCTCTAATTAATTTTAATTCCCATGAAGCATTTAATGTAAGAATAAAATTCTCATTATCCCAACTAAATAAATCTTCTAAAAAAGCATTATAACATAAAACTTTAATTTCATCAGTCTCACCATTATTTAATGAATTAAACTTCTTTGACAATCTAGTTTTTCCAGTTCCGTTAAAAGCATAAATTGTTGAAACATTTTTATCTGATGAATCAACATTATTTTTAATTTCAGTATATAAATCTTCAAAATTTTCAAGTTCAACCATTTTAGTATAATTAATTTAATCTTTTGAAATTTAAAAGCATTTCCCTATAAGACTCATATTGTTTATGCCTTAATTTGATTTCATTTTGAAGATTATTAATTAATTTATCAAATTGGTCTATTTTTGAAACTATATCTTTTCTAATTTCAAATTTTGGAAAAGGTATTTTAATTGTGTTCATATTTGTTTTATTTAATTTAGGTTGTGCCGCACCAGTTATATATGGAGTTAAATCAATAGAATTTAAATAAATCTCAATAAATCTCTGTGAAATTAATTCATCAAATTCTAAAATATGGGCATGATTATTAACCCAAGTTTTTCCAGTTGCTGGAAAAGCAATAGGTGTTTTTCTAACTAATAAATTTGCTCCATCCTCAGAAATCAATAAATAATTCCCGTCAAAGATATAATCACTAACATAATCCACAATTCCAGAAGCACCATAATAAGGATATTTTCCTTTATCTCTCGCAGACCTAGTAACTGGTTTTCTTTTTGAATCTAAATTTTTAGATATTTTATCTAAAGTTGTAATTTCAACACTATTATCAAAGCACAGCAACTGCTCCCTATAATGTTCATATTGTTTTTTTCTATTTTCAAGTTCTTGTTTTAAATTTGTGTCAAGGTCTGTAAAGTTGTCTAGTATTTCGACAATTTTGGTCTGTATTTTTATGTGTGGCAGTGGAATTTTTAAACTTTTCATCAATTTATTTGAACTCAAATTAGGTTGTGCTCCACCACCACCCAAATTGTGTAAAAAATTTAATTTTGTTAATAAAAAATGAAATAAATAATTATTAACTAAGATTTTACTTTTTGGTTCAAATTTTCCAACTCGTTGATTTATATAAAATTCTTGATTATCTTTAACTTGTCCAATTTTCCCAGTTGTTGCTCCAGACATTGCAATTAAAATATCTCCATTAATTACTTTAAATTGAGTTAAATCTGTTTTATAATTTTTTTCATCAAAATATTTTAAACTTTTTTCATCAATAAACTTATCTTTAATATTTGTAATTCTTAAAATAGGAAGTCCTTTATTTTCAAATAATGAACTTTTAAAAGCAAAACCATTTTGAAAATCACAAATTTCACCAAGTTCTTTATATTCAACTCCATTTGGACAAAGTTCTTTAATTAATTTATCAATATTATTCATTTTTACTTATTCCTTTAATTTTCTTCTCAAAATCTGAATTAATAATTTGAGTTTTATTAAATATATCATATTCATCAAATGCTTTTTCTTCAGCCAATTTATAAGAAATATTTCCTTTCCCTTCCAAAACTTTAAAATCATTAAAATCTAAAAACTTATTTACTGAATCAGCTAAACTATCCATTGTAAAAGTATTTTTTTTCTCAATCTGATTTTCAATATAATCAAAATAACTTGAAATAGTTCTCTCTAATTGTTTAATCTCTTTTACTTTTAAATAATTTTTAGCAACAATAGTATCAGATTTTAAAACTCTTCCATCTGGAGAATTTTTCCAAGTAGAAAGCCCCATTTTATCTTTATTTGAATCAGCACTATTATAAATAATCTCAGCAGCAGTTTTATTAGAAATTGCATAATGAAACTTATTTTGAACACTTGAAAAAAAATCCTTAGTTGTTTTAGAATTTTTATCATAATCAATACTACACTCAGCAAAAATATCTGTAATCTGTAAATAAATTCTTCTCTCACTAGTTCTAATAGAACGAACTCTTTCTAATAATTCTTTAAAATAATCTTTTTCAAAATATTCTCCATTTTTTAAACGATTATCATCCATCACAAATCCTTTAATAATAAACTCTTTCAAAGTTTTACTTGCCCAAATTCTAAACTGTGTCGCCTTAGAAGAATTTACACGATAACCAACTGATAAAATCAAATCTAAATTATAATATTTGGTTTTGACATTTTGCGTTTTATTCTCAATAGCACCGTGTTGAGTGGGTATTTCCAAAATGGAAATAGCCACTTTTTCATCAACCTCTTTATTTTCAAAAATATTTTGTAAATGTTTAGAAATTGCTGGAACTCCAACACCAAAAAGTTCAGACATTCTCTTTTGAGATAACCAAATAGTTTCATCTTTCAAAAAAGCTTCAATTTTAATTTCTCCATTAGGTGAAGTATATAATAAAAAGTCAGTTAATTTTTCTTTTTTTTCTATCTCACCTACCATTTATTTTTCACCTTCTAACTCTTTCACAATCTTATCAATAGATTTCTTTAATTCATTTTGAACTTTAACACAATCAGAAATTTCTAAATTTAATTTTTTAATATTAACCTTTTCCCTTAAATCTTCTTTTTCAACATAAGAAGATACAGCAATATTATAATCGTTAGAACTTATATCTTTTTTAGAAACTAATTTTGAAATATATTCCGTTTCATTTGTATCAATTCTTTCAATAAATTTATTTAAAATTTTATCTTGATGTTCAGAATTTAATTTATTTTTATTTCCATCAACTTCAAACTCATCACTCGCATCAATAAATAAAACATTATCATCTTGTTTATCTTTCTTTAAAACAATAATACAAGTAGCAATTGAAGTTCCAAAGAATAAATTACTTGGTAATTGAATTACACAATCAACAAAATTATTATCAATTAAATATTTTCTAATCTTCCCTTCTGCTCCACCACGATACAAAACACCAGGAAACTCCACAATCGCAGCAGTTCCATCATTTGCTAAACTATGTAAAATATGCATAACAAAAGCTAAATCAGCCTTACTCTTTGGAGCTAAAACTCCAGCAGGTTTAAATCTTTCATCATTAATTAAAAGAGGATTATCATCTCCCTCCCAATTAATAGAATAAGGAGGATTAGAAACAATTGCATCAAAAGGCTCAAAACCTTGTTGCTTTGGATTAATTAAAGTATCCCCATGAGTAATATCAAAATTTTCATAATTAATATTATGTAAATACATATTCATCCTACACAAATTAAAAGTTGAAATATTAATCTCTTGACCATAAAAACCAGAAACCTTCCCTTCACCTAAAATTTTATTAAACTTTAACAATAAAGAACCAGAACCACAAGCAGGATCATAAACTTTATTAATTTTCTTTTTCCCAACTGTTGTAATCTTAGCAAGTAACTCGCTCACCTCTTGTGGAGTGAAAAATTCTCCCCCAGACTTTCCAGCAGAACTCGCATACATCTTTAATAAAAACTCATAAGTATCTCCAAAAGTATCAATTGAATGGTCTTTAAAATTTCCTAAATTTAAATCTCCAATAGAATCTAATAACTTAATTAATAACTTATTTCTCTTTTCAATATTAGAACCTAACTTATTAGAATTAAAATCAAAATCATCAAATAACCCTTTCAAACTTTCTTCACTATTAGTTCCTTTTGCTGAATTTTCAATATTTTTAAAAATAGTTTCTAAAGTCTCATTTAAATCATCATTATTTTTTGCTTTCTTTCGAATATTAGAAAACAACTCACTTGGTAAAATATAAAATCCATCATCTTGAACAAATTCTTTTCTAGCTAACTCAGCATCCTCATCACCCAATGTAGTAAAATCAAAATCTTCTTCACCAGATTTATGCTGATGAGTATTAACATCATTAATTAATTTTTCACTAATAAATCTATAAAAAAGCATACCTAAAACATACTGTTTAAAATCCCAACCATCAACACTTCCCCTTAAATCATTGGCAATTTTCCAAATTGTTTTATGTAAATCTGCTTTTTCTTGTTCATTTAATACCATTATAAATAATTTAATTAATTATCAATATATAAATATCATTATTATTTGTATGAGGTTACTAATTACGTATATTCACTTTAATTTTAATTATACTAATTAATTTATATTTAATTTTTTATAATTTATTCAAATTCCTCTTTACAAGGTTATTTTAAGTGTTATGTATACTTTTAATTTAGTTTTTATCTTTAGTTCTTCCAGATTGCCATTGCCATTCTGTTTTAAGTTGTTCAAGTGAATCTCTCATAGCAATAGCTTTTTCAAAGTCTAAATCATTAGCAGCTACCTTCATTTCTTTTTCCATTCTAGCCATTTCTTTTTCAATTTCTGTTTTACCAAGATGTTTTATTCCTTTCACTTCTTTAGTTTTTTCTGCTACTTTTTTAATAATTGTAGTTGGAGTGATATTATATTTTTTGTTGTATTTAATTTGCTCTTCACGTCTATATTTTGTTTTATCAATTGCGTTTTTCATACTAATTGTCATTTTGTCAGCAAACATTATAACTTTTCCATTTTGGTTTCTAGCAGCTCTTCCGATAGTTTGAATTAAACTTCTTTCATCTCTTAAAAAACCTTCTTTATCAGCATCTAAAATTGTTACTAAAGATACTTCTGGAATATCTAAACCTTCTCTTAATAAATTAATTCCAACTAATACATCAAATTCTCCTGCTCTAAGGGATCGGATTAATTCAATTCTGTCAAGGCTGTCGATATCTGAGTGCATATATCTAACTTTAATTTTTTCTTTAGCTAAATAATCTGTTAAATCTTCAGCCATTTTTTTAGTTAATGTTGTAACTAAACTTCTTTCACCTTTTTTTGTTGTTTGTTGAATTAATTCAATTAATACTTTTACTTGTCCATCAATTGGTTTAATTTCAATTATTGGATCAAGTAGCCCAGTTGGTCTTACGATTAATTCAGCAGTATTTTGACTATTATTTTCTTCATAATCTCCTGGAGTTGCAGATACAAATAATGTGTGGTTAAAGTATTTTTCAAATTCATGAAATTGAAGTGGTCTGTTATCGTATGCACTTGGGAGTCTGAATCCATATTGAATTAAGTTATCTTTTCTGGATTTATCTCCTTTATACATTGCTCGACTTTGAGGAAGAGTTTGGTGAGATTCATCAATAACTAATAAAAAATCTTTTGGGAAATAATCTAGTAATACGTGTGGCGCTTGTCCTGGTTTTCTTCCATCAAAAATTCTTGAATAGTTTTCAATTCCATTACAATATCCAACTTCTTGAATCATTTCTAAATCGTAATTTACTTTCTTTTTTAACCTTTCAGATTCTAATAATGGAAGTTCTTTTAATCTTTCATCTAGTTCTGCTCTGATTTTAGGAATTGTGGCTAAAGTTTTATCTTCATCAATTACAAATTGTTTAGCTGGAAATAATTTAATTTTATCTAAATTTTCAATTTTTTCCATTGTATCTTTATCGATAAGAGAAATTTTTTCAATTTCATCTCCAAACATTTCAATTCTTATAATATTTTTTTCGTATCCTGGAATTATATCTATTGTATCTCCCCTTACTCTAAATCTTCCAGATTGTAAGTCCATATTATTTCTTTCATATAACATTTTTACAAATTGGTTTGTAATTTCACTTCGTGAGATTTGCTGGTCAACTTTTAGTTCAAATCCTAATTTTTTAAAGTCTTCAGGATTTCCAGCACCATAAATACATGATATTGATGCTACAACTATTACATCGTTTCTGCTTACTAATGATGAAATTGTTTTTAGTCTTAGTCTTTCAATTTCTTGATTAATTGTTGCTGTTTTTTCAATATATGTGTCAGTTGTTGCGATATATGATTCTGGTTGGTAGTAGTCATAATATGAAATAAAGTATTCTACTTTATTTTCTGGAAATAATTCTTTTAATTCTTGATATAGTTGAGCTGCTAGAATTTTATTATGTGCTAATACTAAAGTTGGTTTTTGGACTTTTTCAATAAAATTAGCAAAAGTATAAGTTTTTCCAGATCCTGTAATTCCTAAAAGAGTTTGGATTTTATTTGTTTTGTATCCTTTTTCTAATTTTGTTATCGCATCTTGTTGTGCTGTGCTTGGTTTATATTTTGAGTGGATTTTAAATGGGATTTTCATTTTTTTATTATATAATTTTATGAATTTATTGTTTTTTATATTTGTTTTGTTTAATTATAAAATTTAATTGTTTATTTTAACTATATATTTTAATTATTTATTTTTGTTTTATTTTAATATGTATGTAAATATTTGAGAATTTTATTCACTATACTTTTTTATCTTTTACATTTAAATACTAAATATGATTAGTTGTTACTATACAATGGTATTAAAAAATATTTACGATACAAAAGAAAAGTTTTTTGAGACATATGATGAAGAAAGTTTGAAACAAACATATGGAGTTCCAACAGGTATTAAATTATATGATTCAGTTGGAAATGTTTTAGGTAATCATCCTAAAGCAGAAGGATATTCAGTTATTTTATCTTTAAATGGTAATTCTGGGTTTATAGAAGATTTTAATGAGAGAGGTTATCACTCTTTGGCTCTTGCTATGGATTTAGCACATTTAGATGAAAATGAAATTAAAGTTGTTGATTCAGTTTTAAAAAAATTTAAGTTTAAAGATGCACATTGTGGTAAAAATTTAAATGATGCTCCTAAGTCTATGTCTAAAATTTCAACTTATGGACATTTAGTTGATAGAATTAATGATGCTGAAACTTGTATGAGATTTTGTATGTCAGATGATGAATTTGGTTCAAATATTTCAGATAAAGATAGATATAATTTACAAACTTTAATTAAATATAAGTAAACTTAAAATTTATAAATTTGATATTAATAAAATATTATTAATCAATTTTTATTAATCAATTTTATTTTTTTAAATATTGTTTTTTACTTTTTTTACTTTTTTTACTTTTTTTACTTTTTTTACTTTTTTTACTTTTTTTACTTTTTGAGATTTTTATTTTTTGAGATTTTCTTCTTTTTAAATTCAGTTATGTTGTTACTATCAGTTACATTTATAAGATGAAATTCATTTTTTTTTCTATGAAAAAGGCTTATTTTGTAGATAGTAGTGCTTATGTTGCGTATGCTAAAAATGAATTTTGGACAATTACATTAGCTGGTGGAGATTTATATACTCCTAAAACTATTATTGATGAGGTGAATGCACTTACAAATCCAAATTCTGGAAAAGTTAAATTAGGAAATTTTGAAAGAAAAAGGTTAGATGATTTAATTAGTTCTACAAATGTTGTTTCTAATAGAGAAATTTCTGATGAAGTTTATGATGCTCATAAGAGAAGTATTGTTCAAAGACAAATTAAAAATCCTAATACTATTATGGGGGAAAGAGATATCGAGTTAGTTGAGGTTGCTAATAATTTTTCTAAGTTAAATAGTGATTTAGATGTTTTGCTTTTTACTGGAGATGTTACAATGGCAAGTTCTGTGCCTTTAATTATAGGATCTAATTTAAAAGTTATTGAACCGTTTTCTAAAGCTTTATTTAATGGGACGAAGGGAATTAAACCGCATTTTGTTTTAGAGGAGGCTGTGTCTGATTTAAGTAGTTTAATTGAAAATGAGGAAGATTATATTTTTGGAAATGTATTTTTAAAAGATAATATTGGTTATATTCATAGTTTTTCTCCAAATGAGTCAGAGAGAGATAGGTTTAATAAATCTTATTTAGTAAATACATCTCAAATCACTGCTGATAATTCTGAGAGAATGGTTAGGATGTATAAAAGTGGGGGAGTTTTTCCAATTGTTGATGGTTTTAATTTAGAGTTAAATATTTTAAAAAAGGAACCAACTAAAAAACAAGTTGAGTTAGTTAGGTCAAGATTGAGTAAGGGGAAAATGAATTTACAGTTGTATAATCAAACTGTTATGGGGATTGTTAAGGAGTTTAGAAAGGGAATGGATTCTATTGCTTATACTATTACTGGGGATCAGTTAAAAAATGTTGCTGGGAAAAGTTTTTATGAAAATTTATATCATAAACGTTCTAATATTTTAAAGTAGTTAGGATTTAGTAAATTTTATAAACTATATTTTTTGAAAATATATTATGAATAAATCTTATTTTGTAGATACTTGTGCTTATTTGGCATTTGGTAGAAATGAGTTTTGGACTTTAGATTTAGAAAAAACAGATAATATTTTTACTTCTGAGAGTATTTATAATGAATTATCTTCTATTTTAAGACATAATGAAAATGGAGATGCAAAAGTTAAAGTTACTTTAAAACAGGCTGATATTATTAATTCTTTAATTAAAAAAACTAATATTTTAAGTGATAGTGAAATTTCTTTTGAGGTAAATGAGGCACATAGTCGGTGTTTACAGGAGAGGTATATTAAAAATCCGGATACTGCTTTAAGTTATGAGGATTTACAGATTGTTGAGTGTGCTAAAAGTTATGCTCAAAAAAATTCTAATCTTGAAACTTTAATTGTGTCTTGTGATAGAACTATGTGCGAGGTTTCTAAATCTATTATTGGAACGGATTTGTCAGTTATTGATCCATTTTCTAAGTCTTTGTTTGATTTAAATATTATTGGAGTTAAACCACATTTTGTTTTGGAGAGTGCGTTAGATGAGTTTGAAGATTTAATTAATTCTGGTTTTGATTTTAATGAAATGGATTTGTGGGGGAATGTTTGGATGAGAGATAGAGTTGCTTATGTTTATAGTTTTACAAATGAGCCTGTTAAAAAGTCAAATATTTGTAAAAATGATAGATCTTTTTTAGTTACGAGTGATAAAAATCTTTCCCCGTATGATGTTGAGAGAGGAGTTAAAGTTTATGGGGGTGGAGGAAGATTTTTGTATTCTGATGAGAGTTGTGAGTTTAAGTTAAATGTTGTTAAAAAACCTAGTTTTATGGATGTTTTATTATTTAGGAAGATGATGTCTGATGATAATAATTTAAATGGTGCTGTTGATAAGTTTAATAATATATTTGACAGAGGGGATAAGTCTATTATATATACAGTTACAAATTCTCAATTAAAGGGTGTTTGTGATACTTTACTTGTAGAAGGATTAAATTTAAGGCGTAAAAATTCTTTGATTTAATTATTTTAACTATATTTTTTTTATTATTTCTTATTTTGAGTCAATTAATTTTATAAACTATACATTTGTTTAGTGGATATGTTCAATTTATTTAAAAATAAATATGTGATAAAATCTTTATGTAGAGTTCGTTCTAAATTTGTGTTTTTTTCAAAGAATGGAATAACTCCTGTTGTTGCAATGGCTTTATTATTAGTTGTGTCTGTTATTTCTGTAGTTGGTTTTCAAGGTTGGTTTACTAATTTTACTGGTTTTTTGTTAGTTGGTGTGGAAACACAATCTTCTTCTTCATTTGGAGGGGGAGCTGATGTTGATGGTATTTATGGAAATACATTATATATTAGATCTAATGGAAATGTTGGAGGTAAAATCAATTCAGTTAGTGTTAATGAGGTTGATTGTAATATTTCTGAAAATTTGACAAGTAATTCGATTAATAAAATTGATTTGTCATATTGTTTAGCTAATGTAGATTCTGGTGTTGCTGATATTTTGGTTGTAATAGATAGTAAAATTATTGAGAAAACTCAAATGGTTGATTTGAGCGGATTATATTTTGCTAAATCAGAATATCCGTATATAATTTTTAATGAAGTTTCTATCCCTCGGGCTTTATTTGGAGCAGTTGATGCAAATACTAATATTACTTTTAGAGTTAAAGAGACTGGAGAGAATGTTACTATTACTTTAAGTCAATTTAGTTATGATTTAGGGGGTGGTGTTATGTATAATTTTAATAGTTTATTTTCTAGTGATATTAGGGGGAAAGTTGTTGAAATTGTAAATGTTGATTATTCAAAGATTTCTGCGATTAGATTTTTACCTGCGACTAAAGTTATTGATTTTCAATTAAATGATGAATTTACTGGTTTGGAGACTTTAAATTTAAATGGTAAGGGTCTTTTAAATTTTAATATTTATTCTAATTGGACTAGTTTAAGGTATTTGGGATTAAATTATAATAATATTAATTCTTTTACTGGATATGATTCTTGGACAGAATTAACTCAATTGCATTTAGCTAATAATAATTTAAATTCTTTTACGGGTTCAAATTATTGGACTAAATTAAATCAATTAAATTTAGGTAGTAATAATTTAAATTCTTTTTCTAGTTTAAATTTATGGAATAATTTAACTAATTTATATTTGGAGTATAATAATTTAGATAGTGTTGATTTGAATGAGGATTGGGTTAATTTAACTGTATTATCTATATCAGGAAATCAAAATTTAAATAGTTTAGATATTTCAAATAATTGGACAAATTTACAAAGTTTAGATTTGTTGGATACGAATTTACCTTGTTTTAAATATAATTTCACTTTTCCTGTTGATTTAACTATTTTTCAAGATGATGATTCTTGTAATTTGCCAAATTATGTTGAGGATACTTTAATTTATTTTGATACAGGGTCTAATTATGTTGATAGTTTTGTTTTTGGAATTAAACCTTTTACTGGTTTAAATACTAATGTTACTGTTGAGGTTTTAGAAACTGGTAAAACGGCTTCACACTTTTATGATGTTCATGATAATTTTGATTTTAATTTGACTGAGGATTTAAGAAGAAAAACAGTAAAGATTAGTTTTGAAAATCCTGAAAATGTTGAACAAATATCTACTTGGGGAAATAATTTTAAATCTATTGAGGGTTTTGAAGGTTTGGTTAATTTATCTAATTTACTTTTAGAGGATAATGATATTGAAGAAATTTCATTTCAACATTCTTTACCTAAATTATCTAGATTAAATATTGGGGATAATAAGTTAACTGGTTTTGATGTCAATTTTAATAATATTAATTCAGTTGTGCATTTGGATCTTGATGTTAATAGAATTAAGTTTGTTAATTTTACTAATACTTTGTCAAATATTCATACTTTAAATATACAGAAAAATTATAATTATGTTGAAAATATTGTGTTAGATCCTAATTGGACAACTTTAACTTATCTTTATATGAAATATAATTATAATTTAGATAATTTTACAATTTATCCTGATTGGGGTTCTATTGAACAATTATTTTTAGATTATATGCAATTAGAAAATTTATATGGTTTGGAAAATTTAAATGGTAATTTAACTTCTTTTTATGTAAATAATAATAATTTAGATGAGTTTACAGGTTCTAGTAATTGGACAAGTCTTAGTATTATAGATGTTTCAAATAATGATTTTAATTATTGTGTTCCTAAAGATCCTGCTTGGACGCCAGGTGTAACTTTTACTCAAACTAATAGTTCGTGTGTTAGTTAAATTTAGTTAAATTAATTTTTTTTTGAGTGAATAATTTTTATAAATAATTTAGATGTTTTAATTTTATGTTAAGATTTTTTGAAAATAATAATGCTGTAAGTCCAGTTGTTGCAACAGCTTTATTATTAGTTGTAGCTGTTATTTCTGTGGTTGGTTTTCAAGGTTGGTTTACGGCTTTTTCTAGTTCTGTTTTAGTTGATGTTGAGGGGCAAACTTCAAGTTCAGGAGTAGCTAGTGTTGAAGGCATTTTTAATGATAATTTATATTTAAAATCATCAGGTAATTCTAAAATAGATTTATTAAAAGTTACAGATGGTTTAGGGAATGAGGTTTGTAGTTTTTCAAGTTCAGTTAGTAATGATTCGATTAGTAATTTAGTTGGTCATTGGAAATTTGATAATACTGATGATGGAATTATTAAAGATTTTTCAGGAAATGGTCATGATGGAAAATTATTTGGGAATTCTAGAATGATTTTAAATTTTGATAATAATGATGCTAATGATTTAACAGCTTATGAAAATGATGGGATTGTTAATGGTGCTAGCTGGGTTGATACTAGGTGCATAAGTAATGGATGTTATAGTTTTGATGGAGTTGATGATTTTATTGAAATTAATAATTCAGCTTCATTTGATTTAGTGAAAGATTTTTCTTTATCTTTTTGGTTTAACCCTAATTCTTTTGGAGAGAATAATTATAGTAGAATTTTAAATTATAGAAATACTAATGTTGGTCAAACTCAATTTATTGTAAATGTTCATGAACCTAAAAATAGTATACAAATTACTGTTTCAAATTCAACTAGTGATTATCATGTTTTTAATTTAGAAAAAAATATCACACTTAATTCTTGGAATTATGGAACTATTGTTTTTGGTAATAATAAAACTAATATGTATTTAAACGGAGAATTAGCTTCATCTATAAATTTTTCAGATGATTTGTATAATTCATCTGGAAATTTAATTATTGGTGCTTCTGAGGAGCATATGGAACACAGAGCATTTGATGGATTAATTGATGAGGTTGGAATTTATTCAAAGGTTTTGAGTTCAAGTGAAATTTTAGATTTATATAATTTTAGAAAAGCAAAATTTATTGATTTTAATTCTGATGGATTGGAATTTGATGGTGTTGATGATTTTGTTGATTTAGGAAATAAATCTTGGGGAAATTTTAATGATGTTTCTGTGAATATAATTTTTAAAAGGTATACAGATTTGAATGTTCCTTTATTTTCAAATGAGGCTGGAGGAAATTCTTTATTTTTAATTAGGGCTGGGAATTTTCATAATTGGCAAACTGGAAGAATGAATTTTTATTGGGGGGATGGAACTCCTTTATTTTTATCAAATAAAACTTCAGATGTTAATGAGTTTACTAATTATTTTGTAACTGCTAATTTAACTTCGATGGAGACAAAGTCTTATTTTTATGGGAAGTATGATAGGAATTTTTCTTATCCTCAGATGAATACTTTTGGAGTAACTTCTTTTAATTTTGGAAGATATGGGACTAATTTTTTTGAAGGGATTATTTCAGAAGTTAGAATTTATGATAAAGTTTTAACTAGTGATGAGATTAAGTTTTTAGCTGTTGATTTGGGTTTAAGTAATGATGATTTAAATAAAATAGATTTGTCTTCTTGTAATTTAGATAAGGGTGAAAAATATAATATTTTAACTGGTGGGAAAAATGGTTTAAGTGAAGTTTCAATTATTGTAAAATAGTAATTTTTTTAATTAGATTTATAATGTTTAAATTTCAGTAGTTTATTATGAAAACAAAAACAACGTTTAAAGTTTTTTTATGGGCTTCAATTTTTGGAGCTTTTTTTGGGATTTTGTCTAGTCAGGTTATGTTAAATTATTATATTAATGATTTAGAAAAGAGTCAGGAAGATTTAATTAGGGATTATTATGCTGTTGAGACGGCAACTTTAGTTTCTCCTCATCATGTGAGAAAGGATATTATGAAAGGAGATAGTTATAAGTATAATTTGGTTGATTTGAGGTTAATTAGTGAGTATGAGGAAGAGCATATTATTTCTGCAATTAATATTCCTGTTGCGTTATCTATTAATGAGAAGTTATCTTTAAATTATACAAATGTTACAGATGAGGAAAGAATTGTTAGTGCTTTTAGAGCATTAGAAAATAATGGGAAGGAAACAGTAGTTTATTGTTATAGTTCTAGTTGTATGACTGGGAGAAATGTTGGAAAGTTATTGTCAGATAATGGGATTTATGTTAAGGAGTTAGGTATTGGTTGGAATGAGTGGCGTTATGATTGGAATGGTTGGAATTATCCAAGTGAGTGGGCTGATACGGAAGTTTTAGATTATATTTCTTCAGGGAGTGAACCGGGAGTTTTTAATGTGAATGTTTTTAATTTTGGGAATAAAACAACAACAGCTTGCGCAATTGAAAATGAATTGAGTTGTTAAGATTATTTTTATCTTTATTTTTTATTTTTTTTTGTTATTTGATATCTAATTTTTTACTAAGAGTTAATATACATATTTATATCGAGTTATTTTAAAATTTACTCTATGTTTAATCTAAATTTTAAAAAATATGGAGTTTCTAAAAAAGTTTTGTTTGGTTCTATTTTTCGAAAAGCGAAAAAAGGAATAAGTCCAGTTGTAGCTACTGCTTTATTATTAGTTGTTGCAGTTATGTCCGTAGTTGGATTTCAAGGGTGGTTTACAGCTTTTAGTTCTTCTGTTTTTGTTGGTGTTGAATCTGATACTGATTCATCAAATTCAGTTAAGGTGGAAGATATAATAGGAGATAAATTATATTTAAATTCTAAATTTAATTCTTCGATTAATTCTATTAATATAAATGGTGTTGATTGTAATTTTAATGGGACAGTTTCAGGTATTGATTATATTAATATTTCTTCTTGTATTGAAAATATTTCTGGTGCTGTGAATATTGTTGTTGAAACTGGAGATAAAATTATTGAAAGTTATGATTATGTTCAAAAAAATAATAATCCTGGAGTTGTTAGTTTAGATTCTAGTCCTGATGTTTTTAATTTTATTGATTTAAGTAATTTAGATTTAAATAATTTAACTTATTCAAATTTTGTTTTACCAGTTGGGTTTGATCCAGGGACAGCTATTAGTATTTCAGGAGATGGTAATCCTCAATTTAGTATTAATGGAGATTCTTATTTAACAAGTTCTGTTATTAGTGTTGGAGATAATTTAGTATTAAGGGCAAATAGTTCAAATATTAGTTTAGGTTCTAATATTATTTCTTTAACCTTGGGAGATTATACTACAACTTGGAATATTACTTCAAAGTATGTGCCTGATGTTTTTGATGCTGTGGATTATACAATTGATTGGGCTAAACATTTAGGTGGAACAGGGAATGATTTTTTATTGGCTATGGAGTTAGATTCTAATGATAATATTTTATTTGGTGGTTGGATGAGTTCAACTGCTAATTTTAGGTTTTCAGATGGAAGTATAGATTCTGCTTTTGGGAATAAAGATGCTTTTTTTAATAAGGTTGATAAAAATGGAAATTTAATTAAAAAAAAGATTTATGGAGGGACTGGAGATGATTTAATTAGTAGTATTTTTGTAAATTCTGATGATAGTTATTATTTATCAGGAAATGCCGAGTATGGTTCAATTTCTTTAGCATCTAATGATTTTACTTTTTCAACTTCAACAGGAAATCAAAAAGCATATTATTTAAATTTTGATAATGGAAATCTTGGAACTGCTAGTAAGTATGTTTCAACTTCTGTTAATTTAGAACAGTCTAAGGCAATTTATTCAGATAGTCCGGGGAATATTTATTCAGGTGTAATTGGTAAGGGAGCAGGTGTTGATTTTGGGAATGGAGTTACTGCGGCAACTAATGCTAATCCTTCACCGATTATTGTTAAGTTTAATTCTGGTGGGGTTGCTCAGTGGGCTAAAGCTATAACTGCTAGTAATGATAATTTTTATATTCATGGGATTGTTGGAGATAGTTCAGGGAATATTTATATTGAGGGGAGATATGGTGCTAATTCTGTAACTTTTTGGAATGGGACTGTTGTTAATAATCCTAATCCTGGGACTGATTCTACAATGGTTTTTAAGGTTAGTCCAAGTGGAAATTTATTATGGTATTCAACATATAATTATAGGATTGAAAATACTGATAGGTCAATTGTCTTAGATTCAGATGAAAATTTATTAATTGCAGGATATTTTTCTGGAACTTTAAATATTGATGGGACTAGTCATACTGGAACAGATGATATGGTTATTTTAAAGTTTGATTCAAGTGATGGAGATGTAGTTTGGTCTAGGAGTTATTCTATGAATGGTGATGATACTGTAAATTCAATTGCGGTTGATCCAAAGAATAATATTTTTGTAAGTTTTACTTCAAGTTCAAGTCCTTTTAATTTAACTGGGGAAAGTTTTGGTGCTAATAATTATGCCGCTTATGTTGCTAAGTTAAATGCTACTGGTTCTCCTTTATGGTCTGAAGAAGTTTGGGATTCAAATCATTATGATTTTGGTATGAATGTGAAAATTGATTCAGAGGGTTCAATTTATCTTGGTGGGTTGATTAATGCTGATGTTACAATTGGGGGAACTCCTTTTACAAGGCGTGGTGGTTATGATATTGTTATTGTAAAATTAGTTCCAGTAATGAGTTAATTTTAATTCATTCTTTTTATTTTTTATATTTATTTTTTTATTTACTTTATTTTATGGAAACTTCCTTTTTTTACTTTAAGTAAAAACTAATTTTTTTAATCTATTTTTGAAAAACTATCTTTAGATATAATAATTTGTTTATTTATTATTTTTTATTTAGATTAAAATTGGCAGCAAAAAAAAAATTTTATTACGCTTATGTGCTCGGAGATGAGTCAGGAATTTTTAACAATTGGGATGAATGTTCTAAGAAAGTTAAGGGGACTTCTGCTAAGTATAAAAAATTTAAGACTCAAACTGAGGCACATTTATGGATTGATTCTGGAGCAATTTATGAACCTAAGGTTGTTGCTAAAAATATTTTGGGAGTTAATTTTGAACTTGAGAAGGGAATTTATTTTGATGCTGGGACTGGGCGTGGTGATGGTGTTGAGGTAAAGGTTACTAATGAGAATGGTAAGAGTTTATTGGATGAGTTTTTAGATGGTGATAAAATTACAAAGTTTGAGACTTATCATTTAGGTAAAACTTTTACAAATAATTTTGGAGAATTATCTGGTTTATTTTTTGCTTTAAATATTGCAATTTTAATGGGGGATAAATATATTTTTGGAGATTCAAAGTTAGTTTTGGATTATTGGTCTAATGGAATTTATAAAAAAGATTTACCGTTACATACGATTGATTTAATTGAGAAGGTTATGGTTTTAAGAAAAAAATTTGAAAGTTTGGGCGGAAGGTTAGGATTTATTTCAGGGGATTTGAATCCAGCCGATCTCGGCTTTCACAAATAAATAAATAAGTATTTATTTTTATTTTTCAAATAAATATAAGTAATCTTGATAACCTAATTCTTTTAATTTTTCTTTAGGTATAAAGTTTAAAGCTCCAGAATTAATACAAAATCTTTGACCGCCTTTATCTTTTGGTCCATCGTCAAATACATGTCCTAGGTGAGAACCTGCTGAACTTTTTACTTCAGTTCTTATTATTCCAAATTTGAAATCTTTATTTTTTTCAATTTCTACTGTATCTATTGGTTTTGTAAATGCTGGCCAACCTGATCCTGAGTCATATTTGTCTATTGATGAAAAAAGAGGTTCTCCTGTTACAATGTCAACATAAATTCCTTCTTGTTTATTGTCCCAGTATTTATTTTCAAATGCTTTTTCTGTTTTTTCATTTTGAGTTATTTCAAATTGTTCTTTAGTTAGTGTTTTTTTTAATTCTTCAATACTTGGTTTTGAATATTTATTATTATTTATTATTGTGTTATTTTGATTTTCCATTTCTATATTAGTTAGTATTGTAATTGTAGATAATAATGATATTAAAATTAATATTATTGTTATAGTAATTTCTTTTTTATTAGTTTTTATGTTATATTTGTTATTCATTTATTTCTTCTTTTTTTTGTTTTATTTTTTCAAAGTATTGTGGTCTTCCAGAGTATTTTTTATATTGATTGTATCTTGTTGATGATTTTTTATAGTAGTCTTGGTGGTAATCTTCAGCAATATAAAATGTTTGGTTTTCAATTAATTTTGTAACTATTGGTTTATTGTATAATTTAGATTTGTTTAATTTTTGAATTAATTGTTCTGCGATTTGTTTTTGATTTTCATTTTTGTAAAATATAGCAGATTTATATTGACTTCCAGTATCTGAGAAACTTCCCGTATCATCTGTTGGGTCAAATAATTCAAAAAATTTTTCTAAAATTGTTTTATAGTTAATTATTGTTTTGTCGTATTTAACTTTTACTGCTTCGTAGTGTCCAGTTTGTCCAGTTGATACTTGCTCGTATGTTGGATTATTTATATCTCCTCCTGTGTAACCAGATTCTACACTTATAATTCCATTTATCTGTTCTAAGCTAGCTTCAATACACCAAAAACATCCACCTGCTAATGTCGCTGTTTCGATATTTTCTTGAGGGATTGATTTTGAATTTAAATAGGGGTTTAAGTTTTCTTTTTGTGTTGATTGTTTATTTGTTTGTGAGTTTTCCATTTTAAGTTTGTAATTTATTGTTGGAATAGTTAGTATTATTAAACTAATTATTAAAATTAATATAATTGTTATGAAAGTTTTATTTAATTTCATATTATATTTTAGTTGAATTATATTTATAATTTAAATGTTTAAGAATTAAACTTTTGGTAGAGTTTTGAGAAAAATTTAATAGTTATTAAATTCTCTTTCTAAAGTTTTAGGATTATATTTTAATTGTTTTTTTGTTATGTATTCAGAAATTTTTGATTTTTTATTATTTAGGGAGTTTAGTCCATATATTAGTGAAGCTGTTCCAATTATTCCAGTTAGAATTGCTGGAGTTTGGTAGTTAAAGTGATTTAAGCTTGATGCTGAGATTATTTCAATTAGTCCAGATGTTGTAATTAATGAACTATATATATTGTTATTTTCTTGCAGAGTAGAATTATATAATTTAGTTAAATTATTGATTATTGTTTGATTTTCAGATTGAGTCTGCGGCGGTTCTATTTCATTTTCTAATGAAGTTTTTGTCATAAAATTATTATATTTTATTTGAGTTTATAAATTTATTACTATATAATTTTTAGTTAATTGTTGTAAATATTTATAATTATTTGAGTATTTTAGTTAATATGGATGAATTTAAGAAAATTTGTAGATCAACTGGTAAAGCTATTTTTGATTTTTCTATGATTTCGGAGGGAGATAAAATTTTAGTTTGTTTTTCTGGGGGAAAGGATAGTTTTGTTTTGATTAGGACTTTATTGGAACTTAAAAAAAAGTATTTAGTTAATTTTGAGTTAAAGGCTTTTACTGTTAACCCTGGGTTTGATTCTAATTTTTTAAATTTAATAAAACATGGTTTAAAGGATGAATCTATTGATTTTGAGATTTATGATTCACAAGTTTCTGATATTTTGGAGTCTGAACTTGAAAAGAAAAAGTTTAGACCTTGTTTTTTATGTTCTAGAATGCGTAGGGGAATTATTTATGATTATGCAATTAAAAATGGATTTAATAAGGTTGCTTTAGGTCATACTTTAAATGATGCGATTGAGACTCAAATGATGAATATGTTTTTTTCTAGTAAAATATCTTTACTTAAGCCTAAGTATTTAGCTGAGAATGGGAGGGTAGAGGTTATTAGACCTTTAATTTATGTTGATGAGGATTTAATTGTAAATTATGTAAAGTTAGTTAATTATGAGCCTGTGAAGAATGTTTGCCCTTTAATTGAGACTGATTCTAAGAGAGATTATTTTAAGAAAGTTATAGCTGATTTAAAGAAGAATAATTCGCAAATTATGGAAAATTGTCAACATTCTTTTAGTAATGTTAAAGAGTTAAATTCTTGGGATTTTAATAAAAATAATTAATAATGAATAATACATAATTAATTATTTTTTATTAACATGGTCAGCCACTGCTTTTGCTACAGTTTCTGCGATATTTTTTTCAAATGGATTTGGAATAATTTTGTTTACAGTTGGTTTTTTAACTAAACTAGCTAATCCTACAGCAGCTGCAATTTTCATATCTTCTGTAATCTTTTTAGCACCAGAGTCTAATGCTCCTCTGAAAATTCCAGGGAATACTAATACATTATTAATTTGATTTGGAAAGTCACTTCTTCCTGTTGCTACAATTTTTGCTCCAGCAGCTTTTGCATCTTCTGGCATAATTTCAGGGATTGGGTTTGCAAGTCCGAAAATAATTGCATCTTTATTCATTGTTTTAACATTTTCTTTTGTTAATGCGTTTGCAACAGATACTCCTACAAATACGTCAGCTCCAATAATTGCTTCTTTTAGAGTTCCTTCGATATCTTTTGAGTTTGTGAATTTAAGTAGGTCTAATTTAGCTTTATTTTTCTTTAAATCTTTTCTTTTACTTGAAATAATTCCTCTACTATCACACATAATTGTATTTTTAAATCCGTATCTTTTGAATAATTTTGCAATTGAGACTCCAGCTGCTCCACTTCCATTGATTACAATTTTAGTTTTCTTTACTTCTTTTCCAACAATGTTTAAACCATTAATTAATCCAGCTAATGCTACAATTGCTGTTCCGTGTTGGTCGTCGTGAAATACTGGAATGTCTAATTCTTTTTTTAGTCTTTCTTCAATTTCAAAACATCTTGGAGCTGAAATATCTTCTAAGTTAATTCCTGCAAAACTTGGAGCTAACATTTTAACTGTTTCAATGAATTTTTCTACATCTTGAGTGTCTAGAGCAATTGGGAATGAGTTTAGTCCTCCAAATTTTCTAAATAAAGCAGATTTACCTTCCATTACTGGCAGTGATGCTTTTGGTCCGATGTTTCCTAATCCTAATACTGCACTTCCATCTGTAATTACAGCAATTGTTTTACCATTAATTGTTAAATCTTTTAATTTTGATTCGTCTTTTTGAATAATTCTACAAGGTTCAGCAACTCCTGGTGAGTATGCAGAACTTAATTGGTCTTTGTTATTTAGTGGAACTGTTGCGTTAATTTCTAATTTTCCACCATACTTTTCGTGTAAGTCCATACTCATTTTGTTAAAGTCTTTTGAGTATTTATTTCTACTTTTAATAATTTTATCAAATAATCTTTTTACCATATTAAGTTTAGTTAGTGTTTATTTATAAAGGTGTTTTTGAGGTGTTAGAAGTTGTAGTTTTTTCACACTTTGAGAAATAAAATTTAATTTCTCTTAAATAAAAGAGAAATTAAAAATAAACCAAGTAGACTTAAAACAATAGTTCCACCTGCTGGCAAGTCGAAAAAGTAGGCAAAGAATATTCCTAAATAAATACCAATTACACTTGCGATACTTGCGTAAACTAATGTTTGTTTAAATGATTTTGATAAGTTTAAAGCAATTAGACTTGGAATTACTATTAATGCTGAGATTAATAAGATTCCTACTGCTCGTGTTGCGATTACGATTGTAATAGCTGATAGGACAATAAAGATTTTATTAATTAAGTCTGTTTGGGAAAATCTAACTCTTGCAACATCATTATTAAAAGTTGAATAAACTAATTTTTTATAACTTAATTTGTAAAATGTTAAAATTAAAAATAAAACTGCTCCACTAATCATTAAATCTGTTTCACTAATTGTTAGAATTGATCCAAATAAATATGAAAAAATATTTACGTCTAATTTGTTTGTTGCTCCAATTAATACAATAGCAAAAGCCATTCCAAAAGATAAAATTAATGCGATTGCTGATTCTCCGTAAAGTTTTGCTTTGTTAATTAGTTTATCAATTCCTAAACTTGCAAATGTTACAAATACAATTGCTGTTAAAATTGGATTAATGTTTAATACAAATCCTAGAGCAATTCCTCCAAAACTTGCATGAGCGAATGAATCTCCTAATAGTGATAATCTTTTTAAAACTAAAAATACACCAATTAACGCTGTTGAAACTCCAATTAATAATCCACCTAGTAATGCTCTTTGCATAAATTCATAAGTTAAAATTTCTGGTATCATCATTTTTTATCTTTTACCTCAGTTTTTGTTTTTTTGTGGTGGTGATTTTCTTGATGGGATTCCATAAATGTTTTTTGGTATTTATTTGTTTTATTTGAATCTTCTAGACAAATATGTTTGTTGTGGACTACCAGAATTTTATCAAAATAATGGGATACCATTCCTGTGTCATGTGTTACAAAAATTATTGTTAAGTTTCTTTCTTTATTTAATGTTTTTAATAATTTATAAAATTCTTCTTGTGTTTGTCTGTCTATTCCAACTGTTGGTTCATCTAGAATTAAAATTTCTGGATTTGATAGGAGACTTATAGATATTAGAACTCTTTGTTGTTGTCCTCCTGATAAATCTTTAAATTGTTTATTTTCTAAATTTTTAATATTTAAACTTTCACTTACTTGATTTCTTAGATTACATCCGCAACATTCTAAGTCTAATAGTTCTGAAACTTTTGCAGGAAAATTAGTATCTTGATTGAATTTTTGTGGAATGTATGAGAGTTTTCCAAATATGTTAATGTTTCCATTTTGTTTTGGAATTAGTTTTGATAGAATTTTTACAAGTGTTGATTTACCTGCTCCGTTTGGTCCAATTACTGCAACTAGTTCTCCGGAGTGGATTTGAAAGTTTGCGTTGTGAAAGATTGGATTTGTTTTAGAATAAGAAAATGATAGATTTTTTACATCTATGATTATTTTTTTATTTTCTATTGTCATATTTAAGATAGTTTGTTTTATTTTAAAACACTATGTGTTTTAATTTAATTATTAATTTAAT
>DKNG01000008.1:7398-8446 GCA_002470185.1 Arcobacter sp. UBA7394 | reverse complement strand
CCAACTGCAATAGCTTTTGCTACTAGGTGTGAAAACATAGATACAAGTAGGGATAGAATAATCAAAAATCCAAAGAGTTGTAAAAAAACTACAGAAGAAAATCTTATCTTGTGTTTTGATTTTGCATAAGCTGGTATAAATGCTTGTGTAAATGCACCTTCTGCAAATATTCTTCTGAAAAGATTAGGTAGTTTAAAAGCTACAAAGAAAATATCTGAATAGATATTAGCTCCTAGGATTGATGCTGTTAATAAATCTCTTATAAAACCTAAAATTCTTGAAGTAAGAATACCTGTGCTATTTGTAAATATTGATTTGATTAACATTAATATTCTACTTTATAATCTGATTTTTTATGAATTTGAATTTGCATATTGCCTCTGTACACTGATATATGTCCTGTTTTTATTAAAATATTTTGATTGTTTTTTGGTAATAATTCTTTGTTTTTTGAATAGATATAAATTACTTTTCCGTTAAAGTATAATTTTCTATTTTTTATTATACCTCTTAGATTCGTAATTATTTCATTTTGATACTTAGGGTTTAATATATTTGTTTTATTATTTAAGTATAAATCTTTGTAGTTTTCATATTTTGTATTTTTCTGAATAATTTCAAAATCTTCAATTTCTTGTAAATCATTATAATTTTTGATTTGATTAACTTTTATATTATATGAATATCCAAGTTTTAAATCTTTTGCATTTTTATAAATATAAATAGCTTTATCATCTTTTTGTTTGATGATTGCAGAGTTTCTATTTTTGTATATAACGATAATATCTTTTAAAATAGCTGGCTTTATTAATTTTGTTTTTTTGTATAAATGTGAAATTTTACTTAACTCTTCTTTATTTAATTCTAGTTTTTTTACTAAGTTTCTATTCTCTTTATTTGTAGAAAACTCTGCATATATTGGTAAATGGTCAGAATATCCATATCCTTGATGAATTCTATTTTTCATTTTCCATCTTTGCACTTGTTTGTTTTTATATAAATACTTAGGTTTAAATACCTTAAAAGATTTATGAATATAAGAAATTCT
>DKNG01000008.1:0-7298 GCA_002470185.1 Arcobacter sp. UBA7394 | reverse complement strand
CTCTCTTTTCCTTCTACATCTAACCACAAATTAAAATGTACTTTTTTTTGTATTTTTAACACATCATCATAAGTAACATATCTTTTATTATAACTAGTATTTAAAACTTGATTAATTCCTGTTATTCCATCTGTATTATTTAGTTTTTTGTTATATCTAAAACTTTGCATTTCATCATAATTAGAATTGAAATCTCCTAATAATATATAATCATAATCTTTTGGAAGTTTTTTTAATCTATCTTGTAATCTTTTTGCATATTTTATTCTATATGATTCTGCAACTCTTTTTGAAGGCCAATGATTATTAAAGATTTTAAAATCTATATTATCTATTCTAAAAGTAGTTTCTTGAATTGGTCTATATGTTCTTCTTTTAAATTTTACAGTTATTTCTTTATTCTCAATGATTTTAATTTTTGATAAGAATCCAATTCCCACTGAAGATTTTGGGTATTTTGAAAAAGAGTGATATTTATATTGAGGTAGTTTTTTCTTTAGAAATACTAATAAGTCTTTATTTTCTATTTCTTGAAAAGCAATAATATCTGCATTGATATCTTTTATTACTCTTATTGTATTTTTGATTTTTATATTAAAGGTTTTTTTATTCCATTTTGATTTGGTAAAAGGTATAAACTCTTTATATTCAGTGTTTTGTTTTTTTAAATCAAACAAATTTTCTACATTATAAGATGCTACTGTGAAGTTTTGTGCGAAAAGATTGATAGTTATACATAAAAATAGAAAAACTCTTAACACAATATCTCCAATAATTTTTTATAATATTATCGAATATATTATGTCTAAGAGGTAAAATTATAAAGAAGCAAAATAAAATGCTTCTTTTATATTTATTTTTTAGCGTTTAGTCTTGATTGGTACTCTTGTGGATGATCACATACTGGACATTTTTTTAGAGCTTTTTTCCCTCTATGTACGTGTCCACATACTTCACAAATCCACTCTTCTTCTTCATCGCTTTCATGTTCTGCACCAGTTTCTAATCTTTTTAGAAGTTCTCTGTACATATTTTCATGTTCGATTTCAATTTTACCAATTCCTGCAAGAATTCTTGCTGCTTCTTTATGTCCTTCTTCTTTTGCAATTTTTGCAAAATCAGGATACATAGTTACGTTTTCGTAAGACTCACCTTCAATGGCATATTTAAGGTTTTCAACAGTATCTCCAAAATCTTTTTCCATAGTCATTTGGTTATATAGCTTTAATTCAAGTTTTGCATGAACTTTTTCGTTATTAGCAGCTCTTTGGAAGTGTTCAGCAATATCTCTATAACCTTCTTTTTGAGCAATCTTAGCAAAATATTCATACTTGTTTCTAGCCATTGATTCACCAGCAAATGCTTTCATTAAGTTAACAGCTGTTAAGTTCTCTGTTGCCATCTCCATTGGCTCGCCACAGCAAGATAGAGTTCCTCCACCAACATTTTGTACTTCAACTTCGTTACCACATTTGTTACATCTATATGTTTCATACTGTCTCATTCTTAACTCCTTGAATTTTATTATATAAATAGTATTTAATTAATTATAAAAATATTATTAACCTACAGTTACGTCTTTATTTTTCTTTTTGAAATATTCTTTTTCAACTCTACATAAAGGACAAGCTTTTGGTGGTTTCTTACCTCTGTGAACATGACCACATACTTCACATACCCATTCTTCTTCTACATCTGATTCTAAGAAACCTTCATCAATTAATGCTTGTTTTAATTCTAAATACTCTTTTTCATGTTCAACTTCTACTTTTCCAATTGCTTTAAACATTCTTGCAATCTCTTTTAAACCCTCACTCTTAGCAATTGCTTCAAAGTTAGGGTACATCTCTTCATGTTCATATTTCTCACCATCTGCTGCATATTGAATATTTTTAGCAGTTGAATCTAATTCTACATCATGTACTAATTTATTATAAGCTTTAAATTCTGCCATTGCATGATATTTTTCATTATCAGCAGCTTCTTGGAAGAATTTAGCAATTTTATGTAAACCTTCAGAAAATGCAACTTCTGCAAAGAATTCATATTTATTTCTAGCTTGTGATTCACCTGCAAATGCTTTCATTAAATTAACAGCTGTTAAGTTTTCTGTAATCATTGCCATCTCTTCACCACAACATGATAATTTTGCATTAACTCCTGTCTCTTGTACTTCTACTTCACAACCACATGTATTACATTTGTAAGTTTCATATTGTTTCATTTTTAATTCCTTGTCTTAATTATATTTTTTATTAGAGGAAAATTTTTTTCCGTTGAGAGAAGTATAGAATAACTTAACTTAAAGGAAAATTATTCTCGTTTAATAAAAATTGTGTTATACTTACTTTTTATGAATAAAAGTATTGCTTATTCACAAAATATATAAATTATGTGAAATTAAATGATTTATATTGTATTATTTCACGAAAGGAAGAGTAATTATGACAAATTATACAAGTTTACTGAAAGATTATGATTTAAAAGTGACTCCTCAAAGGGTAGCTATTGTAGAAGAGCTTTACCTTAATGGTCATATGAATATAGATGATTTATATAAAAAGTTACTTTCAAAGTTTCCATCTATATCATTAGCAACAATATATAAAAATATTAATGCAATGGTTGAGAAAGTATTTCTTTCAGAAGTTAAGATACCAAATTCTAAATCAGTTTATGAATTAGTAAAAGAAGAACATGCTCATATGTTATGTTCATCATGTGGGTATATTGAAGATGTTACTGTTAACACAACTTCTGTAGTTAATGAAGCTGCATCTCTAAGTCAGTTTCAAATTGACTCTACAAATATCGTTTTAAGTGGCCTTTGCCCTAAATGTTCAAAATAGTTTAGCTTTTAAGCTAAACCATTTTGAATTACTAATGCTAAAACTACCATAAATACTACACCTGCAGATTTATTATAAAGTTTATTTGCTGTAATAAATACTAACATTAATGAAAGTATAACTGCTGCTGCAATATCAAAGAAATATGCATTTAAATCAACGTTTAATGGATTAATAATTGATGCTAATCCTAATACCATTGTAAAGTTTGCAACATTTGATCCAATAATATTACCAATTGCTAAATCAGCATTATTGTTCATTGCAGATTTAATAGAGATAGTTAACTCAGGTAAAGATGTACCAAATGCAACTAAGAATAATCCAATAATCCATTCTGAAATACCAAATTGTCTTGCAATATTTCCAGCACTGTCAATTGCAAAATCTGCACCTACTACTACAAATATAAATCCTACTATTAATAAAACAGATGTTTTTCCCCATGCAAATTTTTCTTTTGCTAAGTCTTCATCTATATCTTCTACTTGGTTAGAACCAATTAAGAAGATTAAATAAGCAGCCATTAAAAGTAAGAATAAAACACCATCAATAAGATTTAGTTGTCCATCTATTCCCATTAAAATGAATACTAAAATTGGGAATAATGCCCATGCCGAATCTTTTGCAAATAAATCTCTCTTTGGAGCTATTTTTTTTGCTAGCAAAAACACAGTACCTAAAACTAAAGCAATATTAAAAATAGTACTTCCAATTACGTTTGCTACTGCAATATCAGCACTTCCTTTCATAGAAGCTGAAATAGATACTGCCATCTCTGGTAATGATGTACCTAATGCAACAAGTGTAGCACCTATTACAAAATGTGAGATATTATAATGAAGTGCAATTTTTTCACTTTGTTCAATAATAAAATCTGCGCCGTAAATTAAAGCAGCCATGGCTACTGTAAATATAATTAAATCCATTCTATGAATTCCTTATGATTAAACTTTTTGGTAAATTAAATTTATTAATTAATTCTTCTTCTTTGTCTCTATGCTCACCATTATCAACCTCATGATCAAAACCAATTAGATGAAGTAATCCATGAATAAACAATAATGATAACTCTTCATTAAAAGTATGTCCATACTCTTTTGCTTTATCTTCAACAAAATCTGTTGATATTACAATTGAACCCGCTGGCATATTTGGCATATCGAATTCTAGGGGAAAACTTAATACATCTGTAGCTTTGTCAATATTTCTATGTTCTTTATTTAATTCTTGAATTTCATCATTTTGTGTGATGATTAATTCAATATCTTTTGATGTTAGCTCATTTGCAATAGATTCAAGCGATGATAAATCTATTTCAAAAGAAGTATTATTTTCAATATCAATCATAATTTTACCTTTTAATTTGCGCGATTGTATCAAATCTTTGCAAATTAAAAGTTTAACTATATTAAAATAGGGTCAAGAAGGATGCAGAATGGAAGAATTTTTAGGAGAGTGCGAAATTATTGACTATTCTAATGAGAATATTCAAAAGTTAGCAAAAAAGCTTTCAACTAATTGTAAAACAGATGAACAAATAGTTGGGAACTGCTTTTTGTATGTTAGGGATAGTATTAAACATATTGGGGATTATCCAAGAGATATTAAAGCCTGTAAGGCAAGTGAAGTTTTAGAATCAAAAACAGGCTGGTGTTATGCAAAAAGTCATCTCTTTGCAGCATTAACAAGAGCTAATGGAATTCCAACTGCTTTATGTTATCAATATCTTCATTGTAATGAATATAAAAAAGATGCATTTTCTTTACATGGTTTAAATGCTGTGTATTTAGATAAATATGGATGGTATCGTTTAGACCCAAGAGGAAATAAAGAAGGTGTTAATGCCTTGTGTATTCCTCCTATTGAAAAGTTAGCTTTTGAATTAGAAGAGGGAGAGTATAATATAGATACTTTATATTCAAAACCTCTTCCTAGTGTTGTCGAATTTTTAAATAAATACGATAAATATGAGGATATGAAAAAGAACCTTCCTACAAAAGTTTAGAAAAGTTCAATCATTTTTGGTACTTCATCAACGGCAAAACATTTAATATCAAGTTTAAGGTTAGGTTTTAAAGCAATTACTGCTTTTTGAATCCCTTGAGCTTGAGCTTCTTTTAATCTCATATCAATTGAATATACATCTTTAATCTCACCTGTTAATGAAACTTCACCAATAAATACAGACTCTTTAGAAATAGGTCTATCTCTAAAAGAAGAAATAATTGCAGCAACTACTGCTAAATCTGCTGAACTTTCTTTGATTTTTATTCCACCAGAGATATTTACAAAAACATCATAGTGATTAAGTGGTAAATCTATTTTCTTCTCAAGTAGAGCTAAAAGCATATTTAATCTATTTCCATCAAATCCTGTAGCTGATCTTTTGGGATTTGGATGAGTACTCTCTGTTACTAAAGCTTGTACTTCTAGGATTAATGCACGGCTTCCTTCCATTGCAACTGTTAGGGCTGAACCACTTTGTGCTTTTGATTTATCAAAGAATTTTGATGTAATATCTTTTGCACTTACTAATCCTTCTCCGGTCATTTCAAAAATACCAATCTCTGATGTTGAACCAAATCTATTTTTGAAACCTCTAAGCATTCTTAACTCTTTTGAAGACTCTCCCTCAAAATATAAAACAGTATCAACCATATGCTCTAATACTCGTGGACCTGCAATACTTCCATCTTTTGTAATATGTCCAATAATAAACATAGCAATATCAGACTCTTTTGCTTTTCTCATAAGCTCAAAAGTAATCTCTCTTACTTGTGATACAGACCCAGGAGCTGATGTTAGGTTTGATGAATAAATTGTTTGAATTGAATCAATAATTACTACTTGATAATCTTGTCTTAGAAGTTCATCTTGAATCTCTTCTAATTTAATTTCACTTAATAAAAAAAGTCCATCATGGTTAGCATCTAATCTATTTGCTCTCAGTTTAATTTGTCCAGCACTTTCTTCCCCTGATACATATAAAACTTTTTTACCACTGTTTGCCATACTTCCTGCAACTTTTAGTAATAGTGTTGATTTTCCAACTCCTGGGCTTCCACCAATTAGTGTTAAACTTCCAGGAACAATTCCTCCACCTAATACTAGGTCAAACTCTTCATTAAAAGATGAAAACCTTGTCACATCATCTTGCACAATTTGTGTTATTGGTGTTGCTTTTGAAGTACTTGATGAAACTTTAGAGACTTTTTTAAGAACTTCTTGTTGTTCTTGGTTTAGTTCAATAAAACTATCCCATCCTCCACAATTTGGACACTTGCCTAGCCATTTTGTAGATTGTTCTCCACAGTGTTGACACTCAAATAATGATGTTTTTTTCTTTGCCATAAATATTTCCTATTTAAATCTTGATGCAATTATAGTCAAATTTTTATTATGCACTAGAAAATATTTCAAAATGAAATATTTTCTATCAATTATAAAGTAATATTATAGAAGCTAAGATATAATTCTTTTAATATTTTAATTAGGATCAATAATGATTATATATATACACGGTTTTGGAAGTAGTGGACATGGTGGTAAAGCTTCACTTTTTAGAGAATATTTTGAAGATGAAGTAATAGCACCTTCTTTGTCTTATGTACCAAATTTAGCAATTGATACCCTAGAGCAATTAATTGAAATGTTATTAGAAAAAGGTGAAACAGTTGGTTTAGTTGGTTCATCTTTAGGTGGATATTATTCAATTTATTTAGCTAATAAATATGATTTAAAAGCAGTATTAATTAATCCTGCAATTTATCCATATAAAACACTTGACAAAATTGGAATGGCAAGAAATTATTATGATCTTACAACTTTTGAAGTTACAAGTGATCATATTCAAGCATTAAAAGGTCTTGAAGTTAGTGAAATATCTAATCAAGAAAACTTTATCACACTTTTACAAACAGAAGATGAAGTTCTAGATTATAACGATGCTGTTGAAAAATTAAGTGAAAGTGAACTAGTAATAGAAGAGGGTGGAACTCACTCTTTTGAAAATATTGAAAGTTACTTTAGAAAGATTGGAAGTTTTTTAGCATAATTAAAAGAGACAAGTAAATAAAGCTATTTACTTGTCTCTTTTAGTGTATCATGGAGTAATAATTTCTTATTTATTACCTTTTATTTCATTTAAATCTAAACCAAATGCTTTAAAATTTGATTCAACTGTATGTTTCTCTTCAAAAACTTTTGAATTGTAGTGTCCCATTTTTTCCCTTGGAAGTAAATGTTCTTTTAGATCAAAAGCATCTCTTTCTTGTGCATTTACATAAATTGAAATATCTATTGCTTCTTCTTTTGTAAGATTAGGATTCCCTAATGGCATATTATGTTTTAGCCATGTAGCCATTTTATCAAGTTTACTTAACCCTGCACCTGTGTTATACGATTTGCTTCCCCATACTGGTGGAAATGTTGCTATACCTTGACCAT
>DKNG01000052.1:808-2727 GCA_002470185.1 Arcobacter sp. UBA7394 | reverse complement strand
TCCAGGCATTATTGAGCTTCCTGGTTCATTCTCTGGAATATTAATCTCTCCTATTCCACATCTAGGACCAGATGCTAACCATCTAATATCATTTGCTATTTTCATAAGATTTGAAGCGAGTGCATTTAATGCTCCAGATAATACTACTTCCCCATCATGAGAAGTTAGAGCATGAAATTTATTAGGGTGAGATTTAAACTCATATTGCGTTTTTGTTAGTTCATTTAAAGTATCAGCAACCATTGGTGAGAATGCAGGATGAGAATTAAGACCAGTTCCAACTGCTGTTCCTCCAATTGCTAATTCAACAATATATTTCATAGAATCATCAATTTGAGATAAAGCTTTATCTAACATATCAACATAAGCAGAGATTTCTTGACCTAGTGTTAGAGGCGTTGCATCTTGTAAGTGAGTACGTCCGATTTTTACTATATCTTCAAACTCTTTTTGTTTTTCCTCAAATGTAGTTTTTAGAGTATTAATTGCAGGGATTAATCTTTTTTGTAAGTCTAAAACAAAAGCTACTCTCATAGCAGTTGGATAAGTATCATTTGAGCTTTGACCTTTATTTACATCATCATTAGGATGAATTCTTTTTTCAACTCTAAAATCAGCTCCTAGAATTTCGCTAGCTCTATTTGCAACTACTTCATTCATATTCATATTTGATTGAGTTCCAGAACCTGTTTGCCAAACTACTAAAGGAAAGTTCCCTTCTAGTTTACCATCAATTACTTCATCACAAGCATTTGCAATAGCATTTGTTTTTGTATCATCTAATCTATTTAATTTATTATTTACTATTGCGCAAGCTTTTTTAAGATATGCAAATCCTTCAACTACTTCTTTTGGCATTTTTTCATCACCAATTGGGAAGTTTTCTACACTTCTTTGAGTTTGTGCTGCCCAATATTTATCATTGGGAACTTGCATTTCTCCCATTGTATCTTTTTCAATTCTATATTCCATATTAATCCTTTTTAAATTAATTGATATAGATTATCATTATTAATAATACAATTTACTTAAACTATTTTTATTTTTTATAATTAATCTATAATAGTGTCCATAGATGTAACGTCTTCTTAATTAACTATAATCTTTTATATATAAATATGTCTTTAAAATCTTTTATTGTTTTTATAGTTCATATCATCTTTTTTATTTTTAATCTCTTTTGCTTTTAGATATTTATCAAGAATAATAACTACAGATAAAGAAGTAAAACCAATAACAACAACACTCACTAGTAATATATATAATATTTCCATCTTTCACCTTTTAAATAATTTACTAACACATTAAATATTTTGCGTCACACCTAGCGTCACAAAATATGATTACTTTTTTACTTACATATTCAATTTCACTTTATATATACAAGAAGTTTAGATATACTTCCAAAAAATCTCAAGGTTTTTAATGACTTCAAAATTAATACAAGTATCGTTTTTATTATTTACAGCACTTTATTTTCAGGGTTGTATAGTAGGGACAGTTGTCGCTGCACCATTTCATGTGGCAGGAGCAGTTATAAATACAGTTACACCAGATATCGTAGGCGATAGTGTATCTGCAACAGGAGACGTACTAGATACGGTGATACCTTTCTAATGGATGATTTAATAGCAGAAATAATCGGTTTTACAATTGTTACTTTAGTAGTAATAATGTTAGCATTCTTTACAAAAAGAATGGAAGATAAATACAAAGAAGATGAAAAAAACTAGCCAAGAAGAAACCCGTAGGTTTCTTACTTAGTGTGCCATAAAAATTGGAATATTAGTATGCTCTAGCATATATTTAGTTGTTCCACCAAACATTAAGTCTTTAAAGCCTTTATGTCCAAATGCTCCCGCAACAATTAAATCAAAGTTTCCATCTTTAGCATTATTCAGTAGTGCTTGTCCCGGTTT
>DKNG01000052.1:0-704 GCA_002470185.1 Arcobacter sp. UBA7394 | reverse complement strand
TCAATTTGATTTGTTTTTTTAGTGAACTCTTTCGAGCTAATTATATGTACTTTTTTTGCTTTCTTCATAAGAGGAATAGCTGCTGTAACTGCTCTTGATGCTTCAGGAGAGTTATTCCATCCAATCAAAATATTATCAGTTTTAAACTCTTTCATTTCTCTAGGAAACATTAATGCAGGTTTTCCACTTTTTGTAATAGTAGTTTCAAACGTCGCAGTAATACGATTATTATGAGGAGTAGAAACAACAACTAAATCACAAAACTTAGATTCTTGCTCGATTAGTTTACTTCTATATCCTTCTCCTGAAGTTATTTGTGCTGTTGCTTTGTCATTCCCTACTTTTTTTAGCTCTTCTTTGAAAATAGTCTCATGAATATCTAAATCAGATTCTAGTTTGTCTTTTGCCATAGCATTTAGTTCTTTTAGTACATTATCTGGCAAACTATCATCAAATTTCATTATTTGGCTAGGTTTAGCTTGAGATTTGAAAATCTCAATATTTGAATTAAAATATTTAGCAATTAATAGTGCACCATGTATTCTTCCTCTAAGCTCTTCTCCACCACCAATTGGGAAGAATAATTTCTTATATTCCATATAGTATCCTTTTAAAATTTCTATTATATTCATGTAAATTACATATTATATACATAAATATAGCAGGTTTTATTCAAAATATATACAAGTTTATACTAATATTTT
>DKNG01000022.1:10064-10786 GCA_002470185.1 Arcobacter sp. UBA7394 | reverse complement strand
GGGGTTGCTCCAAAACAAATACGAAATGCAAGAAAAGACTTATTTGAAAAATCCACTTTTACACAACTTCTAAATAAAGGGCTTATTACAAATATAAAAATCACAAAAGCTCAAGTTGAAGAGTTATTTAAAAATACAGAATATGAAGAGCTAATACTAGAAGAAGATAAAAACGAAGTTTTTCTAGATTTATATATTGCAAATTTAGCAATTCCAAGTGTTATGGAAAACTTGCTAAAAGAAGATACAAAAAATGAAGTAAAAAACCAAATTACAAAAACCCAAGAAGCTATTATAATTTTTGCAAATGGAGAACATCAAATATTATCAGAAGAGTTTGTTCCTAATACTTCTCCTGATACCTTTGAGATTATACAAGATGATTTTCCTATTAGTATAAATGATGGGGATTATGAAATAGAGTTTTTAGACTCACTTCCTGATTTTGAACAAGCTATTATTTTAGATGTTGATAAAAGATTTAATTTTGACCCCTCAAGTCCTTGGACATTCAATCTAAAATTTATTAGAGGAAATGAGACTTTATACTCAACTCCTATTTTAAAAGACAAAAGTTTTGAGATTAAAAGTCCGGATAAGTATTTTGAAAAAATCGAAGTAATTGAAGAGAAACCATTATGGTTAGTATCAATCATTGAACAAAAAGAGAAACTAATTATTCTTTCAATCTTTTTAACAAGTCTATTTATTATTCTTTATAA
>DKNG01000022.1:8560-9883 GCA_002470185.1 Arcobacter sp. UBA7394 | reverse complement strand
TCTCAAAGTTTACAGTTTTTATTATATGACCCATTCTCACTAATTATTTGGTTTTTTGTTTTTATATCACTTGTTATTTGGGGAAGAGGAACTTTTTGTGGTTGGTTATGTCCTTATGGAGTTTTACAAGAGTTGTCATACTATTTTGCAAGACTTCTTCGTCTTCCTGTTATCAAAGTACCTCAAAAGTTGAGTGATAAAATGGTTTATATTAGATATGTAGTTTTAGCTTTACTTATTTTATCAGTGATTTTTGCACCAAATATTACTGAGTATTTAATAGAAATAGAACCTTTTAAAACTTCTATTACATTGATCTTTGATAGGGAAATTCCTTATGTTTTATACGCAGTTTTTTGGATTTTATTAAGTATGTTTATATTCAAAGGTTTTTGTAGATTTATTTGTCCTCTTGGAGCATTTTTATCCTTGGCAGGGAAGTTTAAATTCCTAGATTGGTTACCAAGAAGAAAAGAGTGTGGAAATCCATGTAATAACTGTTATAAAAACTGTAATTATAATGCCATTGATAAAAAAACTGGAGTTATTAAATATGATGAATGTTTCCAATGTATGGATTGTGTGCAAATTTATAGTAGTGATAAGCTATGTAAGATTTTAATAAAAAATGCAAAAGAAACAAAAGTGCAATCATGGAGAAAAAAAGATGACTAAAATATCAAGAAGAAAGTTTTTAAGTGTTTCAGCTATTTGTATTGGAAGTCAATTATTAGCAAAAAACATTGAAAACAAAAAAATTACTTGGGAAGGAATTGCACTTGGAGCTCCTTCTA
Source organism: Arcobacter sp. UBA7394 (assembly GCA_002470185.1). Taxonomy (GTDB): domain Bacteria; phylum Campylobacterota; class Campylobacteria; order Campylobacterales; family Arcobacteraceae; genus Poseidonibacter. Next base: position 9,089 of record DKNG01000022.1, on the reverse strand, counting down.
CTATGACTTTATATCATCATGATATTTCTTATGCAAAAAGTGTATTAAAAAAATGTGAGCTTGAGATTATTAGATTAGAAAATATTTTCTCTTTATATAGAAAAAACTCATCTATTAATCAATTAAATAAAAATGGATATTTAAATAATCCACCAAAAGAGTTGTTAGAATTAATCACATTTTCAAATCTTATCTCAAAACAAACAAAAGGTGCTTTTGATATTTCTATTCAACCTTTGTGGCAAGTTTATTCAAAGTACCATAATAATGAAAAGATATTAAAACAAAAAGTAGAAGAAGTGAAAAAACTAGTTTCATATAAAAATATCTCTTTTAATGAAAAACAAATATCTTTCAAAGAAAAAAATATGGCTATAACTCTAAATGGCATAGCACAAGGCTATATAAGCGATCAAATAAGCCAATTATTAAAAAAAGAGGGATTTACTAATGTATTAGTAGATTTAGGGGAAATTAACGCTTTAGGACAACATCCATCTAAAAGAGATTGGAATATTTCAACTCCATA
>DKNG01000022.1:0-8454 GCA_002470185.1 Arcobacter sp. UBA7394 | reverse complement strand
AGAAATATCATCATTTAATAAATGCAAAAAAAGCTGTTAGTATGGATTATATAAATTCTGTGACTGTAGTTGCAGACAGTGCAACACTAGCAGATGTTTTAGCAACTGCAATAGCTGTAAGTTCTAAAAGTAGAAGAGAGAAGATTATGAAGACATACCCTAAAGTTAAGGTATATCTTTCATAAAAAGTTTTATTGGTTAGCGATATCAAGCATAGCTTCGCCATGCTCTTCAACGATTTTTTGAGTAATTTTGTATGAACAAAACTTTGGTCCACACATAGAACAAAACTCTGCTTCTTTAAATACATCTTGAGGAAGAGTTTCATCATGATACTCTTTAGCTCTTTCAGGATCTAAACAAAGCTCGAACTGTTTATTCCAATCAAATGCATATCTAGCATCAGACATTGCATCATCAATATCTCTAGCACCTTTTCTACCTCTTGCAATATCAGCAGAGTGAGCAGCAATTTTATAAGCGATGATTCCATCTCTTACATCAGCAGCATTTGGTAAACCTAAGTGTTCTTTTGGAGTTACATAACATAACATAGAAGCACCATGCCATCCACCAACAGCTGCTCCAATAGCAGAAGAGATGTGATCATAACCAGCAGCGATATCTGTAGTTAATGGTCCTAAAATATAGAAAGGAGCTTCATGACAGTACTCTTTTTCTAATTTCATATTTCTTTCAATTTGATTTAATGGAACGTGACCTGGTCCTTCAATCATAACTTGAACATCTTTTTCCCAAGCTTTAAGAGTTAATTCTCCTAATACTTTAAGCTCAGATAATTGAGCTGGATCAGAAGCATCTGCAAGACAACCTGGTCTTAAAGAATCTCCTAAAGATAAAGAAACATCGTATTTAGCACAAATGTCTAAGATTTCATCAAATGCTTCATAGAATGGGTTTTCTTTATGGTAATGCATCATCCATGCAGCCATTAAAGAACCACCTCTTGAAACGATTCCCATTTTTCTTTTTGCAACGTTAGGCATGTTTTCTAATAAGAAACCTGCATGAATTGTAAAGTAAGAAACACCTTGTTGTGCTTGTTTTTCTAAAACTTTTAACATTACATCAATTGATAAGTCTTCAATTTTGTCTTTACAATCGTGTAAGATTTGATAGATTGGCACAGTACCTATTGGAACATTTGAGTGACCAATTACAGCTTCTCTAATTGCATCTAAGTCACCACCTGTACTTAAATCCATAATAGTATCAGCACCATATTTTAAACATACATCAACTTTTTCAAGCTCACCATTAACGTCAGAAACGATAGCAGATGAACCAATATTTGCATTAATTTTACAAGATGAAGCAATACCAATTGACATTGGTTTTAAGTTTCTATGATTAATATTTGCAGGAATAATTAATCTTCCTCTTTCAATCTCAGCTCTGATTAGTTCTGGATCTAAGTTTTCAACTTCAGCTACATACTCCATATCTGGAGTAATAATACCTTGTTTTGCATAATACATTTGAGTTCTAATTTTATCATTTTTATGATTGTCTAGCCAATCTCTCATTTTAAAAATCCTATAATATTTATTTAATTACAGCGATTATATCTAAATTTGTTTATAAAACCTTAATTATAGATTGTAATTTATATTTATTACTTATATAAGTTTCTTTTCTATATAATAATCAATAAAAACAAGTAAAAATACTAATAAAGTATTGTATTTATACTAAAATAATCAATTAAAACATTGTTATTTACATAAAAACAAGATATAACTTAGTAAATTATTAGGATTAATATGAAAAAGAAATTAACAGAAAAAATTGACTCATTACCACCATTACCTAATAGTATGCTTGAATTAGAAGACTTCAGAAAAGTAAAAAATACTAATCCAGAAGAACTGATTGCAATAATTAAAAAAGATCCTTTACTTGTAAGCACAATATTAAGAGTTGCAAACTCTTCAATGTTTGGATTTAGAAGTACAATTGATACTTTAAGTAGAGCTATTAATCTTCTTGGTATTAACTTTACAATTTCTCTTGCAATGGGTTCTATTGTGCAAAATACAGTTAAATGTAACTTATCTCCTTATGGGATTAGCAATGATGATTTTATTGAAATAAGTGCATTAGCTACAAAAATTGTAAATACATGGGTATCTAAATTTGATAATGAATTAAAAGAAGATTTATTAATGCCAGCATTCTTACAAGAGACTGGTAAATTTATTATTGCAAATGTCTTAACACAAGAAGATAAGTCAAAAGATTTCTTAAAAGAATTAAATAAAACAAATAATATAACAAAATGTGAGGAAGATTTTATTGGTTTTTCTAGTTCAAGAATTACAGCAAATATCTTCAAACATTGGGCATTAAGTCATAATCTTATTTTCTCAATTGGTTTTGTAGGAAATAGCGATTCTTGCCCTAGTCATTTTAAGAAACATACCCAAGCCTTAGAGATTGTAAAAGCTTTAGCAGATATGAGAGATCCATTAAGTGATAGATCAATTAAGATCTCTTCGGAGCTTGCGCAAAGATATGGATTTGATCAAAAAATGCTTTTAGATTCTATTGAAGATATAAAAGATGAAATTCGAGAAAATTCTTAACTTTTCATAAGTAACATTAGAATATAATATGTAACTTTTTTACACAAAGGGGTTATAGTGACAGACGTTTCACTCATCGTCTTATGTGCTGGTAATTCAACGAGATTTGAGCACAAAGCAAAGAAACAGTGGCTTAGAATTGATAATGATCCATTATGGTTATTCGTTACAAATAAACTAAGTACGTATGCAAAATTTGATAAAATAATTATTACATCTCATGAGAATGAGATCTCTTACATGGAGAATTTTTCTGATGACTTTATCTATGTTACTGGTGGTAGCACTAGACAAGAGTCAATTTCAAATTCTTTAAAAGAGGTAAATTCTAAATATGTAATGGTTACAGATGTTGCACGTTCATGTATCCCCCAAACTGTAATTGAAAACCTACTTAATGAAAAAGAAAATGCAGATTGTATTGTTCCTATTTTAAATGTTTCTGATACTGTGATATATCATGATGAAACAATAGATAGAGACAATGTAAAACTTATTCAAACTCCTCAACTTTCAAACACATCCATTTTGAGAAAAGCCTTAGAAACAAATATTGAATATACTGATGATAGCTCTGCGGTTAAAGCTATGAGAGGTAGTATAAAATATGTTCAAGGTAGTATTGAAAGTAAAAAATTAACTTTTGGTGATGAGTTAAAAGATATTCCATGTTTAAATGCACCATCAAATAATTTCTTTACTGGAACGGGAATTGATATTCATGAATTCCAAGACAATAAAAAAATGTATTTAGGTGGAGTAGAAATTCCATGTGATTATGGATTTAAAGCACATAGTGATGGAGATGTATTAATCCATTCAGTAATTGACGCCTTATTAGGAGCTTGTGGCGCGGGAGATATTGGAGAGTTTTTCCCAGACACAGATCCTAAATATAAAGGTGCTGATTCCAAACTATTATTAGAGGAAATCGTAAGTTTCATTTACAATGTAGGTTACGAAATAGTAAATGTGGATTTAACTGTTATGGCACAACAACCAAAAATAAATCCACATAAACAAGATATTAAAAGATGTCTATCTAAGTTATTAGGGATACAAAAACAGTTTATTAATATCAAAGCTACTACTGGTGAAAAAATGGGGTTCATTGGTAGAAGTGAAGGAGTTGCTGTGCAAAGTATAGCAACTATAAAATATTATAATTGGAAGCAAAAATGAATATATTAATTATAGAAAATGAGATCTATTTAGCACAAAAAGTAGTATCAAGATTACTTGATGATGGGCATAGTTGTGATTATATTGAATCACCAAATATAGACAATTTATCAAAAGATTATGATATTGTTTTACTATCGACATCTTTACCTTCGTCTTTATGTAAAAACATCATAAAAAAATACAAAGAAAATTCTATTATTCTTCTTTTAGTTTCTTATATTTCTGATGAAACAGTAACAAATCCAATCAAAGATGGTGCAAAAGATTATATTATGAAACCATTCTTAATGGATGAATTAGTAAGAAAAATCTACCACTATAAAGAGTGTAGAAGTATTAGAAGAGAACTTCAAACACTAAGAGATTATGTTGATTTTATCATGAATGATATTGATACAACTGATACATTCTTACCACCTTCATTTCCATCATTAATTGAGTCAAATTCACAGAATTCTGCTGATAAATTAGTATTTGAATTGTCAAGAAAACTTGATATGCCAATCTCATTTATTTCACTAAATTCATCAACTTGGCAAAAACAATTAAATGCATTAGATGAAAAAGGTATTATTTATTTAACTGAATATCATAGTCTTAAAAAGACAGCAAAAGAGAATTTAATTAAATTAATTGAAAATAGAAACTGCGTTATCTCTTCTCTTGAAACAGAAGAAGATTTCCCATATAGAAAAGTAGAATTTAACAACCAAAACTTATTAATGTCTAATACTAATATTATGACAATTAATGATTACGTTAAATTAATGGTATTATCATACCAAACAAAATATCCAGATACAGAGTTATCTAAAAAATTAGGTATTTCAAGAAAATCTCTTTGGGAAAAGAGAAAAAAACTTGGTATTGAAAAAAAGAAGTAAGGTAAATAATGAATCTTAGAAAGTTTTTTTTAACAGTTGGATATTCAGGGCTTTTTCCTAAGGCTCCTGGAACAGTAGGAAGTTTTGTTGCACTTATAATGGGTGTTGTTTTACTTCAGTATATGCATGTATCTAACCTATTTATGTTAGCTTTATTAATCAGTGTAATTGCGGTTAAACAAATTGATATCTATGAAGAGCAAGTAGGTGCTCACGATGGTAAAGAGATCGTAATTGATGAATTAGCCGGAATGTGGATAGCTTTATCTATTTGTGGTATTAATGAGTCTAATATGATTATTATGTCTATTCTTGCATTTTTATATTTCAGATTATTTGATATTTGGAAACCTTCATTTATCGGTAAAATTGATAGAGATGTAAAAGGTGGATGGGGAGTTATGGGTGATGACCTATTAGCTGGAGTTGCTGGTGGTATTGCTGCTGCTGGAACATATCAAGTTATAACTTACTTTTTATAAAATAAATGGCTTTTTAAGTCATTTACTTTATACTATTTATTTCAAATAAAATATTAATATTCACATTCTTTAGTTTTTTCTGTTACTTCTCCATGTTCTTCAACATAAGAAACACCCCATTTATACATACAATCAAGAGCTTCTTTTAGTCTTTCACCTGTTGGGCTTAATGAGTAAACCACTTTTGGTGGAACTTCTGGAAATACTTCTCTTATAATTAATTTCTTCTCTTCTAATTCTTTTAATTTTACTGTCAAAGTTTTTTTAGTTATACCACAAATAGTTTCATCTAATTCTTTAAATCTTTTTGGATTATCCATTAAATGCCATATAACTGATAATTTCCATTTATCATTGAAAATATCTAAAGTAATATCTACGGGACACTCATAATCTTTATCATTGATTTTATACATATATAAATCCTTTATCACATATAGTAGCATATATTTTTGCAAATCTCACTTAGTTACATTTATTACACCAAGGCTTTTTTCTTATAAAAGAGTGATATATTCAATAGTAACATTTATTACACTAAGGATAATTTAAGTATTAGTAGAGTAAACTTCCATTAGTTACTTTAATTACACCATAGAAAATTAAAGTTAAAATATTAAAGGAATAAAAAATGAAAAGATTTTTAAATACAATTATTGGTTTAAGTTTATTAATAGGAAGTGCTTCTTTTGCACAAGATAATCTATCTGCACTATATCCAGCAGAAAATGATGATACTCCATCTTATGTGAAGGATTTTGAATTAAATGAGAAAAATACTAATGAATATACTTTAGCAAAAAATTCAATTTCAGATAATACATTAAAAGCTTTATATGGACAAGATTCATGGGAATATACAAAAAGTGGAAGTGTTAGTAATCCAGTGATTAACTCAAGTAAGTCTACACTATCAGCTAGTTTAATTAAAGAATTATATCAAGAAAGCTAAGAAAACAATTTAACTCTCCTTAAAGAATCAAACCTCAAATCAACTAGTGGATATTATCCACTAGTTATAAATAATATCAAATAAGTTATATTATTTTATCAACAACAAAATTTTTAAAATAGTGAATTACTTCACTATTTTTGCGAATTCGTTAAAGATATATTTAGACTCATGCGGCCCTGGAGACGCTTCTGGGTGATGTTGAACAGAGAAGATATCTTTGTTCTTATATTTAACACCCTCAATAGTATTATCGAATAAGTTTTGGTGAGTAATCTCAGCAATTTCAATAATATTATCTGGAACATTATAGTTATGGTTTTGCGCAGTAATTTCAACTACTTTTGATGGGTTAGCAACTGGATGGTTACCACCATGTTGACCAAATTTTAATTTGTATGTATCATATCCATGAGCAATTGATAACATTTGGTGTCCTAAACAAATTGCGAACATTGGAATGTTTGCTTCAATTAATTTTTGAACTTGTTTTTTCTCTTCTGTTAATGTTAATGGATCACCAGGTCCATTTGATAAGAAGATTCCACCAATTTCATTAGCTTCAAATCTTGCAATTAATTCTTCAGCTTTAAAAGATGAAGGAATAACTTCAACTTCAAGACCAGATTCTACTAATTCATTTAAGATATTTCTTTTAACACCAAAATCAACAACAACAACTTTTTTATCACTCATCACAGCTTTATTATAAGCTTTGTTTTCATGATTCCACGCACCAAATTTATGGATATACGCTTCTTTAGTTGATACTTCTTCAATGTAGTTAATATCTTCAATTCTAGGAGATGCAGCTAATTGTTTAGCTAATTCATCTTTATCTGAAATTTCAGTAGATGCAATCATCATCATAGCACCTTCATCTCTAATCATTTTAGTTAAATATCTAGTATCAATTTCTGTGATTCCTAAAACACCATGTTCTTTTAATAGTGCATCTAAATCTTTTTGTCCTCTATAGTTAGAGTATTCATGATGATAAGTTCTTACAAACACACCTTTACAGTATGCAGTTTTACTTTCCATATCATCTTCATTTACACCAACATTACCAATTTCTGGCATTGTAAAAGTTACAAATTGTCCAGCATATGATGGATCAGTAATAATCTCTTGGTATCCAGTTAATGATGTATTAAATACGATCTCTCCAACTGATGTTCCAGTTGCACCAAAAGATTTTGCTTCTAAGAATGTTCCATTCTCTAAATATATCCATACTTTTTGCATATTATATTAACCCTCTTTTAATTAATTCCTCTTCATATAATCTATGATAAACTAAATCATAATCCTCAGTTCCAGGTATTAACTTTCTTTTATAACTTTTAAGTTTTGTCAATACTGCTGAATCTGCTTGCTCAAAACCTTTCATAAACTCATCAATAGAAGAGAAAATGATATTCTTCACTTGGTTATCTGAACAAGTGTAATGAATATAATCTTCTTCCCATAAAAAGTCTAAAATTTGGTGTGCAATGTCTGAGAATCTATCTTCATTATTTAAGATTACACCAAAATCATTTGCTAATCTCTTTTTTGTCATCCAAAAAAGCTGTCTTCTATCCGCATTAAGATTTTCAATTTCTTCTTCTTGCTCATCTAGAATTGTTTCAACTTTTTCGTCAAGATCAAACTCTTTTTCAATATCAGCATCGATGATTCTTTCGATTTCAACTTCTATACTACTTTTTTCTTTTCTAACTTCAACAAAACTACAATTTACTAAATCTCTCGTAATTCTCTTAGAAATATACGGTGTGTGATGTAACTTAATTCTCATCTTTCTACCCTCTTATAATAGTGTCTGCTCTCTCTGGTGATGTTGATACTATACCAACTTTTGTTGAAGTAACTTCTTCAATCTTTTCAATATATTTTTTTGCATTTTCTGGAAGTGCATCATAATCTCTTACACCAACTAGTGTATCCCATCCATCAAACTCTTCATAAATAGGTTTTACATTATCTAAATCAGATGGCATATAATCAATTCTTTCACCATTTAAATCATAAGCTACACAGATTTTAATTTTTGGGAAACCATCTAATACATCAAGTTTCATTAATGATAATTGGTCACAACCATTTAATCTAGAAGCGTGTTTTACTGCAATTGCATCAAACCAACCACATCTTCTACCTCGACCAGTTGTAACACCTACTTCTTTACCAATATCAGCAATTTTTTGACCTTCGTCTGTAAAATCTTCTGATGGGAAAGGACCGTTACCAACTCTAGTAGTATATGCTTTTACAATACCAGTTACCGTACCGATATCTTTTGGAGAAATACCTAAACCAGTACAAGCTCCAGCACTTACAGT
>DKNG01000237.1:7271-13493 GCA_002470185.1 Arcobacter sp. UBA7394 | reverse complement strand
CTAAAAACAAAGAAGTAATTCTAATAGGTAAAAGTCTAGGAACTGGTGTTGTATCTTACTTAGCTAGTAAAAGAGAATCAAAAGCGATTATTTTAATTACTCCTTATGATTCAATAAGTGCAATTGCAAAAGGAAAATATCCTATTTTTCCAATTGATTTATTATTAAAACATAAATTTGAGTCAATTAAATATATTCAAAATGTGAAAACTCCAATTGCATTATTTGAAGTAAAAGATGATTTAGTAATAAAAAAACAGCACTTTGATAATCTAAAAACTAATATCAAAAATATCTTTGCTTACGAAATATTAGATGATGTTTCTCACGCAAAAGTAATGACGCATATAGATTTTGAGAAAAAATTAAAAGAGATGTTAATAAACGTAAAAAACATAAAATAATAGAACACACTTTTTTTACACAAAAATAGTATAAAATATTCTCATAAAAGGAACATTATGAAAATATTCTATACTCTATTTCTAAGTATTTGTATTTTAATACTAAGCGGATGTACTCCAAAATTAACTGTAAAATCTTTACATCCTTCACTTATTCCAAATGAAAAAATCAATTCATTATTTATAGAACAGTTTGATTCTGACAATATTAATCAAACAGAAGCAATAGAAAATAAACTATCAAATACAATAATCAAACAAAAAAAAGTTTTTGTTTTGAAAACAAATGAAGAAAACGTAGATGCAATAATAAAAGGTAAAGTATTAGAATCATCTCTAAACTATGACGTATATTATAAAAAAGATTTAAATAGACAAAGATGTAGAATATATGAATATGATAAAAACAACAAGGTAAAAAGATGTATTCAGTACTACAATAGATATATACCTTGTGAAAATAGATATTACAAAGTTAGCACAAAAATAGAACTTTTAGATTCAAATGAAGAAGAGATACTATTTAGTAAAATATATACTAAAACAAGAGAAATAAATAAATGTTATGATGAATATTATTACACTTTCCCAAGGTTTACAAGGGATAAAAAAGAGATTAATTCACAGCTTGCAGAAGATATAGCCTATGAAATTCAAAGAGACATTTCACCTCACTATAAATATTTTGAATTAGAGATAATAGAAGAATTTGATGATAATAAAAACATAACAAAAGAACAAAAAAGCACCCTATCAAATATTGCTCAATTAATTGAAGATAATAATATAAATACTGCACAAAGTTTATTAAAAGAATTAAATTTCGAATTAGCAAATAAAAGTTGGGAAGTTTTATATAATCTTGCTTTAACTTATGAAGCTGTATTTAATCTAAGTAATGCAAATTTACTTTATAAACAAGCAAGTAAGCTTACATCAAATACAAAAAACTTGGCACTAATTAATAATGCAATTAATAGAACAAAAAGAAATCTAGAAGAGAAAATAAAAGCAAAATCACAATTACCATAATTTAAAATTCCTCTAAGCTAGAATACACACAAAATCTATACAACTTATGCTAATATACCCGCATTATTAAATTATAAGGTGAAAAAATGCAAAACAAAAAAATTGTAATTATTTCAGTTATATGCCTTGTGGCATTGTTTTTTGTAGGTGGTTATATTTACAAAAATAAACAAAATGAACAAATAGCTTCAAATGTAAAAGCTAACTATTCAGCCCTTGTTAGGGAGTATTCTTACGTAAAAGGAAATCCAGATGCAAAAGTAGAACTTGTTGAGTTTTTAGACCCAGCTTGTGGAACTTGTGCACAATTTCATCCATATGTAAAAGAGATTTTAAAGCAAAATAAAGGAAATCTAAAAGTAGTTTATAGATATGCTCCTTTTCATAAAAACTCTGATGAGATTGTAAAGATGCTTGAAGCTTCAAAAAAGCAAGGTAAATATGAAGATGTTTTAGATCTTGTTCTTGTAACGCAAAGATATTGGGTAAAAAATCATGTTGGTCAATTAAATATTTTATGGGAAATTCTTTTAAAATCAGAATTACTTGATATGAATAAATTAACAGATGATATGAAAGATCCTAAACTTGATGCTATTGTAAAACAAGATTTAGCAGATGCTAAAACTTTAGGTGCATCAAAAACTCCATCATTCTTTGTAAATGGAAAACCTTTAGAAACATTTGGTTTAGATCAATTAATTGATTTAATTCAATCTGAATTATAAAAGAAGATTTACTCTTCTTTTATATACTCCCAACTTAAATAAAATACTGTTATAACAATGGTTATATTAAATTAGATAATTATTGTATAATAATTTCATGAAAAAAAATATTACTAATTATATTGAACAATTTGAACAAACTTTAAACTTTTCAGATCTCTCATGGTGGATTATAGATTATAAAAATGACCCAGGCTATTTTTATTGTAATGAAGTTATGGTTAGTACTTTTAATTTAGATATTAATGCACAAAAACACTCTGTAGTTGATACTTGTCCAATTGCTGGAGATTATATTAAAAACGTACACTTAGCCTCTACAGATAAAGCAAATTTGATTATAAGAGAGTACTTAGAACTTCTTAACCAAGAGAAAAAAGAGTACAACAATACCTTTCCATACTATGATAAGAACAATGATACAATCAAATATTTTTCAAGTAAAGCCAAAGCTTTAGAATTAGATGAAGACGGTAATATAAGTATATTATTTGGTTTAATCGAAAATGTTACTCACAAAGAAACTCTTGCCAAAGAATTAAAAGAGTATCACAATATTATTGATACAAATGTCATGACAGCAACAACTGACACAAAAGGCATAATTCTTAATTGTAGCTCTGCTTTATGTGATATGACAGGATATTCAAAAGAAGAATTAATTGGTCAAAAATACAATATTTTAAAACATCCAGATACTTCAGAAAAAGTCTTTGAAAAAATGGAGTTAGCCCTTGCAAAAGGTGAGATTTGGGAAAACGAAATTAAAAATCAGAAAAAAAATGGTGAAGAGTACTGGATAAAACTAATAGTATCTCCAATTTTTAATGAACAAGGCAAAATAAAAGCCTTTACAACTATTAATCAAGATATTACAGATAAAAAAACTATTGAAAAACTATCAAAAAAAGATAAGTTAACAAATCTTTATAATAGAGCTAAATTAGATATTTTGTTAGAAAAAGAGCTACAAACTTTTGAGAGATATAAAACTAACTCCTCAATAATAATGCTCGATATTGACCACTTTAAATCAATAAATGATAATTATGGACATTTAATTGGAGATAAAGTCTTAGTACAAATTGCTTCTATTTTACGCCTAAATACAAGAGTTACTGATTTTGTAGGAAGATGGGGTGGAGAAGAATTTCTAATCATTTGTCCTAATAGTGATATTGAAAATACAAAGAAACTAGCTTCAAAACTAAAAGATGTATTAGAACACTCTGATTTTGGAATGAAAAAAAATGTTACTGCTAGTTTTGGAATAAGTTCATACAAAGAAAATGATACAGTTGACACCTTATTACAAAGAGCTGATAATGCTTTATATAATGCTAAAGAAAATGGAAGAAATACAATAGAATTAATTTCTTAAAAAGAACACCGCTTCAACACTTTTCCTTTTTATAATATATAAATAAAAAAAAGGAAAAGTATGTACTTCTATATAATAATCCTAACTATCATAACAATATTTTCTATCTTTTATATTTGTAATAGATCTGATGATTTTTGGCTAAACTTAAGTGAAAAAGACTTCTTATAAAATAAAAAAATTAGGTATTAAAAGAGATTATAAAAACTGTAATTTTTATATAATTAATATGAAACTTTTTTAAATATATAATTGTCTAATACTTTATCATAATCAGCACTTATACAAAACTAATAAAAATCTAACCACTTTTTGGATAATATATCTGCCTTAAATAAAGAAGAAACTAATAAAAAAAGAATTTAGGTATATAATATGAAAGTAGTAACTGGCGTAGTAGGAAACGACATACACGTTGTAGCAAATAGACTTATTGAACTTTCACTTCAAGCAAGAGAATTCGAAGTATTTAACTTAGGTGTTAATACTTATTTAGAAGAATTTGTTGATGCTGTGATTGAAACTGATGCTGATATTTTATTAATATCATCACTTAATGGTGAAGCCGAAGGTTGGGCAAGAGAACTTAAAATTTTAAAATCAAAATATGGAAATCTTTTAGATGATGTTGTATTTATGATTGGTGGGAATTTAGTAGTAGGAACTGGAAGTGCAGAAGATATTGTTCCAAGATTCAAGAACTATGGATTTGATTTAGTATTCCACCAAGTTGACCTAAATACAGGTCTTGATGCATTAGAAGATTTTATGAAAGAGAGAAATAAATAGATGAGTTTATTGCAAGAAGAAAGAAATATCATATTAAACAATGAATATGTAGATAGATTTGATTTTGCAGAAGTTGAAGAGTTTGTAAAAAACGCTTCAAAAAACTTATTCATTTCTCATAACTTTAAAACAAAAGATAAGATGTTAGTTCAGCCAAGAGGTGGATTCCCAACTTATGACAAAATGTTTGCACTTTACGAATTTTTTGATAAAGCTGATGTAGATGTATTACCTTGTACTATTGATTCAAATACAAGATTAAATGACTACGAAACTGCAAAGAAAATGTTAAGACTTTCAGAAGAAAATGAAGTAGATATGTTAAATGGATATCCACTAGTAACGCATGGATATAGAAATACTAGAAAAATGATGACTCATTTTGATAAACCTATTTCTTTAAGACATGGTACTCCTGATGCTAGACTTTTAATTGAAACTGCAATTGCTTCTGGTATTTTTGAAATTGAAGGTGGTCCAATTACTTACCTTTTACCATATTCAAAAAACTTCCCATTAGATAAAGCCTTTTTATACTGGAAATACGTTGAGAGAGTTTGTGCTGATTACTCAAAACTAAATGAACCTATTAATAGAGAATCATTTGGACCATTAACAGCAACACTTGTTCCTCCTTGTATTACTATTGTAATTCAATTACTTGAGATGTTATTATCCCTTGAAGAAGGTGTAAAATCATTCTCTGTTTCATTCTCACAAACAGGTTCTATGAACCAAGATATTGTAATGGGTGCAGTAATTAAAAAACTAGCAAAACATTATGCTCATGAAATTGGTGTAACGGATGCTGATATTCACTTAGTTTACCACCAATGGATGGGTGCTTTCCCAATGGATCCAAACTTTGCAGGACAATTAATTAATATGTCAACTGTAATTGCATCTATGGTTGGAGCAAATAAACTTATTACAAAAACAAAACAAGAAGCTTCTGGAATTCCTACAAAAGAAGCAAATGCTGAAACAGTAGCAAACACTCAATATTTATTAAGAATCTTAAATGGTTTACCAAATATAGTAGATGAAGAGGAAGAAGAGATTCTAACTTTAGAAGTAATGGCAATTATGGAAGCTGTATTCAATGATAAAGCTGACACATTATGGAGAAAAGTATTTAACTCAATTAAAAATGGAACTATTGACGTACCATTCTCTCCACATATTATTAATAATAATGAGATGATTACAATTAGAGATAAAAAGAAAAACATTAGAATTATAAAAAAAGGAAAAGTTCCAATTCCTGATAGATGTTTTGAATATGAAAAAGCGCAATGTGATTTAACAAAAGATACGACTTCAATCGTAAATGATATTATCCATGATATAGGGATTATGCAATAATGAGCCAAGTAAACGAAAATACAAATGACAAACTGTTAATTGATGTGGGAAGTACTTATTTTAAAATGAGTACTTCAAAAGGTGTTGAACAACACTTTAGAGATTTCAACAAAGATATTTATGATGATTTAACATATAAATGTGGTGATACAATTAACTCTTATGAAAAAGAAGATGTATATATTTGTTCATCAGCAAATGGTGGATTAAGTACACTTATTATTGGGATTAGTAATTCCTTTTCATTAAAATATGCAACTAATATTGCTTTTAACTCTGGTATTAATATTATTGATACTGTTTTATATAAAGATATTGATACAACTTCAAGACCTAGTGAATTAATCGATGTTGTTATAGTTGTAGGTGGAATTGATTCAGTTTCTAAAATCTTTGATGAAAAACTATTTAAATTTTTAAATGATATTAATTACTCAAATATTGTATATACAGGTAGTCAAAAAGAAGCTCCTTATTTAAGTGAAAATATTGAGAACTTAGTAGTTTTACCAAATATTATTAC
>DKNG01000237.1:3290-7188 GCA_002470185.1 Arcobacter sp. UBA7394 | reverse complement strand
AGATATTATGGGGAAAGAAGATATCAAACACTTATATGATATTACTTCAAACCAAATTTTCTCAACTCCATATATTGTAAATAAAACATTACCATATATTGGTACTAAATTTACAGTAGCTAATCCATATATTCTTATTGATATTGGTGGAGCGACTACTGATATTCACTACTCAAAAGATTTAGTAGATGAAAATATGGTTACAGAAAATGAGTACGATAGATTAGTATTTAAAAAACTTGGGGTTTATAAATCAAAAGAGTCTCTAATTTTTGCAGCTAAGAATAATGAATTTGTTTATGAATTATTAGCTCACTTAAAAGTTACAGAACATATCTTTGATGAAACAAGCGAAAAAGCAACTACTATTTTAATGCAATTAGCTATTTTCTTAGTACTTTGTAAAGTATCAACTTATAGAAAAGCATATATTAATTTAAAATTACATGCACTAAATTCAATCGTATTTACAGGTGGAATATCTAAAGTATTAAAGCCGGAAGAAATTGAAGATATTGTATCATTTTTCTATCAAAAAATATTAAGTTCACAACATAATCCAAACATCGTAATGGATAGTAATTACGATATTTGGACTCTTGGCGTGAAAGAAAAATAAAAGGAAATATAAATGTCTATTAACTGTATTAGAACTTTAATTGAAGATGCTGCATTATCTCATGGAGATAAAACAGCAATTACTTTCAATTCAAAAAACATTTCATATACTGACTTATTAAAAAAAGTAAATCAAGTTGCCTTTTATTTAAAAGAATTAGATTTACCAAAGGGAACTAGAATTGGTGTTTATTCAACAAAAGGAATAGACCAAGTTATTGCAATTCTTGCTATTTTATCTACTGATTATGTTTTAGTTCCATTAACCAAACTATTAAAGTCTGAACAAGTAGAATATATTACTAATGATTGTGATATTAAATGTATTATTACTGATAAATTAGAGAGTATAGAGAAAATCAATTTTGCTGGTCATATTATTTCTTATGAAACAGTTCAAAAAGATATTCCATCTTTTGAAGAAATTTATAAATACTATAATAAACCATATTACCATGATGTAAATGGTCATGACAATGCTGTAATTACTTATTCATTTGGTATTACAGGACAACCAAAAGGTATTGTAATCTCTCATAGAAACTTAATTGATTCTGCTAGAGTTGTATCTCAATATTTAGATTTAAAAGAAGACGATGTTATCTCTGGAACTTTAATTTTTAATCTTGATTATGGTCTAAATCAAATCTTTTGTACATTGTATAAAAGAGCTACTTTAGCCTTACATAGACTTATTTTAGCTAATGACTTCTTCAATCACTTAATCAATGATAATGTAACAGTAGTACCATTAATGCCTATTAATATTACTGCTATGTTTGATGAAGATGAACATAGACTTCCAAGTATTGAACTATTATCAAAAGTAAGAATTCTTACATCTTCAGGTGGAAATGTAACTCAAAAGATGTTAAAAGATTTAGATAAATTCTTCCCTGATGCAAAGTTCTATTCTATGCATGGTTTAACAGAAGCATTTAGATCAACGTACTTAGACCCATCACAAATTCATATTAGACCTGATTCAATTGGAAAAGCAATTCCTGATGTTGAGTTATATGTAATTAATGAAGAAGGTAAAGAGTGTGGACTTAGAGAAGTTGGTGAATTAATCCATAGAGGTGGTTACATCTATAAAGGATTCTGGAATGCACCAATTGAAACTAGTGAGAGATTCAAATCTATTCAAATTCTAAAAGATGTAATTGACCTAGATGGGCAATTAGCAGATGAAACGGTAATTGCAACTGGGGATTATGTATATAAAGATGAAGAAGGTTATTTCTACTTTGTATCTAGACATGATGATATGATTAAAACAAGAGGATTTAGAGTAAGTCCTTATGAGATTGAATCAGTAGTAGCTAAAAATATTAAAGAAATTGATCAATGTGCTGTATTCTCAGTGCAGAATCCAGATATTGAAGAAGAGATTGTTTTAGTATATAGTGCACAAAGTGAACTTGCTCCAAAAGAAATTATCTTTGAACTTAAAAAGCATTTAGCTTCATATATGATTCCATCACAAATAATTTATAAGAAATCTTTACCTCTTGTACCTTCAGATAAGAATAAGGTAAACAAAGAAGAACTAAAAAAAGAACTTCTTACTAAATAAAAATATAGCATTTTTGCTATATTTTTATACTTTTCTACTTTTTTTCCACTTTTATTGACTAGAATCAAGTACTTATAATAAGAAATTCATTAAAATGTATCTTATTAAAAAACAATGTAGAAGGATTTAATATGAAAAAACTAGTAATCGCAGCATCTTTACTTGCAGCATGTGTAGCATTTGCTAACCCATACGCTAAGTGTGCAGGATGTCACGGAGCAAACGGTGAAAAAGCAGCTTTAGGTAAATCAAAAGTAATTAAAGATATGTCAAAAGCAGATTTCATTGCAGCAATGAAAGGTTATAAAGATGGTTCTTACGGTGGTCCAATGAAAGGTTTAATGAAAGGTCAAGTATCTTCATTATCTGATGCAGACATCGAAGCAATCGCTAACAAAATTGCTAAATAGTTTTTCTTGTAATAACTAGAGTTTTCTCTAGTTGTTATAGAAAATTTCTATTCTATCTCGGCCATTAGCTTTGGCTTTATAAACACCCTCATCTGCTTTTTGAAGTAATTTATCTTTATCATTATAATTTTTATAAAAAGAAACCCCAATACTAACAGTAATTGAAATGTCTTTATTTGAGTGATGTACCTTTTGAGACTTAATGTCTTTTTGTAAATCATTTAGTTTTGATTCAAGCATCAAAGATGGTAAGAAACATAAAATCACAAACTCTTCTCCTCCATAACGATATACTTCTCCATTTAAATAATATGCATGAGTTCGAAGTTTTTCACCAAGATACTGTAAGACCCTATCTCCAGCATCATGTCCATAATTGTCATTTATGTCTTTGAACCTATCAGCATCTATAAAAATAGCACAAAGGAGTGAAGCATTATTTTGTTTTACGTATTTTTCTAAATCTTCTTCCATCTTTTTTCGATTAAAAACACCTGTTAAATAATCTCTAGTCATTCTATCTTCTAAAAGTTGTTTCTCTTTTAGTAGTTGTTCGATTAGATTATCTTTATAATCCTCTCCCATAGTCGTATTCTTCTGTTCTAAGACTTTACCAAGACTAAACTCAAATCTATCAAAAGAGCTTGAATAAGCTACCTTATTACACTCTATTACTAACTGTGGTTTATCATTACCTAAACCATTAGTAATTGTTAATTGTTCAAACTGTCTAATCTCATAAGAGATTTTATCATCTATTATTTTTGGTTCTAGTAACTCTTTTTTCCAATAACGATTATTCTCTTTTGTAAGTACAAGTGTTTTCTTTAACAATATATCTTCAAATAACTCTTTACTTACGGAAATTTTGTACATTACTACTCTTTTTAATTAATTATGAAACTATATCTATTATAGACTTAGTTGCCAATATAAACAAATATATTGATTATTTACATAAGAAAAACTTATTAAATATTTATAAGTATTTAATATAATTTAAAGTAATATAAAAGAAACAACTATAAGGATTTTCAATGATTTTAAGAGAAAAATTCACACCTATGTGTTTTTTATCAGCATTAGGAGCAGGTGGTTTATCTGTATCATTTTTTATGTATTTAATGTTTCTAGTACCACACAAAGGAAGCCCCATGGCTACTTTTGATTTTATATATCCTGAACTATTAAAAGGTACTTGGTTATCAGCTATTATTGTAGTCTCACTTTTATTTATAATATTATTTGCCACACTACATTTCAAACTATTAATTTGGAATATAAAACAATT
>DKNG01000237.1:2807-3204 GCA_002470185.1 Arcobacter sp. UBA7394 | reverse complement strand
TAATTACTTTACCACTTACTTTGGCAATGACAATAAATGTATGCTTTGTTTTAGGAGCTGTGTTTGTTCCAAACTTATGGAGTATTGTTGAGTATTTATTTCCTTTTGCATTAATAGGATTTTTACTTTGTGGCTTTTATGCATTAAAAATATTTTTCAATTACTTTTCAAGAATACTAATAAATGGAGATGTTGATTGTGCAAAAAACAATAACTTATCTCAAATGATTTCAATATTTGCTTTTTCAATGATAGCAGTTGGTTTTGCAGCTCCTGGAGCTATGAGCCACAATATCTCAATAAATGCTATTGGTATATTTGGAGCTTTATTTTTTAGCTCAGTTGCACTTATTTTACTTGTAATCAAAATTACTCTTGGCTTTAAAAATATGTTTGA
>DKNG01000237.1:0-2634 GCA_002470185.1 Arcobacter sp. UBA7394 | reverse complement strand
TATTATCTCTTCAAATTATATTTGGAATACTTGGATATCAAATAATGAAAAAAATCGGATACTTTGAAGAGTTCATTAATGGTGAAAATAAATCTCCTGTCTCTTTTGCATTAATATGTCCAGGAGTTGCTCTAATGGTATTTGGAATGTTTTTCATAAACTTTGGACTTACATATAATGAGGTAATTACAAAATACTCTCTTGCATACTTTGTATTAATGCTTCCATTTATGTTTATTCAATATAGAACAGTTTTATACTTCTTCAAATTAAAAAGAAAATTTAGCTTTTAATAAAAGACCTTTAAAACTTAAAGGTCTGCTCTATAGTAGCTACTGTTCCTGTATAAAAAAACTCTCCTAAACCTATTGTAAACAGCATACATCCATATAAGGAGTGTGCAATAAATAAAAGACTTAATGAGTGAGTTTTAATATATAATTTAGCAAATATATAGCCTCCACCAATTGTGAGTATCACCGCAATCCAATTATGAAAAATTATATGCATAAAACCAAATAAAAAAGCATTTGTTAATATTAGATACTCATTGTTTTTGAATAATGATTTATATCGATGAAAGAAAAAAGCTCTATATACTAACTCTTGAGGATAAACAGAAAGTAAAGGATACAAAACTATTACAGCAAGCCAAAAAATTGGATTTTCTTTAATCAAAGAAAAAAACATATCAGGCATAAAAAACATCATAAATAATGTAATAAAAAATGAAACTCCCAAAAACTGAAGTAATATTATTTTTATATTTGAATTTATAACTTCATTTCTTAATAGATTTTTTCTATTGAACTTTTCATCTTTTAATAAAATATATAAACACCAAGCACAAACAAGCCATAAAAAAGGCAATACAGGAGTTGGAACAATTATATATAATACTAATGGAAATACAATAAAAAGAGCAATAAACTCAAATACTAAGAATGTTTTACTTTCTAAACTTTTACTAATAGGCATATTTCTCCAATATAAAATAAAAATGTAAAATATTATATTTTAAGTTGTTTACAATTGAATTTCAATTAGGATAGAATATACAAAAAAGGAGTATTTTTGAGAAATAATAAACTTTTTATATATTTAACTATTCTAATAATATCTCTATTTTTTAATGCTTGTTCCTCAAGTATATCTAATATTACTATTAAAGATAAGAAATTATCTGATTTAAATTATAGAGCTAATGATAATTTTATGAATCAAAAAAAAGAGGCTTCAAAGTTTTTAGATAAATACTTTAGACCTTGGAATCAAGAAGAGATGATTTCAAGTATGGATGATGCAACTTGGGGATTTAAATACAGATTAAAAGATATTTATTTAGAAAATCATAATAAAGCTTCTCAATCATGGTTTTCAAAACAAATAGATAATTCTAACTTTAAAAACTATAATCAAGTATTAAAAAAAGCAATCTCAATAAGAAACACAAACGTTAGAGTTTTTCCTACAAAATCTGTAATGTTTTTAGATCCTAATAAACAAGGAGAGGGGTTTCCTTTTGATTATAATCAAAACTCCTTACTTAAAATAAATAGCCCTATTTTAATATCACACTTTTCAAAAGACAGAGCTTGGGTATATATGCAAGCTTCTAGTTTTGCAGGATGGGTTAGCATTAATGATATTGCATTTGTAAATGATGATTTTATAAAAGAGTTTCAAACAAACTCTTATGAAATTGCAATAAAAGAGAAATTTGCATTATATGACAAAATTTTTAGAGAATTTATAAAAGTTGGTACTTTATTTCCTAAAAAAGATGGGAAATATTTAATAGCAAGAGCAGATTATAATCAAAATGCTTTAATATCAGAAGTATCAATAAAAAAAGAGAATATCAGTAAATTCCCAATAGAGTTTAATACAGAAAATAGAATCAAAATAGCAAAAACTTTAATGAATGAACCCTATGGTTGGGGTGGGTTGATGAATAATAGAGATTGCTCTAGTTTTACAAGGGATTTTTTTGCACCCTTTGGAAAATATCTAAAAAGAAACTCCAAAGCACAAACAGATAATGGAAAAGTATATGATATTTCAAAACTATCAAACAAAGAAAAGAAAGAGTATATTAAGCAAAATGCTATTCCCTTCTCTACTTTGATTTATCTAAAAGGTCATATTATGCTTTATGTTGGAGTTAAAGATAATGAAGCACTTGTAATGCACAATATTTGGAGTATAAGGCTTAAAAATAGTGTAGGAGAAGAGTATAGACATATAATAGGAAAGACCTCTATAACAACACTAGAACCAGCTAGGAATGAAAAAGACTTTAATAGTGAAAAAAGTCTATTATCTAAAATTCAAGCCATAGTTGTTTTATAAGAATAACTTCCAATGAATACTAAAAGAGCTTTCAAACTCTTTTAGTTTCTCTTTTAAAAACTCATATATTTTCTCATCACTACAAACAAAAAAATAAACTCTAGGAGAGTATGGTTTATGTTTTATAGCTAAAACTTTTTTATATTTATCTTCTAGTTTTTCTTTTAATAACTCTACTTGTTTATCATGAGTCATTGTTCTATTGAGATGATGATAGATTATTAGACATTTAGTATTATTGTATAAACTCTTTATTTCTTCACTAAATATATATTTACCTGC
>DKNG01000145.1:640-18128 GCA_002470185.1 Arcobacter sp. UBA7394 | reverse complement strand
GAGATTCTATTTTTTATTTCTATGTCTTTTGGAATACTTATTGCTGCAACATATCTACAATCTTCTAATGGTGTTATACTTGGGTTATCATGATGTAAACCAATTTCGTCAAAGGTATTAATATTTAACTCATATGCAAATGCTCTTAATCTTTCCCATGTATGTTTAATATTTTTGTTATAACCTTTGTGCCTTATATATGCACAATGGATTTCATCATTTACTTTTATTGTTGCTTCTAAATCTAATGGTTTAATATCTTTTTCATCTAGTAATCTTTTTGTATACTCTATATAGGAACCTTTTCTCCATTGACTTGGAGTGTATTCAAATCTTTTTTTAAAGGCTTTAATAAATGAGGAGTGAGATGTATAACCACAATTTACTGATATCTCTGTAATTGTAGATAATTTATTTGAGATTAATAAATTTGCAGCTTTTTGTAGCCTAATTGAAGTAAGAGTGTCAGAAAAATTATCACCTGTTTCTTCTTTAAAGATCCTATGATAATGATATTTTGATATATGATTTAATTTTGATAATTCATCTAATGTAATATTTGTATCTATATATTTATACATATAATAGATACTTTTGTTAATAATATCAGCTCGTTCTTGTTTTGTCTCTTTTTTCATCTTGTATTATAACAAAAAAAATAGCAATATAAGACAAAAAAAATGAAATATAAGATAAAGAAGTAAATGAGTTATTTTCCTATACTACAAATAAAAATAGGAAGAAAAATGAGTAAAGGAAATAAAAGATCATATATTCGAGAAATATTAGATGTTATAGATGAAAATACAATATCTTTTGCTGGTGGTTTACCTGATGAAAGATTATTTCCCTTAGAAGAGATTCAAAATGCAAGTGCTATTGTATTGAAAAATAGAAAGGCTTTACAATACAGTTCATCTAGAGGATTAATAGGATTAAGACAAAAAATTGCAGATATCTATACTGAAAAATTAGGTTTTAAAACATCTGCTGATGAAATATTAATTACAAGTGGAAGTCAACAAGCCTTTGATATTATTGTTAAATCTTTAGATAAAAAGAATGTAATTATTGAACAACCATCTTATATTGGTGCAATAGGTGCTTTTAGAAGTTTAAATATGAAGATAGATTCTTTTAAATATATAAGTGAATTACCTAGTAAATTAAATAGTTCAAATATATTGTATGCAATTAGTGATTTTCAGAATCCTTCAACAAATTCTTATAATAGTATTGAGAGAGAAATTTTAATTAATATAATTAATAGAAAAAAATCTTTTTTTATTGAAGATGGAGCTTATACTTTTTTAAATTTTGATAATGAATATAATATACCTATTTCAAAATATTGTGAAAGAGCTTTTCATTTAGGTTCCTTTTCAAAGATTGTTGCTCCTGGCTTAAGAATTGGTTGGATAAGAGCTAATAGGAAGTTAATAGATAATTTATTAGTTGTAAAAGAATCATTAGATTTACATACTTCAACTTTGAACCAAATGATTTTAGATGAATATTTGAATTCACATGATTTATTTTCTCATATAAAGAAGTTAAATATTGATTATAGAATGAAAATGAATTTTATGGCTGATTGTTTAGAAAAATATATTCCTTCATTTAAGTTTAATAGACCTAAAGGTGGAATGTTTATTTATGGAAGTTTTAATACCAATAGTATGAAGTTGGCAGAAGAGGCAATGTTAAAGGGTATTGCTTTTGTGCCAGCGGAAGTATTTTATTTAAATAAAAAAACAAATGAAGCAAGATTGAATTTTACTAATTCTTCTTTTGATGATATTGAAAAAGGTGTTAGAATATTAGCATCTATTATTGATAAAAGCGAAGTTTCAAAAGAGAGTGTTTGGTTAAGTTTATTTAAAAAGTATTTTAAAGCAAATTAGATTAAAAATCTAATTTGCTAATGCTTTTATTACATGATCTTCTGCCATAGTAATATTCCATGCTGGCTCCCAAATTACATTTGCTGTTGCATTTTGTGCTTTTGGAAGTTCTCTTAAAACTGCTTCTTCAACCCAGTTTACAATCATTTGGTGTAGTGGACAAGCTTTTGTTGATAATGTCATTGTTACAATTACATTTCCTTCTTCATCACAAGTTCCATCATAAATAAGACCTAACTCTACTAGATTAAATCCTACTTCTGGATCGTTAACTGTTGATACTGCTTTAAATATTTCTTCTTTTGTATACATTATTTATACCTTATTATATATATTATATTATTTATTAAAAAAATTGCGCCTATTGCTAAAAATGAAATACCTGCTTTAAATAAACTATTTTCTGCAAATATTAAACCAAATGTTGAAACTATTGTTCCTAGTAATGTAAAAGCAAATTGATAATAAGAAGCTTTTTTTGGAACCATGTCCATTAGCATCGGTACTTTTTGTTTTCCTACAAGTGGTGAGAATTTTTCAAACCAAACTAAAAAAGGAATAATTTTATATAGGTGACCTATAATTACAAATGTAAAAAAACCACAAAATAATAACCATGCTGCTGTTATTAATAATCTTTCATTATCAATAAATATCCATAAAAAACCAGAAACTATAGATAAAACAAAAGCTATAAAAGCCATAAACAGTGATATTACATAAATATCATTCTCTTTTCTTGCTCTTGTTTTAAAAATCAAGTACACTTGATAAAAATAAATAAGTAAAGAGACAACTGAAAGTAAATATGCTAGTTTATCAATTATAGCAATTGAGAAAATAGATGATATTATTACAATAGTAGTTGATATACTCATTAATATTACAGCCATATTTAATGGTTTCTGTGAAAAATTATGAGATAATCCAAACATTGGAATAAGAACTAATGATAAAGCCATAATAGTAATAGTTATGTATCCTAAAATTACTGAGTATACATGAGCTTTTAGTATTTGTTCTATATTAGTATTTATTTGTCCTGCATATGTTAATGCCATTAAAATTCCAAATACAATTCCAAGTGTTAAAAAGATATTAGATACGACAATACTTTTAATTACATTTGAGTATTGTTTAACTTTGTTAATAGTCAAAAATGTTTCTGCTAGAAATATAATCATTGAGATAAATACTAATATTCCACCATATTGTAAAAAAGTATTATTAATTGAAAAACCTAATACCATTAATATTGTTCCAATTAGTAAAAATGGATATATTAAGTAATAAAATTCAACACTAAAATGACCAACTTCTAATGTCACAGGAATAAGTTGAGCCATTGCACCAAAAATTACCATCATTGCAAAACCTAATAAAAACAGATGAGCTAATGATAATAAGTTAGTACTATGAATGCTTATATTAGTTATATCTAGATTGAAAGAATAAAGTGTTGATAAAAAATAAAAAATAGAACCAATTATAAAGTATGGTGCTACTAATTTAAATGGTGGTGCAAAATCCTGTGAAATGGGAGTCATTTTTTATCCTGCACAAGTATTAGCTGAAAAGTCTACATTTGGTGTTGAACCTTCTTTATGTGTAAAAATAACTTTATGTCTACCATCTTCTAATTCAATAATCTCATAATTATAATTTTGTTGAATTCTTGGAAATAAACCCATTGGTGGCTTGTGATTAATCATAATTAGTTTTTTATCTCCACCTAATAATTGTAAACCTGCCATGGCATTTACCATAGGTTCCGGTGCACCTCTATCTGAAGTATCAAAGTAATAATGTATTAATCCATCTTGTTTATATTCAAAAAAGTCTACTGTTGAACCATCTATTTCAATTTTTTTTGCATCTTCTGGAAGTAAATTCATTTAATTCTCCTAAATTTATTATTTTAAAATCTTAGTAGAATAGTAATATTTTTACATTGATGAGAATCAACAATTATTAATAAGCGTAAAAGAAACTTTTTGAAATTTTTTGAAAAAATGCTGTCATTTATATTAATTTTTACTTAATTTTATGTATAATTCGTCCTTAATTTTAAAATAAGGAAAAGTTTATGAACTTTTTTAAACTAAAAGAGCATAATACGACAGTTGGAACTGAGTTTTCTGCTGGTTTTACAACATTTTTAACAATGATGTATATCGTTCCTGTAAATGGGTTTATTTTAGCTGATGCTGGTCTTCCAATGGATGCCGTTGTTACGGCAACAGCATTAATTACTATTTTAGCTACTCTATTTTCAGGTTTATGGTCAAATACGCCAATCGCAATGAGTGTTGGTATGGGGTTAAATGCATACTTTTCATACGGATTAGTATTAGGTATGAAAATGCCATGGGAAACTGCATTAGGTATTGTTTTCTTATCAGGTATTCTGTTTGTAATATTATCTTTAACCAACTTCAGAATTTGGATAATGACATCCATTCCTATGAGCTTGAGAAGAGCAATTAGTGCGGGTATTGGTTCTTTTATTGCTTTTATTGGTTTAAAACAAATGGGTATGATTACTGCAAATGATGCTACTTTGGTTTCACTTGGTGATTTCTCTAATCCAAATGTATTAATAGGTGTATTAGGATTAATTCTTTCTTTCTCTTTATACGCATACAAAATTAAAGGTGCATTTATTTTTGCAATAGGTATTACTTCTATTGTTGCATGGTCACTTGGATTAGGTGAATTACCAAAAGAAATTATTGCTGCTCCTTCTTCAATTGAACCAATTTTCTTCAAACTAGACATTTTAAGTGCTTTATCATTATCTTTATTACCTGTAATTGTTACATTCTTGATTACTGATATGTTTGATACTTTAGGTACATTAACAGGTGTTGGTACAAGAGCTAAATTATTCCAAGAGAATAATAAAGATGATAAATCTTTACAAAAAACATTAGAAGCAGATGCTATTGCTACAACGGCAGGTGCTATGATTGGTGTTTCTACTACTACTGCATTTATTGAAAGTGCATCAGGAGTTGAAGAGGGTGGTAGAACAGGTTTAACAGCTGTATTTACTGCTATGTTCTTTGTAACTACTTTATTTATGTTGCCATTATTTAAATCAATTCCATCAAATGCAATTTACCCTGTATTAGTTGTTGTTGGTGTATTAATGTTTACAGAACTTGGAAAAATCAATTTTGAAGATTCTGATTTAGCAACAAGTGCAGGGGCATTTTTAATTGTTATTTTAATGCCTTTAACATTCTCAATTACAAATGGTATTGCTGCGGGATTCTTAGTATATACTATTATCAAACTAGCTAAAAAAGAGTTTAAAGATTTAAACTTAGGTATTTTAGTTATAACATTCATTAGTGCATTAGCATTTATTTTATAAGGACAATTTTTTGGAAAAACTTTATTACAGTTACGATTTATTTAAAGAAGATACTCAAAAGCTAGTAGATAGCTGTAGAGATTATGAACCAGATGTATTATTAGCAGTTGCAAGAGGTGGAGTTACTTTAGCTCACTTAATGTCTCAAGCTTTAGATATGAGAAATCTTTATTCTTTAAATTCTATTCATTATGAGGGTGATTTAAAATTAGACACTTTTAATATTTTTAATATTCCTGATATGTCTCATGCAAAAAGAGTTCTAGTTATTGACGATATCGTTGATTCTGGTGAAACTATGCAAGAAATTCTTAAAATTTTAAATGAAAAATTCCCAAATGTAGAATTTAAATTAGCTACACTTTTCTACAAAAGTACTGCTATTTTAAAACCTGACTACTCTGTTAGAGAAGCTAACGAGTGGATTGATTTCTTCTGGGAAGTTGACGTTAAATAATTTAATTGGGTCAATTGACCCAATTAAATTTATAAAAACTATATATTTTATTACCTTTATTTATATTTTATTATAAATTTATCTTACTTTTACAAATTTATCTGTATAATCTAAAAAAACACAACGGATAAAAAAATGACATTCATCGAATTCAAAAAATTGCTTCTAGATGCGGAGCTAACGATACCTAAATTTACTGCACTTATTAAAGTTAGCGAAAAAAACATCCAGGCTTATAAAAAGAAAAAAGAAGTACCAAATGCTATTGCTTCAATTGCTGCTTGTTTTGCAAAAATGAATCAAGAAGATATGGACTATAAAACATTAATTAATGATTTGGATTTAAAGAAAAAAGAGAAAAAAGGTGCTGGTTTCTCTAAGTCAAAAGATAAAGATAAAGACAAAGAAAAAAATAAAGAAAAATCTACAGAAGAAGCGTAGTTTTTATTAACTTTTTTTTGATATACTTCCGCAAAATTAAATTTTGGGAAGTATAATGACTCTTGATAACAATTCAAAAAAATTTCTTGCTATTGCTTCGTTTATGATGGCTTTAGCTATTGCAATTGGTGCCTTTGGTGCTCATGGTTTAAAAGCCATTGTTAGTGCTGAGATGCTAAAAGTATATAATACTGGTGTTGAATACCATTTCTATAATACATTAGGGCTTTTAATAGTGGCTCTACTAATCAATTTTAAACCTCAATCAAAAAAACTTATTGTTAGCTCTTGGCTTATTGTAGTTGGGATGATAATTTTTTCATTCTCTTTATATGCATTGGTAATTTTTAATATGCCAATACTTGGAGCAATAACACCAATTGGTGGAACTTTGCTTATTATTGCATGGCTAACAACTACATACTCAATTTTAAAGGATTAATTTAATGACTACAATGCAAAAGATTGAACAAGTAAGAGATGCTAAGTGGTTCTCAAATCTTACAACATTTATTATTCTTGCATATGCTTCTGTTTTAGGTTTTAAGACAATTGATGCCGTTGAAACTAACTACTCTATTTTTCTGCAATTTGCAGACTATTTTGTTACAGTATATTTTATATTTGAAATAGCAATTAAAATGGTAGCTGAGAAAAAGTTTGTTAATTTCTTTAAATCAGGATGGAATGTCTTTGATTTTGTTATTGTCGTAATTACACTATTACCATTAGAGCAATCAGGATTTGCAGCAATTGCAAGGATGTTAAGAGTATTTAGAGTTCTGCGACTCTTTACTGCACGTCCTGAATTAAAGAAAATCATTGATATGTTAATAAAAGCTATTCCTTCTATCATTGATATTGTAATCTTAATGTTTATAATTTTTTATATATATGCAATTATTGGGAATTTCTATTTCCATGATTTACCATCTGGACTTTGGAATGACTTCTTAGTTTCTATGCTAACTTTGTTTAGAGTATTAACTTTTGAAGATTGGACAGATGTTATGTATGAAGCAATGGAAGTTTATCCTATGGCTTGGATTTATTTTGTATCCTTTGTAATTATTGCAGCATTTGTATTCTTTAATTTATTTGTTGCTGTTATTATTGGAGAAATGCAAAAACTTCAAGAAGCAGATATGAAAGAAGAATTACATGAAGATCATCTAAAATTAGATATTTTACTTCAAGAGATCAAGTCTTTAAGAGAAGAAGTAAAAGATTTAAAAAAGAGTGAATAATATGAAAACAATTTCAATTTTAGGTACTGGTTGGTTAGGTTATGCCCTAGCCAATAAATTAAAAAATGATTTTAATGTTAAAGTATCTATTAGAACAAACGAAAAAAAAGAAGAGTATATAAATGAGGGCTTAGACCCTTATTTATTAAATGAAGAAAACTTAGATTCTTTAGATGAATTATTAGAATGTGATTATCTATTTATAAATTTTCCTCCTTCAAAATCCAATAACTATTTAGAGTTCTTAAATAATATTTATTCTCACAAAAACATTTCCAAGATAAAAAAGCTTATTTTTATTAGTTCAACTTCGATATATCCAAATGAACAGACTATATTTAACGAGGATTTTGAGATAAGAAATCCTATTTCACAAAAAGTTTATGATGCAGAAGTATTAATAAAAAATAGTACAGATGTAATTTTTAGGTGTTCTGGTCTTATGGGGTCTAATAGAATTGCAGGTAAGTATTTTGCTGGTAAAGCCTTAGATTCTGAAGATGTAAAAGTAAATTACGTACATAGAGATGATGTAATATCTGCGACTATTTTTGTTTTAGAGAATGATATAAATGGTATTTTTAATTTATGTGGTTCATCTCATCCAAGTAGAAAAGAAGTATATTTATTAAATGCAAAAAAACATAATTTTGAAAAACCAATATTTGAAAATAAAAAAGTGTATAAGAATAGAATTATAGATGGAAGTAAAATAGAAAGACTAGGATTTGAATATAAATATCCAAACCCATTAGAGTATAATTAACCGTTAGTGTTAAATGCTCTATCTCCAGCGTCACCTAGACCTGGTCTAATGTAGTTATTCTCATCTAATCTCTCATCAATTTGAGCAATATAAATATCAACATCAGGATGTGCTTCTTGAACTTTTTGAACACCTTCTGGTGAACCTAAAACATTTAAAGACAAAATTCTTGTTGCACCTTTAGATTTTAAGTAATCAATACCATCAATTAATGAACCACCAGTTGCTACCATTGGATCAAGTAATAAAACAGTTTTTCCTTCTAAGTCTGGAATGTTTTCATAGAATAATTTTGATTCAGCAGTTTCTTCATCTCTTTTCATTGCTAAGAAACCTGATCTTGCATAAGGAAGAGTTTTTAAGATTCCAGTAAGCATTGGTTCACCAGCTCTTAAAATTGGAACTAAAACAATTTTTTGTACTTCTAACATTTGAACATCTAATGGCCCTTGCCACGTATTAATATTTTGACTTACTGTTTCAAAGTTACTTAAAGCTTCAGATACAACAATTCTTGAAATTTCTTCAATTGTTAATCTAAACTCATTTGAAGCAGTTCTAGTATCTCTTAATCTATTTACAAGGTGTTTTACAACAACGTTTGTACTTTCTTTATACATTTAATTTCCTATTAATAACTTTGTAAAATTTAAAGTTATTTTGATTTAATCTTTTTAATTTTACATAAAAATTGCTTATAAATTGCATATAAATTTAATTTTTATTAACTCTTTATTTGATATTATTATAGGTTTAATTCATCAAAATAAGAGGTATCATGAAACCCACTGATTATAATTTCAGAGTTAAGGATTCAATTTTAGGTATACAATTTCTATTTGTAGCCTTTGGTGCACTTGTTTTAGTTCCTATTCTTACGGGACTAGATCCAAGTGTTGCATTATTTACAGCTGGTATTGGTACATTAGTTTTCCAATTTGTTAATAGAGGAGCTATTCCTCCGATTTTCTTAGCATCATCTTTTGCTTTTATTGCTCCAATCTCTTACGGTGTTAAGACTTGGGGAATTGCTGCAACTATGTCAGGTTTAGTTGCTGCTGGTTTCTTATATGTTATTTTAAGTTTGCTTATCAGATTAAAAGGTGACAATTTTTTACATAGATTACTTCCTCCTGTAGTAGTAGGTCCAGTTATTATGTCTATTGGACTTATCCTTTCTCCTGTTGCTGTTAATTTGGCTATGGGTAAAAGTGGTGATGGTTCTTTTGAGCTTGTACCTTTTGAAGTTGCTATTGTTGTATCAATGGTTGCTTTATTTGTTACTGTGTTTGTATCATTATTATCTAAGGGTATTTTTAAATTAATTCCAATTTTATGTGGTATTATTGCTGGATATATTTTAGCTTTATCTTATGGTATTGTTGATTTTACTGCTTTTGAAAAAGCAGCTTGGTTTGCTATGCCAAACTTCACAGCTCCTGAGTTTAATTGGCAAGCTATTATCTTTATTTTACCAATTGCTATTGCTCCTGCTATTGAACACATTGGTGATATGTTAGCAATTTCAAATGTAACTAAACAAGATTACTTAAAAAAGCCAGGTTTAAAAAATACTTTATTAGGTGATGGGCTTGCAACTTCTGTTGCTGCATTATTTGGTGGTCCACCTAATACTACATATTCGGAAGTAACTGGTGCTGTTACTGTAACAAAAGCTTATAACCCAGCTATTATGACTTGGGCTGCTATTGCTGCAATTTTACTTGCATTTGTTGGTAAATTAGGTGGTTTATTATCTACTATTCCTACTCCAATTATGGGTGGAATTATGTTGTTATTATTTGGTATTATTGCAACATTAGGTATTTCTACATTAGTAAAAGCTAATACAGATTTTACTTGTCCTAGAAATATGGTAATTGTTTCTATGATTTTAGTATTTTCAATTGGTGGAATGACATTCAACTTTGGTGGTGTTCCATTCTCAGGAATTGGTCTTGGAGCAATTGTTGGTATTTTCTTAAATCTTATTTTACCAAAAGTAAAAAACGAAGAAGCATAAATTTTAGTTAGGTTTAGACCTAACTAAAATTATAATCAATGCTCTAAAAAATTCAAATTTCTTTAAACCCTATACTTTCCTAACTCTTCTTTTTATTAATTAAAAACTTTATTTTTCTTAGTTACAATAATAAAAAATTTTAATTATTACAAGGAAAACAAATGGCAAAATCAAAAGAACATCAATTTGATATATCTGCAAAACTTGACATGCAAGAGATGAAAAATGCAGTTATTCAATCTCAAAAAGAGATTGATAATAGATATGACTTCAAAGGTATGATTAAAGAAATCGATTTAAATCAAGGAGCAAAAACTTTAGTTTTAACTAGTTCTAGTGATAATAAAGTTGATGCTATGAAAGATATTTTAATATCAAAAATGAACAAAAGAGATATTTCAATTAATTCACTTGAAGAAGTAAAAGCAGAAGATGCAAGTGGTGGAAATAGAAAATTTACATATAAAATTATTGATAGTATTGAAAAAGATGAAGCAAAAACTATTCAATCAGAAATTAAAAAATTAAAACTAAAAGTTACTGCTGTAAATCAAGGTGATGAAATCAGAGTTAGTGGTAAAAATATTGATGATTTACAAAATGTAATGAAACATTTAAAGAGCTTAGAATTAAAAGCACCATTAGTTTTCGATAATTTTAGATAATTCTTAGAAATTTAATTGTAATTAATAAGAAATTTATTGAAACTTTAATATAATCCATGCTTAATAAAAGGATTTGTTATAGAACTTCTACTAATAAAATCAATTTCCGTGGTAAGTCTAGTCTTAACCCTTAGTTTTATCGCTGAGAAATTGTCTCCTAAGTTATCAGGAATTTTATCAGGTTTGCCCGTAGGGAGTTCTATAACACTAATCTTTTTTGCAATTGAAAATGGAGTAGACTATGTTACTAATGTAGCATTATATAATATTCATGGTCTATTTGCTGCACTATCCTTTTGTATAGGCTATTACATAAGCACTTTCTACAAGGGTAAACTTGAAGTTACCCTAAGTTTAGTGACTTCTTTTATTTTTTATTTAGTAATAGCTCTAATACTCTCTTATGTACCACCGCACATAGTCTTTACTCCATTAATTGTGATAAGCTTAATGCTTATTGCAACAATTTATTTTTCAAAAAAAGAGAATTATAAAATTGAGAAAAAAGAGAAAATTTCTTTTTCTGACTTAGTTTTTAGATCAATTCTTACTATAACAATATTTTTAATAGTTTCAAGCTTACCACAATATGTATCAGCTAATTTAGCAGGTATATTTTCAGCCTTTCCTACTATTTTATTACCACTACTATTAATAATACACTTTAGACATAGTAATTTACAAGCTAGAACTATTATAAAAAACACACCATTTGGATTAAGCTCTGTAGTTATTTATTCATTAGTTGTTTATTTTACTTATGGTCCTTATGGAATATTCTGGGGAACTATAATTGCTTTAATTGCTTCAGTTTCTTATGTAGCTATTCAAAGTAAAATCCTAAAATATTTTAAAATCGTTTAATACACAAGTCATAAACAAAATTATAATATAATAGAAATTATATATAATAGGAATGTTTATGAAAGTTTTATTACTAGAAGATGATGCGGCATTAAATGATTTATTAAGTGATCACCTTGAAGATAAGGGTTATGATTTAACTTTATGTACAAATGGTCAAGAGGCTTTAGAGTATTTAATTGATGAAAAATTTGATTTAGCTTTACTTGATATTAATACTCCAATTATGACTGGTATGGAAGTTTTAAAAACTATCAGAGAAGATTACAAAAACTCTACTCCTGCAATTATGCTTACAGCATATCAAGATACTAAACATTTAAAAGACTCCTTTGAAAATGGCGTTGATGATTATATTAAGAAACCATTTGACTTAGAAGAATTAGATCAAAGAATTTTAAAATTATGTAGACAATTCTCAATTGAACAAAATGCACAAATTATTATAGATGATAATACTATTTTTGATCCAGATTCTTGTCAGATTACATTAAAAGGAAAAAGTATT
Organism: Arcobacter sp. UBA7394; assembly: GCA_002470185.1. GTDB lineage: Bacteria > Campylobacterota > Campylobacteria > Campylobacterales > Arcobacteraceae > Poseidonibacter. The sequence goes on along the minus strand of DKNG01000145.1, from coordinate 5,874 downwards.
AGTATTGCTCAAAAAGAAAGAGATATTCTAAAATACTTTTGCACTCATAAAAATAGAGTGGTATCAAGTGAAGAGTTACTGCAAAATATTTGGGCTTATGAAGATATGCCTACTGATGCTACTATTAGAGTTTATATTAAAAACCTAAGAGAAATTGTAGGAAAAGAAAGAATCGTCACAATTCGAGGAATAGGATACAAGTTTGAACAGAAATGAGAAGAAAGCATTAATTAGTTTTTTATCAATATACATGGGATCTGCTATTTTATTAGTAGGTGTTATTTTGTATACTTATTACAATAATGAAGTTAGAATGCTTCAGGAATCTTGTGATATGGAGCTTAGTAATGCCTCTATGCAAGTAAAAACTGACATTATGAACAGTTATATGAAGAATGAAAAATTTGTTCCTGATAAGCTTAAATCGGATCATATTAAATATGCTCTATACGACAAAAACAAAAAACTAATTTATTCTTATTTAGATGGTAAGAAATATGTTGATTTATCAAAAAGTATTTATGCAAAAGATAGATTTAACTTCTACATTGCTGTTATTGATGAAAAAATGATTCCGATTAAATATATTGTTTTAGAGACTTGTCAAGGTTCAATTGATAAAAATAAACTAAAAATATATATACTAATTGTCCTTGTTATGTGTGCGATATTTATTGGATTTATTGCTTATTTACTTGCTAAAATTTTATTAAAACCAGTTCGTGAAAAAGTGGAACATATGGATAAATTTATCAAAGATTCTGCACATGAATTAAATACTCCAATTACCGTACTTATGACTTCAGTTTCTATGCTTAAAAAGGGTAAGAATCCTGAAAAAATGATGAAGTATATTACAAGTAGTACAAAACAAATATCTCAAATATATAATGATATTCATTTCTCAGCTTTTAATGAAATGAATGAAGATGTTCATCAAGAGTTTGATTTAAAAGATTTAGTATCTGAAAGTGTAGATTACTTTAATGATATTTCAATTACAAAAAATATTGTAATTGAAGCAGAACTAGAGTCTTGTATTATTTTAATGGATAGAACTAAAACACAAAAAATTGTAAATAACCTTATTTCAAATTCTGTAAAATATAGTAATAGCAATTCAACAGTTAATGTGAAAATCAAAGATAATTTTTTATGTGTTGAAGATCATGGTATTGGTATTAGTGAAGAAGAACAAAAAGAGATATTCAAAAGATATAAAAGAGGTAATAATATTGAGGGCGGTTTTGGTATTGGTCTTGATATTGTAAAAAGAATTTGTGCTGAATACGATTTAATAATGAGTTTAGAATCACAGATTGAAAAAGGTTCTTCTTTTTATATTGACTTCTCATCAATTGTTGTTGGAGCAAATTGCAAATTAGAGACTAAAAAGTAGTATTTTAAAATACTTTTTAGTCTAAAGTATATAGAATCAATAGAAAGAACTTTTATGAATAATATAATTAAAGATTTTAAAATATCTACTTTAGAAGATACAAAGTTTGTCCATCCTGTTAAAATTACTTATAATCAAAATGGCATAAATAAACAGTGGGAAGCAGTTAAAAGTTTTGATTCTGTTGCTGTACTTTTATACCATGAAGAAAAAAACTCATTTGTACTTGTAAAACAGTTCCGACCACCTGTATACCTTAATGATAAAAGTAAGCTTTTTACTTATGAATTATGTGCAGGTATTGTTGATAAAAACAAATCATTAGAACAAATTGCAAAAGAAGAAATTGATGAAGAATGTGGTTTTGATGTGCCATTAGAATCTATTGAAAAAATATCTTCTTTTTATACTAATGTTGGGGTTAGTGGTGGTCTTCAAACTCTATTTTATGCAAAAATAAGTGATTCTATGAAAATCCATGATGGCGGTGGAATAAATGATGAACAAATTGAACTTATGTATCTGCCAATTGAAAAAAGTGATGAATTTATTTTTGATGAATCAAAAGCAAAAACTCCAGGATTAATGTTCTCTTTTTACTGGTTTTTGAAAAATAAATCTTAATCTTATAAAAAATATATTAAAATCCAAAATATAACAAAATAGAGTCATAATGAAAAAAATTGTAATTAGTATATTTTTAGTATCATTTTTTAGTTTTACTTTTGCTAGTGATGTTTTAACATCTTCTGATGATAATTCATTTATTACAAAAGCGGAATATGGGAAAATGCTTTTTAATAATCCAAGAGGAATTGGTTGTAATACTTGCCATGGTAATGATGCCAAAGGAAAAAGTATTGTAAATTTTAAACACACTTACAATAAAATTGAATATAACTGTTCCCTTGTAATTCCTAGTATTACAAATGTAAAATATGGAAAGTTCTCTTCAAAAGTTAATTCAAAAAAAAATAAAAAGAAAAAATTTACTCCAGAACAAGTGTGTGAAAAACTTGTATATTACTCAAATGTAATGCCTACTTATTTCTTAGTTGAAGAAGAAGTAGAAGCTATATACACGTATATTAAAACTCTTAAGAAATAGCCTTATCTTGATAAGGCTATTCCAAATCCTATTTTATTAATTTCTTTATCATAATCAATTAAACTCTCACCATATCCAGAGAATATTTGAATAAATCCAAAACTATTAGTCTCTCCTACTGAATAAGGTAAAGGGAATGTCCAATCAACTTGTGCTGAGCCTTTATTCTGAGAATTTAACCTAAGATTGTTTCTTAGTTTTAATTCAAAAATATGTTTTTTATATGGATAAAAGAATGTTAAATCTCCATATCCTAAGTATTTATCAATATTAGGATTATCATCTTCATCTACTTTTTCTGGTATTCTATACCAAACTTTAGGAATTATAAATAAATTAGATAGTTTTAAATATGTTTCTAAATAAATTCTATTCCAAGACCTTGAAAATTCATTATTTCGTCCATTTGATTCATGAATTAATGATACTTTATATGCTTTTATATGATCACTATTTTCATAAGGGAATAGGGCAAAGATCTCTGGTTGATAGTTAGTTTCTCTAAAAGGAGAAGAGTTTTGGCTTGTTTGCCAAAATGATTTTTGTGTATATGCAAAGGATATGGTTTCGTCAAGACCAAAAAAATCATAAGATATAGGCTTTTCAACTGAAAATTGAAATTTAGTTTCAAATTGTTGTCTATCACCTCTTTCATTTAAATCATAAGTTACAGGCATTAAATAGTTTTTCTTATATGGATATAGTTCAAAGTCTGAAGTTATAACTTGTTCTATTGTTTTTTTTGTCTCAGGATCATCTGATTTAGACATCTTTTTTGCATAGAACTCTTTTTTTATTTTTGTAAATGTTTGTATTTCATCTTTTTTATTTAGTTCATTTACTAACTTATCTACTTTATTTTTTTGAATGTAAGCTTTTTTATAAAACTCCATAGCTTTTTTATGATCATTATTGTTTTCATACTCCTGCGCTTTTTTAAAAAACTCTTCGCTTGTTTGTGCGTTTGAGTAAACATAAATAAATATAAATAATAATAATTTGTATTTCATAAAATCCCTTTAAAATAATATTATTATTGATTTTACACTAATATATATTACGTTTTTATTGTATTTGTAATAATTTTTTTTAAAGTAAAGAACTCTATACTTAATAAAAGAGAGATAATGATATAATCGCGAAAAATTATAAATTAAAAAGGTTATTATATGCTTGTAGCTCCTTCGATATTATCAGCAGATTTTGGAAAACTAGATGAGGAAATCAAAGCTATTTGTGATGGTGGATGTGATTTAATTCACGTAGATGTAATGGATGGTCACTTTGTACCAAACATGACTATTGGTCCTGTTGTTGTAAATCCAGTTGCAAAAGCTGCAACTAAACCATTAGATGTTCACTTAATGGTTGAAAATAATTCATTTTTCGTAGATTTATTCGCTCCTATAAAACCAGAGTATATCTCATTTCATATTGAGAGTGAAAAACACCCTCATAGACTTATTCAACAAATTAGATCTCATGGAATTAAACCAGCAATCGTTTTAAATCCACATGCAAATCCTTCAACTATTGAGTATTTATTAGAAGATTTAGATATGGTTTTATTAATGTCAGTAAATCCTGGATTTGGTGGACAAAAGTTTATTCCTTCGGTTGTTGAAAAAGCAAAACAATTAAAAGAATTAATTAATAAAAGAAACCCAGCCTGTCTTATCGAAGTTGATGGAGGTGTTAATGATAAAAACATCCATGAACTTAAAGATGCAGGGGTTGACGTAGTAGTTGCTGGATCATTTGTATTTGGAAATGATAATTATGGTGAAGCTATAAAGAGTTTACAGGTTTAATATGAAAGTAAAAATTTGTGGTATTACTAATTTAGAAGATGCTCTTGATGCTATAAATGCAGGTGCAGATGCTTTAGGATTTGTTTTTTATCCCAAGTCACCTAGATTTATAGAACCTTTTGCAGCTAGAAAAATTGTAGAAAAACTACCTCCTTTTGTAATGACAGTAGGTCTGTTTGTAAATGAAGATAATTCATTTATCAAACAAGCCTGTAATAATGCAAAAATGCAATTAGCTCAAATCATAGATGATGATAACTATACAGATTTTAACTCTTTAGATGTAAGATATATAAAAGTATTAAGAGCTAAAAGTAAAGAAGATATAAAAAATATAGCTCCTGATGAGTTTGTTTTAGTTGATGCTTTTGTCGAATCATTTGGTGGAGAGGGTAAAAGAGTTGCTCTTGAATGGTTTGATAAAAAAGATAATACTAATATCATCTTAGCTGGTGGTTTAAATGAAAATAATCTTCAAGAATTAAAAGGTTTTAAATTTTATGGTCTTGATGTAAGTTCTGGTGTTGAAGCCTCAAAGGGCAAAAAAGACAAACAAAAAATGATTAATTTTATAAACGCGGCAAATGAAATTTAAAAAAAGAATAATTCCTAAAGCTAAACCAAAACTTATTAATTTAATTGATAAACTTGTACTTGCTCCTATTAACTATGATATATTTTTAAGTATGTTAAATGAATCGAGTGATACTTTTTTTGATAATCCTGAATTAGAATTTGAATTATTACTTTCTAATGGTTTACCATTAGAATTTGATGATGAGAATAATATATATTTAAAAACTACAAGAAATAGTATTGAAGAACAAACTTTTTGTATTGTTGATATTGAAACAAATGGCTCATCAGTTAAAAAAGGTTTTCAAGTTATTGAAATTGGTGCTATCAAATATAGAAA
>DKNG01000145.1:0-580 GCA_002470185.1 Arcobacter sp. UBA7394 | reverse complement strand
GAGTATATACAAGAAGTTACAAATATAACTCCTTTAATGTTAGAAGATGCTCCAATTGTTGAAACTGTATTAAAAGAATTCAAATTATTTTTAGGTGATGATGTATTTATTGCTCATAATATTAAATTTGATTATGAATTTATTTCAGATTCCCTAGAAAAATATGATTTAGGAAGATTAGAAAATAGAAGGCTTTGTACAATTGATTTAGCTAGACGTACAATAGAGTCAGAGAAATACGGATTAAGAGCTTTAAAAGAAACTTTAGAGATAGAGGTAGATAATCATCATAGGGCTTATTATGATGCATTGGCAACCACTTATATTTTAGAAAAATCTTTTTCTAATTTAGATAGAACAAAAGTCAAAACAACAGAAGATTTAATCAAGTTTGCAAAAAGTTCAAAAGTAAAAGATATAAAAAAAGTAAAAGATAAAAAAGAAATAGAATCGAAAAAGGAAAAATAATTATGTTTTCACAAGATGTATATTTAAAAGCTCTAAGTTATGCGGCAAAAGCTCATGGTGAACAAAGAACACCTACTGATTTACCTTATGTTACTCATATAGTAAGTGTAGC
>DKNG01000107.1:2008-3361 GCA_002470185.1 Arcobacter sp. UBA7394 | reverse complement strand
TCATCAATTGTAATATCAAAAAGCTCTAATACTAAACTATTAGCATAAGTATATTTTCCCTCTAAATCTTTTGTAAAAATATAAGCCCCTACTTCATTTAGTACAGAAACTAATGTGTTTACATTAAGTGATTGGTGCAACATAATGCTCCTTTCTCAAAACTAGATTTAATATACACTTAAAGTATAGCCAAATAATATTCTATTTTATTTTAATAGGAAGAAGACTTAAAAAGCTTAAAGCTTCAGGAAGGGAGAATTGTGCTTTTTCTATATCATTGTGTTTAGGATCAATTAGATAGTTTCTTGATGTTTCAAAGTTTGATTTTTTTAGACTATTATTTATAAAAGAAGTTAATTCTAAATCACAATTATCAAATAAAGCTCGTTCAAGATTACACTCTTCAAAACCAGTATCTTTTATAAGGCAATTTACAAACTTCATAGCTCTTAAATCCATTAGATGAAATGAGTTTTGAGAAATATTAGAAGAGTTAAATATAATATCAAAAGGCTCATCACAATTACTCCAAGAAACACCTATTAATTTAGAATTTGTAAATGTAACATCATTAAAAGTACATGCTTTTAATACACTAAGAGATAAATCACAATTTACAAAAGTACATTCTGTAAACTTACAAGAATAAAAAGTAGCTTTTGAAAAATCGCATTTAACAAATGTACAATTATCAAAATATATAGAATCTAAATTTTTTTCATCATATTCGTAGAACTCTTCTTCCCAATAATCATTTGTTTTAAACATTCTTCTCTTTTTTTATTTGGATTCTATCATATTTGAAATAAAGTAATGATTCAATCTATATACATTAGTTATTTAATTTTATATCTAAACTTTTATGATAGACTGCAAACAAATCCATAGGAGCCTTATGAAAGCATTTCATTTTGAAAACCAATTTTCTTCTCAACTACTAAACGAAACAATTAAACATCCAAATATTGAGGTAGGAGCTTTTTCTTATTATTCAGGCTATCATCATAAACATGACTTTGTGGAGTGCGTACGATATTTACATGATAAAAGAAAAGATGTAGATAGACTAATAATTGGTTCTTACTGCTCGATTGGTTCTGGTGCTGTTTTTATGATGGCTGGAAATCAAGGTCATAATATGAAATGGGTAAGTACTTTTCCTTTTTATTTCCAAGCAAATATTTTCAAAAATGCAAAAAATGCTTTTGAGAGAGTGGGAGATACAAAAATAGGAAATGATGTATGGATAGGCTCAGAAGCCATGATAATGCCTGGAGTAAAAATTGCAGATGGAGCAGTAATCGCTGCACGTGCAGTTGTTACAAAAGATGTAGAAGCATATACAGTTGTAGG
>DKNG01000107.1:0-1911 GCA_002470185.1 Arcobacter sp. UBA7394 | reverse complement strand
TTATTATCAATGAAATGGTGGAACTGGAAAGAAGATAAAGTAAAAGAGTGTATGCCTTTAATATGCAGTCCTACAATCCTAAAACTATGGGAATACTGGAGTCTGAATAAAAAAGATTTATAAATCCCTATTCTTAACTTGAACTTTTAATTTAAATTATTAATTTTAAAACACTAAGGAAGTGTAGTATACTAATCTATTATGAAAAAGTTATATATTGTATTATGTATCTTAGTAATTACAAGTAGTAATATTTATGCTTTTACATGGGATGATTGTATTGAAAAGTACGAAAAAGCAAAACAATTTAGTGATAATGCGCGATTGTCATATCTGTATTTGAAATCTACTAAAAGTTGTTTAATAAAGTTTAAAAAACTTTTAATACAAAACCCAGACCCTGAGTTTACAGTAAAAGCAATGAGCGATAATATTTTAATGCTTAGTGAAAATATTGATAAACTACTTCCTCCATATCAATACCCAAAAAATAGTCTTGAAACTATTCCTAAATATTTATATACTAACTCTAATATCCCAATCTACAACAAAGAATATAAGTATTTCAAGAAATTCAAAGAGTGTAATGGAATACATGCAAATGACAAAATATATACTGCAAAGCATTGTAATATTAACAACTCAAAAAATATAAAATATGACCTAAACTATATAGAAGCTTCACACAAATCTAAACTAGAAGTGTCAAAACTAAACCTAAATAAAAAAGGTACTTTCAAATACTATTCAATGTCAAAAGTTGGTATGTTTTATACTTCACTTTTACAAGAGAGAAATTGTAATTTTTATAAAACAAAAAATATTCCCGTAGGACAAACTAAAACACTTGATTTAACAGATTTATCTAAAGAATATGAGATTAGAAGTAACTGTCTAGCAATTCCATCTAATAGCGGTGGAGGTGTATTTCAAGATGGTAAACTTGTAGCAATTATTTCTAAAACTGTATTTGATAAGAATAGATTTTTATATAGTATTATTGAGCCTATACTACCTTGATTTTAGATAATTAATTGCTTTTTTTGTTAAGTTTTCAGTATAAGTATTAATCTTAAAATGATTAGGACTCCAGCCTTTTATAAAACGCTGAAAATCTGCCCAAGCAATACAAAATAGCTCTCGATATTCACTCTCAAGCTGGGTACTATTAATATTAGGTTGATAATATTTCACAGCTTCTTTTAATTCATCAAAATAAGTATCTAAACACCAAGATTCCATACTTTCTAAATCTTCAGGTTTAATAGCACTACTCATAAATAAGATTACATCTTTCATACCACATCCTTGCCCTACATATTGAAAATCAACAGCAGAAGATAAAGTACCAGAACTATTAAAACAAAAGTTTGCTAGTTTTGCATCCCCATGGACAATAGTTTGATATTTTGTATTTTTTAATATTGAGTCTATTTCTAAAGCATAGTTTTTTAATTCTTCATCCTCTAAAGCTTCAAGTTCATCAGGTCTCGTATCTAAATGCCAATAAGTTCCCGTCTCCCATAAAGAAGAACTACTAGTGTTCATATAACAAGCATGAAAATTAGCTAACCATCTAAGAGATGATTTTAGATGTTCTTTATTAGCTTCTTTTACAATACAATCAAAACCAAGAGAAGATAAATCTTCCATAACAATAAGAGATTCATTTTCAGAAGTAAATGTCATTAAGCCTTGGGGTACTCGACACCTATTATCAATATTTTTTGAGAATTCTTCATACCAATTAACTTCTACTTTATATGATTTTAGTTTTCTTTCATGAGAAAGATTTGTATTCCAGCCTTTTGGATGTTCACTTTTTTTAGGTAATTTTATATGTTTTACTATAATACTTTTATTATGAAATTTCAGCCGAACTAGCTCTCCGTAATTACTCCATAAGTTTTG
>DKNG01000177.1:5597-7428 GCA_002470185.1 Arcobacter sp. UBA7394 | reverse complement strand
CATAGTCAGATAATCTAGATGATACCTCATCAACAATTGAGTCATGCACATAAATTCTTTGAACAGATACACAAACTTGACCCGCATGATAGAATCCACCTTTTCCAATAGATGGAATTAAGTCATCAATATCAGCATCCGCTTCAACAATAACAGGTGCAACTCCACCATGTTCTAATGCTACTCTAGTACCATTTGATACTTTTGAGTTTAAGTACCAACCAACTGCACCAGAACCAATAAACGTTAAGAAGTCTACTTTCTCAGATGTTGCTAATAACTCTCCACCAGTTCTATCACAAACAACTGCTTGTGCCCAACCTTTAGGAAGTCCTGCTTCTTCTAGAATCTCTACTAATCTAATAGCAGACATAGGAGTTTGTGTAGCTGGTTTAATAACTACTGGACATCCAACAGCAAGTGCAGGTATTACTTGGTGAACTGCTAAGTTAAATGGGTGATTAAATGCAGAAATTGCAGCTACTACTCCAATAGGTTCTTTGAATGTATATGCCATTCTATTAGCAGATGAAGCTGTATGCCCCATTGCTATTTCTTTACCTTCTTGTGCACCTAATGCTTCAATAGCTAATTTAACACCATTAATTGCTCTATGTACTTCTACTTGAGAATCAACCCAAGGCTTTCCACCTTCACTTGCACAAAGCTTTGTAAGTTCATCTACTTGCGAACTCATAATCTCTGCCACTTTTTCTAAAATCTCTACTCTTTTATGTTTTGGCATATGATTTTCATGATCTAAGAAAGTATCACTTGCTAAATCAATTGCAGCTTGTACTTCTTCTACTGTTGAAAATGGAACCTCTCCAACTACACTTCCATCAAATGGTGATGTTACTTCAATTGTACTCATGTTATATTTCCTTTCTTTTTATATTAAACACTCTTTTTTTGCTAACAGTTCATTTAAGATTGAGTGATTAAGTGAATAATCCACTGCTAAATCTATTACATGAACACCTTTACCATTTACACACTTCTCTAAAGTTTCTTCAAACTCTTCGCAAGATGTAGGTCTATGCCCTGATGCTCCATAAGATTCTGCGTATTTTACAAAATCAGGATTACCTAAATCAAGTCCATACGTATCAAATCCCATACCTGTTTGTTTCCACTTAATCATTCCATATGCATTATCATTTAGAATAATTACCGTTAAATCAAGGTTTAGTCTTACAGCAGTTTCTAGTTCTTGAGAATTCATCATAAATCCACCATCCCCACAAACTGATACTACTTTCTTCTCTGGGTTTACCATTTTTGCAGCCATTCCAGATGGAAGTCCAGCACCCATAGTAGCAAGTGCATTATCTAATAACAGTGTATTTGGTTTTGCACATCTATAGTTTCTTGCAAACCAGATTTTATATACTCCATTATCAAGTGTAACTATATCTTCATCATCTAATATTGTTCTAATAGTTCTTACAGCTTTTTGAGGAAGTATTGGGAATCTTGTATCTCCAAAGTATTTACTAAGATGAGTTTTAATCTCTTCTGTCATTCTTTTATAGTAATCAAACTCCCAGTGCTCTTGAGTAGAAATTGCTCGTCTTAAATTATCTACATTTGAAGCTATATCTCCAACTACATCTAATTGAGGGAAGTATGTATCATCTACTTCTGATGGGAAGAAGTTTACATGAATTACTTTTTTAGCATTTTCATCATTCTCCATAAAGAATGGCGGTTTTTCAATTACGTCATGTCCTACATTGATGATTAAATCTGCTCTATCAATAGCACAATGTATAAAGTCGTCTTTTGATAATGCTGCTGTACTTAAACATAATTTGTGGTTTTCATCTAT
>DKNG01000177.1:0-5398 GCA_002470185.1 Arcobacter sp. UBA7394 | reverse complement strand
TCTGCTTTTGGATATTTAAACGATTGAACTGGATAGATATTAAAATCACACTCTTCAGCTGCTATATCTTCTGGAAGTTCAATTAAGGCAGCTCCTGGTCTCTCTGTAGTAGCAATTTTAAATGCTTCCCTAACCATTGATGGAATATTATTTCCATTTACTACTTGTTTTGAATATTTTGTCATAGGTTTCATCATATTAACAATGTCAATAATTTGAAATCTACCTTGTTTTGATTTTTTAATTGGTTTTTGCCCAGTAATCATTAACATTGGCATTCCACCAAGTTGTGCATAAGCAGCACTTGTAGCAAAGTTAGTAGCTCCTGGTCCTAATGTAGCTAAACATACACCCACTTTTCCAGTAAGTCTTCCATATGTTGCAGCCATAAAACCTGCGGCTTGTTCATGTCTTGTAAGAATAAGTTTGATATTTGATTCTCTTAAAGATTCTAGTAAATCTAGGTTCTCTTCTCCTGGAATTCCAAATATATACTCAACACCTTCATTTTCTAAAGCTTTTACAAATAAATCTGATGCTTTCATTATCATTCACCTTAATGTTTTTGTTATTGATAATCATATTCAATATCTATTAAATTCCTCTTAATGTTTTTGCTTTATAAGAGAAAAATCCTGAATTGTTATAAACATTTACATATTGTGCTTCAAATCTTCCTACTAATCTTAATTATATCACTTTTTTAAATAATCGTTTATATTACGTTAAACATTTTTTTTATAGTATAAAACCATTAAGGACATATATGAATACTCAAAAAGCAATAATATTCGATCTTGATGGTACATTAATAGATTCTCTAGAAGATATAGCAGTATGTATGAATCAAGTATTCGAAGAGATGGGACTTCCAACGCATAAAATAAATGATTATAAAAAATTTGTAGGTGGAGGAGTTGATATTTTAGTAGAAAACTCATTAGGTGATTCTCACTCAACAGAGATAAAAAAACAAGTAAGTACTAGATTTAAAGAGATTTATGACCAAAACTTACATGCTAAAACCTTACCTTATGATGGTATATATGAGTTATTAGAAAAACTTGAAAAAGCAAATATAAAAATGGGAATTCTTTCTAATAAACCTCATAAGTTTACATGTGAATATGCAAAATCACTATTTAAAGATTTTAATTTTCTTGAAGTTCATGGACAAAAAGAACATATAGAAAAAAAACCTAATCCAACAGCTGCCATTGATATTGCAAATAGCTTTGGCATTAACTGTAATGAAATTTATTTTGTAGGGGATACAAAAATAGATATGCAAACAGCTAAGAATGCACAAATGAAAGCAATTGGTGTATTGTGGGGATTTAGAGAAGAAGATGAGCTAAGAGAACATGGAGCTGATTTTATTGTAGAAAAACCAAGTGATATTTTTGATATTATAAACCAGAGTAAATAAACTTACTCTGGCTTTTTATATCCCAATTTTTCCATAATATCCATAGGACCTAAATCGTATTTTTCAGCTACTGTTTTAAATTTATCATTAGCTTTTGCTTCAATTCCTAAAGCTTTTAATTTTAATATAAATTCTTCTTCTGTTAATTCTAAAGTTATAGCTACATCTTTTACTTTTTTCTTACCAAGTCCCGTTAATTCAACTATCTTTAACCCTGCTTTTTCAAAATTGACTTTTAATAAATCATAAACAAATTTTGGGCTAACTTTATTTATCTTAGCTATTTGAGATAGGCTTTGTTCTTCTTGGAAAATAAGCCCATTTGATATAAGAATCTCTTTACTTTTTTCTAAATCAAATCCTAGTTTTTTAGTAAAGCTTTTCAATGATGACAATTCAGCATGTGAATATGGTGCTGTTCCATACTCTTTTTCCCATGAGTCTTTAATCTCTCCTCCAAAATTTAAGAAGTTTGAAAAAGGAGATATTTCATAAACTGTACCCATCCAAAAAAGTAAAAACAATATTATAGAAACAAGCATCTCTTTTGTGAATACAATAAGCTGTTTTGCTTTATTTTTCATATAACTTGTCATTAGTTTCCAGTTATAAAAAACATGTAAAATTGTTGCAATAATAAATAAAACCATAAATACAGAATGAATCTGTCCATACTGCTCTTTTGTTAATGCTAATAATTCCCAGTTAGCCCAATTAGCAACTCTTCCAGGGGGAGTTATAAAAAGAATTATACCTGTATATGTCATTGCAAACATAGATAAAAGCATTGTAAGTGATGTAATCTTTTTTAGTTTCATAATAAGTCCTTTAAATTAACTTTCCTATACTTTAATTGTATAATATTTATTTTAATGGCTTATTAATAATATATAAGTTTTAGTTATAAATATAAGCTTATTGTATTTTTTTATTTAAACACTAGATATTTTATATGATATAATTTATAAAAATTAGGGAGTTGAAAATGAAAATATTTTTATCTTTTGTACTAGCTACATTAATATCTATTACATCACTAAATGCAGATTGCGGAATGAAAAGTGAAGATTGTAAAATGAATAAAACTCACTGCCATATGAAAAAAGCTGAAAAGAAACAGCACTGCGACATGAAAAAAAGTCATTGTGATATGAAAAAGAAAGATTCTTGTGACTATAAAGAAAAAAGTAGTAAATAGATGAAAACTGATTATATTCCCGTAGCTTGTCATTTCTATGATGAATTAGAAAGTGCTGCTGTAAAAAAGACTCTTAGTACTATTATTTATATGGATAATGGAAATGAACAAACTATAGAAGATTATGTTGTTGATTTTAAGAATTTAAATAAAGAAGAGTTTGCAGTATTAAAAAGTGGCCTTGAAATAAGACTTGATAAGATAATTAGTTTTAACGGTCTTTTTGCTAAAAACTATAATTGTGATGTGTAAAAAGAGAAACTCTTTTTATACATCTAATTCGAAGAAAACTTCTTCTGTTTTCTGATACTTTGCTACTGAACATGAAATTTTAATTGCATTATCATAATCTCTGAATTCATCACGAAATAGTTTTTGTAATTTTACTACATCATTTGCTCTAAAAATAAAATATCCTAAAATATCCGTTCCTCTTGAACCTGCTTTTTCAATACCAAAACTATCAAACTTCCAATGAACACCTTTTGTAAAGAAAAATACTTCCTTTATTCTTTTCTTTAAATCAGCTCTTACATTGTCATTGAATTGCTTTAAGTGTACGTAAAAAGCCACGTTTGTATTAAATTCATCTTGAACTAATTTTTCTAATGCTGGAGTTGTTGCTTGGTCTAAAATCTCAATACCCATCTAAAAATACCTTTCTGAAATACTATAAAATTACGTAATTATATATCATTATTATAATATTTTGAATAAATAGAGTAATTAATTTGAAAAATTAACAATTTCTAAACCCTTTATTTTATTATTTTTTTAATTTTGTAGTTATATAATAAATATATGCCAAGATAAAAAGGGGCTACTATGAATACTATCTATGACCTAGAAAAACTTACTTGGAAAAGTGAATATAATATCGGTAATCTTCAAATTGATAATGAACATCAAAAATTATTTATGTTGGCAAAGAAAGCTTTACATGCTAGTGAAATAAGCGATGAGAAAAAAGAAAAAACCCAATTAAAACTCATAATTAATGATTTATGTGCTTATGTTGGAACACACTTTAATAATGAACAACACTTTATGCAAAGTATCAAGTATCCACACTATAATAAGCATAAACTTCTGCATGATAATATGCTAAAAACACTTGCTACCTTGTTGAATGAAATTAACCATTTGGAGATTCAAGAAATTCAAGAGAAACTATGTGAATTTATAGATGAATATTTTGTAAGACATATAATCCTTGAAGACAAAAAAATACATTTATGGCAAACTCCTTTAGAAGAGTTACATAAAAATTTTGGTTGGAAAAATATATATAGTGTAAATAACTCTAAAATTGATCAAGAGCATAAACAACTTTTTGATATAGCAAAAATGGCTTTTATAAGTGTAGACGATGAACATAGAAGCGAAAAAATTAAAGAGGTATTAGTAGATTTATATGATTATATGAAAATTCATTTTCAACATGAAGAAGAACATATGAAAGAAATAAACTACCCAAAATTAGAAGAACATAAACTAATTCACAAAAAAATCATAAAAATGCTTAATACTTTTGTGAAAGATTTACCAAAAATCGAAGTTGATTTCTTTGAAAAGGAACTTGCAAGAATGATTGATATTGTATTAGTACAACACATTATTCAAGAGGATAGAAAAATCATTCTTTGGCATCAAGCCCAAAGTGAATAAAATAGTTTAGTAATTATCTAAAACTATTTTAAACTCTGCCCCTTGGAAGTTTGTATTATCAAATACAAAGTCTTTATTTTTTACAGAGATTGTTCCATCCATGTGTTTTGTAATAATCTCTTCACACATATATAAACCTATTCCTGTTCCTTGTTTTTTATGTTTTGTAGTAAAATATGGTTCAAAAATATTACCCATAATCTCATCAGGTATTCCACCTGCTGTATCTTTGATTTTTATGATTATATTTCTATCTTTTTTTACAGCTGAAATAAAGATCATTTTCTTTTTTTCTGTTTCTATCTCTGAAAGAGCATCTATTGCGTTATTTAAAATATTTATAAGTACTTGAATAAACTCATTTTTATAGTTATGAATTTGCATATCTTCAAAGTCTGAAACAATATCAATATGGCTTTTATTTAGTTTTGAAGAGACTAAAGATAAAGCTTTTTGTTCAATTTCTGTAAAATCAAAATATGTTTTCTCTTTATTAGGTCTAAAAAAGTCTCTAAAATCATCAATAGTTTTAGATAAATATTGAGCATTATTGTTTAGATTTTCCATACTATGTAATAAATGTTCATCTTCTAAAGCTCCCACTTGTTGTTGAACAATAACACTAGTTGAAATACTAGAAATACTTGATAGTGGTTGTCTCCATTGATGAGCAATATTTTGTAACATCTCTCCAATTGCTGCCATTTTTGACTGTTGTAATAATAACTGGTCTTTCTCTTTTAGTTTATTTTTTGTAAGAACTTCTTCTGTAATATCTCTACCACTTCCTACTGTTCCTAAAAGTCTTCCTTCATCGTCAAAGAATGGGGCTTTATGTACTTCTAGATATAAAAGTTTTCCTTTTATATTTCCGTACTCTTCAAATCTTTGTGGTTTTAGATTCTGTAAAACAATCTCATCAGAATCAAAACATAACTCTCCAAAAGTATGCCAGTTCTTTTTGTCTTTATGTTTTTCCCTCTCTCTTAAAGCAAAAAATACATCATTTTTCCCTATTGGTTCATCTGTATCCTTTGCCATTAGAAGATTATCACAAATTGCTTTGTTTGCAAAAAGATATTTTCCATGAATATCTTTTGCCC
>DKNG01000180.1:4697-5026 GCA_002470185.1 Arcobacter sp. UBA7394 | reverse complement strand
GATCTTATGATGACTTCTGGAAAAGATGTTGAATATTCAATTGCAAGACTTGCTCAAATGGCAAGAGCTTCTGGTATTCACTTAATTGTTGCAACGCAAAGACCATCTGTTGATGTTGTTACTGGTCTAATTAAAGCAAACTTACCATCTAGGCTTTCTTATAAAGTAGGTCAAAAAGTTGATTCTAAGATTATATTAGACTCAATGGGTGCTGAATCATTACTTGGTCGAGGGGATATGTTATTTACTCCTCCTGGTATGTCAGGACTTGTAAGAATTCATGCTCCTTGGTCAATGGAAGCTGAAATTGATAAAGTTGTTGATTTCTT
>DKNG01000180.1:0-4517 GCA_002470185.1 Arcobacter sp. UBA7394 | reverse complement strand
ATTCAAAGAAAACTTAGAATTGGATACAACAGAGCAGCTACAATTGTAGAACAATTAGAGCAAACTGGTGTATTATCTGAAGCAAATGTAAAAGGTAATAGAGAAATATTAATTTAATAGTTAATTTCCATTTATTTAAGTTAAAACCTAAATAAATGAGAAATAGCTATATTTCTTATAAAAAAACAGCTATTTCTACATTAAGAGTTAGAATTCTCATTATTTCTAAAAGAATATCAAAGTTTCTTACATTATATAAATCTTCAAATACAATTAAAACCATGTATAAAGTTAAGTTATAAATACAATAACTAATTAAAGCTAGTGTTTAATACAATTTAATTATAATTGCATAGTTTTTTGTATGGTTTATTTTATTTTATTTATGTTAGAATAAATAAATTATTATTTAAGGAGTTTGTTATGAATACAAGTATTGTAGGAAGACACATAGATTTAACTGAGCCAATTAAAGATTATATTAATAGTTCTGTAGAGATTTTTAAAAAATACAATTTAGATATTATTTCTGTTAATTCAATTATTTCTCAAGAAGAAAAACACGGTAAAAAAGCGTTTTCTTTTGAGTTTACTCTAAATGTTGCACATTTAGATACAATTGTTGTAAAACAAAAAGATAAAGACTTATATTCAGCTGTAGATATTGCTGTTGATAGAGTTTCTAAAGTGTTAAGAAGACACCATGATAAAATTACTGGACATAGAGCTACTAAACTTACTGAAGTTGAAGCTAATGTAATTGAAGATCAAATTGCTATTGAATTAGAAAAATTTGAAGATGAAATTACACCAGTAAGATTAAATTCATATAAACCAATGGATATTGAAGAAGCATTAAAAGAATTAAAAGCTTCTGATTCACAATTTAAAGTATTCTATGATAAAGACGATAACATGAGAGTACTTTATAAAAGCTCTAATGAAGGTAACTTCGGATTATATTAATCCCTAGCTTCATTAGTGAAAAAGGTATTAGTTATATTGGCTAATACCTTTTTTATTTTATACAATTATAATTAGGATTTTAAAAATTTATGACTAAAGAATTAAAGAAAATTGCACTTATTGGGCAGCCAAACGTAGGAAAATCTTCTCTTTTTAATAGAATTGCACAAAAAAGAATTGCAATTGTTTCAGAACAAGCAGGAACAACTAGAGATATTAGAAAACATGAAGTTGAAGTTTTAGATAGAAAAGCATTAATGCTGGATACTGGTGGTATTGATGAAACTAATGATGCAATATTTTCAAATGTAAAAAGAAAAGCAATTGAGACTGCAAAAGAAGCTGATATAATACTTTTTATGGTAGATGGTAAAAATATACCAGATGATAAAGATAAAGAATTATTTTATGAGCTTCAGGCTTTAGGTAAAGAATTAGCTTTAGTAGTAAATAAAATTGATAATGATAAAGAACTAGAAAGATTATGGGAATTCTTTGAATTTGGAATTTCAGATGAAGATCTTATGGGTATTTCGGTTTCTCATAATAGAGGAACAAAAAACTTATTTGAATGGATTTACAAACACCTTCCTGAAGTTATTGAACCAGAAATTGCAACAGAACTAGCAGATAATGAAAATGATTCATTAGACGATTTACTAGAAGATGGAGAAATTGAAGATGAAAACAATAATGAAATTAAAGTTGGTATCATTGGAAGAGTTAATGTAGGGAAATCATCTACATTAAATGCAATTATTGGAAAAGAAAGATCTGTAGTTTCTCCAATTGCAGGTACTACAATTGATCCTGTTGATGAAACATATGAATATGCTGATAAAAGTGTTACATTTGTTGATACAGCTGGATTAAGAAGACGTGGTAGAATTGATGGAATTGAAAAATTTGCATTAATGAGAACTAAAGAGATGTTAGATAAAGCAAATGTTGCTTTAGTAGTATTAGATGCTTCTGAACCTTTTACTGATTTAGATGAGAAAATTGCTGGATTAGTAGATGAATATGGTTTAGGTACTATTATTGTTCTTAATAAATGGGATGAGAATATGGATACCTTCAAAAAACTTGAAGAAGAAATAAGAAGAAGATTTAGATTCCTTTATTATGCTCCAATTATTGCGATTTCTGCAAAAACAGGAAGATCTGTTGATAGATTAAAAGAGAAGATTATTGAAATTCACAATAACTATACTCAAAGAATTCCAACATCTGCTCTTAATAGAGTAATTGAACAAGCAGTAATTAGACATGCATTACCAAGTCCTAATGGAAACTATTTAAGAATTTATTATTCAACACAATTTAGTACTAAACCACCAAAAATTGCTTTAGTTATGAATAAACCAAGATTACTTCACTTCTCTTACAAAAGATATTTGATTAACTTCTTAAGAGATAAATTCAATTTTGAAGGTACTCCAATACATCTAATTGCTAGAGGTAAAAATGATAAAATGGGTGATGAGGAATATCTAGACGAGGATAAATAAACCTAGGAGTTATTTTGAATAGCATAAAAAATAATGTATTTTCAGGGGTAACAGCAGCAGTAGTTGCATTACCCTTAGCTCTTGCCTTTGGTGTTGCTAGTGGTGCGGGTGCAATTGCAGGTTTATATGGTGCTATTATTTTAGGTTTTTTTGCCTCACTATTTGGAGGTACTCACACTCAAATATCTGGACCAACAGGTCCCATGACTGTTATAACTGCAACAGCTGTTGCAGCCTTTCCAAACGATTTAATTTCCGTAATGTCAATAATATTTTTATCAGGATTAATCCAAATTTCTTTTGGAATAGTTGGTATTGGTAAATGGATTAAATATATTCCTTATCCCGTAATCTCAGGTTTTATGAGTGGAGTTGGAGTTATTATAATAATTCTTCAAATTAATCCTTTTTTAGGAGTAGAAGCTTACGGATCAGTAATATATACTTTAAGTCAGTTACTAGAAACATTAAAACAAGCAGATGATCATTCTTTGATTATTGCATATATTACATTGTCAATTATGTTTTTAACACCTAAATTTATAACAAAAATTGTACCTTCTGCATTAATTGCTTTAGTTGTAGTTACATATTTTACTATATATATGGGATATGAAATAGATACAATTGGTGAAATACCTATGGGCTTACCAGAAATTATTTTTCCTTTTTCTTTTGATTTATTAAAGTTAGATTCTATTATTACATTTGCCATTACCTTAGCTTTGCTTGGATCTATTGATTCTTTATTAACATCATTAGTAGCTGATTCTATGACTAAAACCAAGCATAATCCTAAAAAAGAATTAATTGCACAAGGTGTTGGAAATTCTCTTTGTTCATTTTTTGGAGCGATACCAGGTGCAGGGGCAACTATGCGTACTGTTATAAATATCAATTCTGGCGGTACAAATAAGTTATCTGGAGTTGTACATTCATTAACTTTATTGGTTATTGTATTATTCTTAGCTCCTTTAGCTTCTAAAATACCATTAGCAGTTTTATCAGGTATTTTAATTAAAGTTGGTTTTGATATATTAGACTATAGATTTTTGAAGATACTCAAAAATGTAACAAGACAAGATTTATTGATTATGGTAACAGTATTTCTTTTAACAATATTTGTTGATTTGATTATGGCTGTAGGAGTTGGAATTACAATTTCTTCTATATTAGCTGTATATCATGTTTCAAGAAATACAAAAATAAAAACCCATAGAAGTAAAACTTCATTTGATATTGATATTGAAAATAATCATATTGAAGTAATTAAAATTGATGGTTCTTTGTTCTTTGGTACAGCTTCTGTATTAGATAGTAAACTGGAGAAAGTAAAAGATAATAAAATTCTTATTTTAGATTGTAAACTTGTATCCTTTATGGATTTATCTGCAATCTTTACAATTGAAGATTTAATAGAAAAAATGCGTTCAAAAAATATTGAAACAATTTTGGTATTAAAACATGCTCATAAAAGGCATATTCTAAAAGTTGACACTAAAAAAACTTTTGAAAATATTAAAATCTTTCATAAAATAGATGATGCAATAAATTATACACAAAAGATAGAGTTAAAATATGCCTAAAAAAATATACTTACTTAATAATTTAAAATTTGATGGAGTTGAAAATCTAGAAGTTTTCGGAATTGAATATTTAGCAAGTGAAATAAATATTAATAATTATGATGCTTTAATTTTCACTTCAAAAAATGCTATTTATTCAATAGATTCATTTAATAAAGATTGGAAAAATATTGAATCTTATGCTATTGCACCTAAAACTGCTAGTATTATTCAACAATATGATGGAAATTTAGTTTTTACAGGGGTAAGTTCTCATGGAGATAGTTTTGCACAAGAGTTAATACCTTTTTTAAAAGATAAAAAAGTTTTATATATTAGAGCTTCTAAAACGGTTTCAGATTTAACAGAAATTTTAAAAAGTAGTAATATAGATATTGAGGAATTAGTTGCATATAAAACATCTTGTAAGAAAGTTGATAAAAAACTTGAAAACAATTCAATATTTGTTTTTACT
>DKNG01000080.1 GCA_002470185.1 Arcobacter sp. UBA7394 | reverse complement strand
TTTATGTATGTATAAAAAATAGACATATTTCTAAAAAGAGATTAAAAAATCTCTTTTTATTTATTCTCTTAAATCACTTAATCTTTTTAATAGATATTCTAATTCAGCACGTTTTTCAACTTTTTCATGTACTTTTTCTTCTATGAAATCAACAACATTTTTTTGTAGTTTTAATTTTGCTAGTTTATTAATATTTGTAATTCCACCGGGATTTAATACATTTACTTCAAGTATCTTATCTCCAATCATATCTAATCCTACAAAAAATAATCCATCTGCAAGTAGTTTTTTACCTACCTTACTACAAATTCTTTTTTGTGATTCAGTTAATGTATATTTATGTGCTGTTCCACCAGTTTGAATGTTTGCTCTATGCTCTCCATCTGCTGGTTTTCTATGATATGCACCAATTGCTTTACCATTTAACATCATAACTCTAACATCGCCATTTTCAGCACCTTCTATATATTCTTGAAGGATTACATAGTTATCACCTGATTCATCAATATAGAAATCTAATAAAGAATTTAGGTTTGATGTTGCATTTTTTTCTAATACAATTACACCTCTTCCTCCTGATCCGTCAAGTGGTTTAAGAATCATTTTTTCATCATCAGATTCTTCAATTATTTTATTTATATATTTTTTACTACCAGATACATGAGTTCTTGGTAAATATGTATTACCTGGGTCATGAAATGTGGTCGTATATAGTTTATTATTTGCTTTTCTTATTCCATCTACATCATTTATAATAACAGTTTCGTTTTTAACAGAATCTAAAAAGTTAAAAACTAGCGGAGAAATAGGAGGATCTTTTCTAATCATAATACAATCAAAAGCATGTAATGCAGTTAATTTAATATCGTAGATACATTTTTTGTAAAAAGATGTAATCGAATCGGGAATTTTACCTTCATATTTCAATGTTTTTGCAAATCCATGGACAGTGTTATTTCTAACTGTCAGGTTATTAGTATATAAAATTGATACTTTGTAACCTCTAGTCATACATTCTCTAATAATAGATAAAGTAGAACTATTTACTGGGTCTATTTTAGCCCAGTCTTCAATAATAAACGCTATGTTCATTTTAAAGTCCTTAAATAAATTGTAACTGGATATTATACAATATTAATTATAATAGTTAAGCAGTTCATATTAAACTTATATCTAAATTATTTTTACATATTTATGTCTAACCATAGAATAACACTAAATTCAATATAATACATTTATATAATTATAAAGAGCATCAATGAGAGTAAACAATAATACTATATCATCAAATAGACCAGTTTTTGGTTCTAACACTACTAGAAGAAATACATCTAGACCACAAGGCATGTCTAATGCTTATAAAGTGGAGATTAGTAATTGGGCTACAAAAATGCTTGCTGAGTATGATGATGACTTGGCTGAGTTTAATTATGATGTTCTAAGTTATGACAAAAATCTAAAACTAAGATCTAAATTCCATGGGTGATATTATCGATTTTGATGAGCTTACTTCAAATGGCTTTTTGAGTGAATGGTATGCAATACCTGTTTTAGTTATTCTTATTTTAATAAAAGTTTTTGCTGAAAAAAAATATCAAGATAATATTGATAAAAACAGCAAAAAGAAAAAAGAAGATTCTTAATCTTTCTTTTGTCTCTTTTTTTCTTTTTCTGATAGATTTGACATTAATATAGCTATCCATGTAGTTTCACTATTTGAATTAAATGCAATTTTTAAAGTCATAGTAATAGGCACGGCTAAGAACATACCTACAATTCCTAGAATCCAACCCCAAAAAATAAGTGAGAAGAATATAACAAGAGGAGATAATCCTAACTCTTTCCCCATTAGTTTTGGCTCTATAATATTACTAATAGAGATGTTTATAATTACATAAAATAGTATCAATATAAGTGTTGTATTCATATCTACATTTAGAAGTGATAATAATACAGCAGGAATAGCCGCAATAATAGACCCAACTACTGGAATAAAGTTGAACAGCATTGCTATTACACCCCAAAGTATTGGATAATCTACATTAAAAAACATCAATACCACAGCTATTATAAGACCTGTTAGGAAACTTGTAGTTGATTTCACTAAAAAATATTTTTGAATATTATGTGAGAACAGATTGAAATGTTCTAGTTTTTTTGCATTGTATTTAAATATTACTTTTAGTTTTGTCTCAAAAGACTTTGATTCTGCAAGAATAAAAGCAACACCAATAATAAGCAATAAAAACTTAGATAAAAACGTACCAATACTACCAATAATATTAGTAGTAAACCCAAAAAACGAACTAAGATTTAATGCATCTAATATAGTCGTCTGATCAATAGTATAACCATACTGTTCCACAAAATTAATACTAGATACAATCAATGATTGTAGTTTCTGCTCATAAGAGGGTAGATTACTAGCAAAGTCTTTTAGGGAAATATTTATTATATATGCCATAAATAGAGTGATTACTACAAATATGGATATAACGAAAAAATATGACAATAGTTTTGGAATACCTTTTCTTTTCAGAAATGATAAAAGCGTAGAAAATATAGATGATATAAATATAGATAAAAATAAAATTATTACTATTTCACTAGCTACTTTTACCCCTGCAATGATGATAATAGAAGTAGCAAAAAAGAAAAAATAGTTTTTTATACTTGATGAATCCACAATATACCTTTTTTGTTATTATTATATATTTAGATTCTTAATGAATGGTTACAAAATGCAGTATTTATATCAAAGTTAGTTATTTATAAGATAATTACATTATTACGTTTTTCTTTTGCTAAAAATAATGCTTCATCAGCTCGTTGAATACTACTATTTATATTATCTGAATCATTTATTTCTGTTAGACCGATGCTTATTGTTATTTGTGGTAAATTCTTATCAAGGTGAGATTCAACTAAATCACGTAATTCTTCTGCTTTTTTATAACTAGATTTAGCATTTGTCCTTGGTAATAGAATAATAAATTCTTCTCCACCCCATCGTGCTAAGATATCATTTATACGAAGTTTTGTTTTAATTAGATTTACTAGTAATACTAGAACTAAATCTCCAATAAGATGTCCATAAGTATCATTGACTTTTTTAAAGTAATCAATATCAATTAACATTATCCCAAGTTCATCCTTGTAACGCTTTTTATTTTCCATTGCTTTTAAAAACTCTTCATCAAATTTTTGCCTATTATAAATTTTAGTAAGATGATCATGATAAGCGAAATATTTATATTCATTTTTTTCTAAAATATAACTTGTAATATCATTAAAAACAATAAGATACTCTTTTTGATTTTCTATTTTTTTAATGGTTATATCGAAATCTCTTAATTCTCCATTTTTATTATAAATAGAAACAATTCTTTTTAGATCTTCACTATGAAATAAAAAGTCTGCCCAATTCTGATCAGGTTCAATATCACTAGGTGCAAAAAAATTGCCATGCTTCACAAAAATCTCAGACAGATTTCCTTTACATAAATTAAATTCCTCAATAGAATCACTATTTATAAATTCAAGAAAAGCTGTATTTGCACTTTGTAAATATTTGCCATCTGTCAAAATAACAGGATTAGGAATAGCATTTATTGTTGATATGATATTGTTATCTATTGAAAGTTTCATAGACTAATTATATCATACTTAAGCAGTGTAAATATAGCCTAAGATCGTATTTCATTAGATAAGCTGATTCTTAACGAACTGTAAATAGTGACCTTCTTCCTCTTCTAACTCTTCGTGTTTTCCTCTTTGTACGATTTTACCATCGTCTAATACATATATCATATTTGCATTTTTTACTGTACTTAATCTATGTGCGATTGTAATAACTGTTTTGTCTTTAAGTACTGGAATTAGTGCATTGAATAGTTTGGCTTCTGTATGTACATCTAGTGCTGAGGTTGACTCATCGAATATAACTACAGCAGGATTTGCAATAATCATTCTAGCAATAGATAATCTTTGTCTTTGACCACCACTTAGCCGAACTCCGTGTCTTCCTACTATTGTGTCTAGACCTTCTGTCATTTTCTCCACCACATCATCTAATTGAGCAATTTTAAGAGCTTCATGGATTTGTGTATCTGTGATACTTTCATTTCCCATTGTGATATTAAATCTCAGAGAGTTATTGAAAAGTATTGGCATTTGTAAAACTAAAAAGATATTATCCCTTAGACTTTGTCTATCTAGTTTCTCAATACTTATATCATTGTAGATAATATCTCCAGATTTTTTAGAATAAAATCCTGAGATTAGTTGGGCTAGGGTAGTTTTACCACTTCCACTTGCTCCAATTAACGCTACTTTTTCCCCTGCCGGAATATCAAAAGATATATCTTGAAGAATAGTTTTTTCTTTGTTATATGAGAAGCATAAATTATCTAGTTTTATATTTACTCTTTTATCTTTTGAACATAATTCTTCATTACCATTTTTTTCTGTTTT
>DKNG01000084.1:14723-16887 GCA_002470185.1 Arcobacter sp. UBA7394 | reverse complement strand
GGTGTTTTTAATTCATGCATAATTGTTCTTAAGAATAATTGCCTTGAGTTTAAAAGTAAATCAATTTTTTTTACTGCATTATCAAATTCATTTGACACTTCTGCAATCTCATCTTTTTTATTACTTTTACAATTTATTTGTAAATTTCCTTTTGAAAATTCTGTAATATCATTTTTTAATTTTTTAAGAGGTTGTAAACTTTTGATTAGCCAAATATAAATCAAAATTAATAAAATTAAAACAAAAGGGAAAAATACATATAAGTAATTTGTCTTTTTATAATCATGTGTATCTTTAAATAAAATTCTAAAAAAAGGAGTTATTACATGTATGTAATATTCATCTTCAAAAAGTATTGTTTCAAAACCTCTTTTAGAAAAAACTATTTCCCCTTTTGGAATAACAATAAAAGGTCTTCGTGAAACTTCAAAAGATAAAGTTTCCAAATATTCAATTACATCATCTTGAGGTAATCTTTTTTCTTTTAAATATTTTGAAATTTCATCATGGTAATTTATAATTGGTTTATGTACTTGTTTTTTATCATAATCCAAATAAAATAAAAAAAGAGCTATCAATATTGAAATAGCAATTAAAAAAATTAAAGATATTTTTGTTGTTATTGAGTTTAAATTCATTGTGATAATTTATAACCTAGACCTCTAATGGAATGTAAATGTTTTGGATTTTTTGAACTATCTTCAAGTTTACTTCTTAATCTTCCAATAATTACATTTAGACTTTTACTATAACTATCACTTAAACTTGTACTAGAATTTACAATTTGTTCTCTTGATACTATTGCATTTTTATTTTCTAATAAAACTATCATTACTTCATATTCAGCTTGTGTTAAAACTAACTCTTCTTTTTTGAAAAATATCTTATGTTTTGTTTTATCAAAAACAAAATCACTGTTAGTATTTTCTTCTTTATTTATTTTTTTACTTCGTCTTAACAGACTTTGAATAACAGCATACATCTCTTTTGGATCATAAGGTTTTGGCAGATAATAATCAGCTCCAATTTGTAAACCCATAATCTTATCACTTACATCAGATCTTGCACTTGAAATTATAATAGGAATATCATATTTTGAAGAGATCTCTTTACATACATCTAATCCATCCATTCCAGGAAGAGTTAAATCTAAAATCAATAAATCATAATTAGGAATACCAGCACTTAAACCCAAATAAGGATCTTCATAGTTTGTAATTTTAATATTATACTTTTCTAAGTATTCTCCTAAAAATAAAGAGAATTCAGGATCATCCTCAATCATTAAAATTTCTATCATAAAAATCCTTTGTGTTGTTATTCTAATTTTATTATTTTATTCTAAACTCAAAATAAATATAAAGTAAATGAAAGTAAACAATTATCTTTTACTTTTTTCTAGGCAAAGTTCTTGCTTCATTTGAATCAATAAAACCATCATCATTTAAATCATGTCTAGAAAAATTTATTTGCATTCTTTTTGGAGCTTCTTTATAAGAAATTTTACTATCATTATTTTTATCAAAAAGTTTAATTACTTTTATATTAGCATCACCTCTGATAATAGGCACATTTTCATTTAATGCTTTTACAAATGTACGTTTTGTATTAACTTTAGTATAATTATCACTTACACATCTAGCAAAATTATAAATTCTAACTACATCACCTTGAGGTCCACGTCCTTTAGAAAACTTCATTTTACTTCCACTTTTTGGATCACTTCTTTGTGCACCAGAACCATGAACATCAACTAATGATTTAATATTTAATCTTCTATCATTCATATAACCTAAAGCTCTACCAAAAGATAAATAAACAGCATTTGAACCTAAATCTTTTCCATCTAAATGTGTAGTGCTCGACCAATAATATGCATAGTCAATACTGTTATTTTCATTTTTTATTTTTGAACTTTCAAAGATATCATTGATACTTGCACTTGACGTTGCATTAGGAGATTTTGAGTAATCAACAATACTTTGTAACTCTTTTGCATTAGGTAATCGCCAGTTACTAATTCCAGCAGTATTTAAGTTTTCACAATAAGATAAAGAGTCTTTCCAATTATAAGGTCCACTATCATTTTTTGTCCAAGTAAGAGTTGTAGCTTCATCATAAATAGTACCATTGTTCTTATCAATAAACTTATTCTTTCCATACT
>DKNG01000084.1:0-14627 GCA_002470185.1 Arcobacter sp. UBA7394 | reverse complement strand
TCAGCAAAATTAACACCAAAAAAAGTCTTATTGCCATTCATTGTTGTACTTGTATAATCAGTACTAGTCCAAAATTGAACATCAATATATCTACTATCACTTGAGTACTCAAAATCAAAATAATCTGTATTTATATATGGTTTTGCATCACTTGGTACTACACTATTTTTATTTCTTGATGTACCAGTTTTACCGTTAAAGTCAATTAATGAATATAATTCTTTAATTGTTGGTATTCTCCAATCATCATAGCCACCTATTCTAGCCTCTTTTGCATATTTAACTGCATCTTTAAAAGAGAGTTTTTCTGTATAAGTTTTTTGCCAAATTAAACCAGTTTGTATATCAGTTATAGTACTATTTTTATTATCTTTATATATTGCTTTATTACCAATATAGTTAGCATCTTGTCCATAATAAGCTTCATTGCTTTTTGGGTTTTGGATAAAAGTTTTATCATTAAAAAAACTCTTTTGTGAAGTATCCACAACTGTATATGTTTGATTTGTATTAGCTAAAGCTAAAATAGAAAAAGTGGAAATGAAAAATGAAGTTTTACTAAGTAGCATATTGAATCCTTATATTTTTTATAATTCAATCTTACAAAGTATATTTAAATATAAAGTAAATAGTTTGTAAATAAAAGTAAACCTTAATATAGCAATTAGCTTGCTATATCAAGGGTATTAGGCAAATTTTCTCTTATGTTCCTTTTTTTAACATAATTATTTAAGCCTATGTGGTTATTGTATCCAAGAAGTTTTGCTATTTTTCTAACAGATAAACCAACTGAAAGTAACTCTTCAATTTTGTCTCTTTGTTTATCAAATTTAGATTTTTGTATAGTTCCTTTAGGTTTTCCTAAACTAGCCCCACTTAGTTTTTTTGCAGTTAATGCTTCTTTAGTTCTTAGACTCATAAGATCTTTTTCAAGGTCAATAGTCATAGAAATTACACCTAAAATCATTTGTGTCAACATATCTTTATCATCCACTAAATCAAGGTTCTGATTAGATACTAAGATTCTAATTTTATTAGAAAGTAAAAATCTTACAATCTCTAAAATTGTTTCAATAGTTCTACCAAAAACATTCAAATCAGCAACAATAATTGTTGAATTCTTCTCACAGTTTTTAAGTAATTCTAAAATATTTTTTTCATCACTTGGTGTGTTTATTTCAATCTCAATATTTTCTAAAATATCAATATTATGTTTTTTAACATAAGAATCTAAACTATCCTTTTGACTATCTGTATATTTTTCATTATTCTTGTTAACTCTGACATATGTAAAAATCTTTCCCATATAATAACCTTTAACATAGAGTATAGTACTTTAAATATATGAAAACATAATGTTTATTTAACTACATTTAAAGTTTATACAAAATGTTAATGAAAAATAACTTAATTTATTCTTAATTAACAATTAAAAACATGTGTAAATAGTGAATTTACTAGTTATGTCTTTACACATAAGCTTATACAGTTTGAATTCAAAGCAATTTTTAGCTATTATCTTTTTACTTATAAAACATTAGAAAGGGTTCTTTTTGAAAATTACAGTTGCTATATCAGGGGCAAGTGGAGCTAATCTGGGACTAAATTTTGTAAAAAAAATTCCAGAAGATATTGAAGTTTATTTAGTTATTTCAAATAGTGCTAAAACTGCATTAAAACTAGAAAGTGGGATTTCTGTAAAAAAGCAATTCCAAGATAAAAAAAATATAACTATTTTAAAAGACTCAAATATTGCAGCACCTATTGCGTCAGGGTCTTTCCCTATTGATAAAATGATTGTATTACCTTGTTCAATGAACACTCTTGCAAAATGTTCTGTTGGAATATCAGATTCACTAATCACTCGTGCATTTACAGTAATGCTAAAAGAAAATAGAGAGATTATTCTTTGTCCAAGAGAATTGCCTTTAAGTTCTATTGCTCTAGAAAATATGCTTAAACTTTCAAAACTTGGTGTAACTATTGCGCCACCTGTTTTAGGATATTATTCTGGTCAACAAAGTCTAGAAGATATGGAAAACTTTCTAATTGGAAAATGGTTTGACCTATTAAAAATCAAACACAATTTATATAAAAGATGGGAATAAAAAATGCCTAGAAACATACAAGATGCTGATAAAGCCTCATACAGAAAAGCTATTTATAGTGGAACTTTTGATCCAATTACAAATGGACATCTAGATATTATTAGTCGAGCTGCGAATATATTCGACGAAGTAATAATTGCCGTAGCAAAAAGTGAAAGAAAAGGACCTATGTTCTCTCCAGAAGATAGAGTAAAGTTCGCTAAAGCTGCAACAAGTCATTTAAAAAATGTAAGAGTTGAAGGCTTTGATACTCTACTTGTAGACTTTGCCACAGAACAAGGTGTTAATACAATTATTAGAGGATTAAGAGCCGTTTCTGATTTCGAATATGAATTACAAATGGGATATGCAAACTCTTCAATTAACGATAAATTAGAGACCTTATATCTAATGCCAACATTAGAGAATGCTTTTGTTTCATCAACAATTGTAAGAGAAATTATCAGATTTGATGGTAAATTCCAACATCTTATTCCAAAGGAAGTTTTAGAATGTATGTAGTAATTGAAGGTATTGATACAGCAGGAAAGTCAACTCAATTAGACTTACTTCAAAAAAAATACTCAGATGCGATCTTTACTAAAGAGCCAGGTGGCACGGAAATTGGTGTAAAACTAAGAGCCATGGCTTTAA
Organism: Arcobacter sp. UBA7394; assembly: GCA_002470185.1. Lineage (GTDB taxonomy): Bacteria > Campylobacterota > Campylobacteria > Campylobacterales > Arcobacteraceae > Poseidonibacter. The sequence continues at coordinate 11,886 of DKNG01000084.1, read as the reverse complement.
ATGGTGAAGCAAAATCTGGTATTGCAGAGATGTTTTTATTCTTAGCAGATAGAGCTGAGCATATTGAAGAAGTTGTAATATCTAATGAAGACAAAATGGTTATTTCGGATAGATCAATGGTTTCAGGAATTGCTTATGCTTCAATTTTTGAGTTAGAAAAAATGATTGAATTAAATCTTTTAGCTACAAATAATGTATTACCAACTCATGCTATTTTACTTGAATTATCAGCAGAAGAGTTAAAATATAGGCTATCTCAAAAAGAGAATGATGCAATTGAATTACGTGGAATTGAATATCTAATGAACATTCAAAATAGAATGAAAGAGACAATAATCAAACTTGGAATCAATCATTTATTTGTTGATGCAAGTTTAAAAATAGAAGAAATAGAAAAAGAAATAGAGGATTTTTTAAATGGCAAGTAAGGGTAATGTAAAAACAATTCAAAGCTTAAGAGGTATGAAAGATGTTGTAAATGATGATAGTAAATTATTTACATATTTTGTAGAGAATGCTTCTGCAATTGCAAAAAGATATGGTTTTTCTTATATGGAAACACCTATTTTAGAAGAGACTGCTTTATTTAAAAGATCAGTTGGTGAGAGTTCAGATATTGTAAACAAAGAGATGTATAATTTCACTGACAAAGGTGAAAATGAAGTTTGTTTAAGACCTGAGGGAACGGCTGGTGTTGTTAGACACTTTGTTGAAAAAAAACTTGATCGTGCAGGTGGGACTTTTAGATGGTATTACCATGGCCCAATGTTTAGATATGAAAGACCTCAAAAAGGTAGATTAAGACAATTCCACCAATTTGGTTGTGAAGTATTTGGACAAGCTTCTGTTTATGAAGATGCAAATGTAATTATGATGATTAAAGATATTTTAGATTACTTTGAAATTGATTTTACATTAGAAATCAACTCTCTTGGGGATCACACGTGTATGCCTCAATATAGAGAAAAATTAATTAATCACCTGAACTCTTTTAAAGAAGAACTATGTCCTGATTGTCAAAAAAGAATCGAAACAAATCCAATTAGAGTATTAGATTGTAAAGTTGAAAAGTGTAATGAACTAACAAAAGATGCTCCTATGATTACTGATAATTTATCTGCACAATGTGATGAAGAATTCAATAAACTAAAAGAGATTTTAGAATACAACGATGTTCCTTATGTAGTAAATAAAACTATGGTTAGAGGATTAGATTATTACTCAAAAACTGCATTTGAATTTATTTCTAATGAAATTGGAGCACAAAGTACAATTGCTGCTGGTGGAAGATATGATAGATTAGTTGAGTTTTTAGGTGGAAGAGAAACTCCTGGCTTTGGATTTGCTTGTGGAATTGAAAGATTATTAGAGTTAATTAAAGTTAAAGAATCACAAAAAGAAGAAACAGTTTATGTTGGAGCTTTAGATGAATCTTGTCTAAATGCTGTATTAAAAGCTGCAAATGCAAAAAGAAAAACTACAAAAACTTTTATTGAATATACTCCAAGAGGATTTGGAAAACACTTTAAATTAGCAGAAAAAGCAGAAGCAAGTATTGTTGCTTTAATTGGTGAAAAAGAATTAGCAGAAGGAACAATCTATGTTAAAAACATAGAAACAAGAGAAGAAGCAACTATAAAGATTGAGGATTTCTAGTATTGAATAATTACGGCATTGATATTTGGAGCGATGATAATTTTATCATTGAAGATGGTTTAGCAAAAGTAAATTTTGCTTCAAAACCATCACTTATTTCTATAGTAAAAGAGATAAGAGAACAGGATTTTAAAGGTCCACTACTTTTAAGATTTCCTCATATTACTAATAAACAAATCACCACTTTATTTGATACTTTTAATAATAGTATTAAAGAGTATGATTACAAAGGAAACTTCAATGCAGTTTTTCCTTTGAAAGTAAATCAACTACCAAACTTTATACAACCCCTACTTTCATCTGGAAAGAAATTCAATTATGGATTAGAAGCTGGAAGTAAGGCTGAACTAGTTATTGCAATGACTTACAATAATAAAAATGCTCCTATTACAGTAAATGGATTTAAAGATAAAGAGATGGTTCATCTTGGATTTATTGCAAAGAGTAAAGGACATGATATTACTCTTATTATTGAGGGATTAAATGAACTTCAAACAATTATTGCAGTTGCAGAAGAGACAAATCTTCCTTGTCCAAATATTGGTCTTAGAGTAAGACTACATAGTGGAGGAAGTGGTATTTGGGCTAAAAGTGGAGGTATTAACTCTAAATTTGGTCTTACATCTACAGAAATTATTGAAGCTTATGAATTAATAGAAGAGAATAATATGGTTGAATATCTTACTATGATTCACTTTCATATTGGTTCTGCGATGAATTCTATTAAACCTTTGAAAAAAGCATTAAGAGAATCTGGTCATATTTATGCTGAGCTGAAAAATTTGGGTGCTACAAGTTTAAATGCAATTAATATTGGTGGAGGTTTAGCTGTTGAATACTCAGCATATGAAAGAAGTAGATTCTATTCATTAAGAGAGTTTGCAAGTGATGTAATTTTTACATTAAAAGATATTGCAAAACAAAAAGGTGTGGAAGAGCCTAATATATTTACAGAATCTGGTAGATATATTTCTGCGGCTTCAACTGTATTAATCACACCAGTGTTAGAGCTGTTTTCATCAGAATATGATTTAGAACACCTAAATTTAAAAGAAAAAAATCCACCTTTAATTGAAGAGTTAAATGCTCTATTTACAGATATGACAAAAAGAACATCTTATGAATATATGCATGATGCAATTGATCATATGGAATCATTATTAACTTTATTTGATTTAGGTTATATTGATTTACAAGATAGATCAAATGCGGAAATTTTAACTCACCAAATTATAAAAAAAGCAATTTCTCAATTAGAAGTTGAAGATTATGAAGAGTTAAAAAAACTTGATGAAAATATTCAAGAGAAGTATTTATTAAACTTTTCTATGTTCCAATCACTTCCTGATTATTGGGGAATAGACCAAGAATTTCCAGTAATGCCTTTGACACATCTTGATAAAAAACCAACAAGATCTGCCTCATTATGGGATATTACATGTGATAGTGATGGAGAATTACCATTTAGTTCTAAAAAGCCTTTATATTTACATGATATAAATCTAAATAAAGAAGAGTACTTTCTAGGATTTTTTAATGTGGGAGCTTATCAAGATACATTAGGAATGAAACACAATTTATTCTCTCATCCAACAGAAGTAAATATTGTATTCAAAGATAATGAAGTAATTTTAGAAAAGATTTTAGAATCACAAACAATAATCGATATTCTTGATGATATTGATTACGATACTAGAGAAATTAAAGATAAATTAAAAGAAAATTTAGATACTAATACGTATAAGATATTAAAAAAATATTTAAATGAAAATAGTTATCTAAAAACTATATGGAGTTACAATGAGTAGTGATAAAGTAAAAGATGTAAATCAAGAACTAAAAGATAAAATTTTAAAAGCACAAAATGAGATTGGTCTTTGGAAACAAATCAAAGAAGATTTTTCAGTTCCTAGGTTAAATGACCCTGCTTTAGATTCAAATTTTGAACTATTTTTTAACTACCCAGGTGTGTGGGCAATAATAAATCATAGGATTTCAAATAGACTTTATAATAAAGGTTGGGTAAAACTATCAAGAGCATATGTGGGTATTGGTTCACTATTTACAAAAACTGATATTCATCCAGCTGCAACTATTGGAAGAAGAGTATTTATTGATCATGCTATTGGGGTTGTAATTGGTGCAACTGCAATTATTGATGAAGATGTATTAATCTATCAAAACGTAACTCTTGGTGGAGTTAGTCTTGATAAAGGTAAACGTCATCCAACAGTTAGAGCAAATGCAGTTATTGGTAGTGGGGCAAAAGTTTTAGGAAATATTACAATTGGTAAAAACTCTAAAGTTGGTGCTAACTCAGTTGTAGTTTGTGATGTTCCAAAAAACTCTACAGCAGTTGGAGTTCCTGCAAAAATTATTAAAAGAGATAATAAAGATTGTAAACTTGCACATGATGATTTACCAGATATTAATAAAGAGATGTTCAAATACTTAATTGAAAGAATTCATGTTTTAGAAATTGCTCTAAAAGAAGAAGATGGAATTGATGTAAGTGACAAAGATAAAAAACTTGAAGAAGATTACAATAAATTTATTAATGCAATGAATTCTATTAAAAAGAGATAGTTTTGATTTTTGAACTAGCAGCATTTGGAATTATTACTGGTTTTTTATCAGGTTTTTTTGGCATTGGAGGAGGAATGATTCTTGTTCCAATGTTATTGCTTGCTGGTTTTGTAATGAAACAAGCCGTTGCTATTTCTATTATGCAGATGGTATTCTCATCTGTTTATGGCTCTTTCCTTAACTCAAGAAAAGTTACCAATGTAATAAAAGATGGATTAATTATTGGAATTGGTGGTTTTGTTGGTGGTTTACAAAGTGGATTTATTGTTTCTAATGTATCTAATGAAACACTACAATATATTTTTATAGCTATTTTAGTATATGCTATTGTAAAAATCTTCATTTCACCTGCACAAAATGATGAACCAACAAAAAGTCATAATAAATTTATTCTTTTTATTATTGGATTTTTTACAGGTATGATTGCAATGAGTATTGGAGTTGGTGGCTCTATAATCTTAACACCAATTCTACTAGGATTTATGAGATATGATCTTAAAGCAGCTACTGCTTTAGGACTATTTTTTGTAATGTTCTCATCAATTGCAGGATTTACTTCCTTATCTTTAAATGGACATATGATGTATATTGAAGGTGCCACAGTAGGAATTGCTTCATTAATTGGAGTTTACTTTGGAATAAAAGTAAAAAATAATGTTCATTCAAACTCATATAAAAAATACATTCTTTTATTAAATACTATTATATTAATAACTATGATATACAAAACTTTTTAATTCACAACAATAATTATTAATCGTCTTTATCTTGCAATATATACTTTATTATTGTATTATTTACAATAGGAAATAATATTAAGGGAAAAAGTGGACAATAACTTATTAGATTTTTTTATGAAGACTTCAAGTGATCTAGTTTATGAAATAAACGTGGAAGATCAAACTATTAACTGGCACAGAGATATTCATACAATATTAAATTATAAACAAAAAATTAATTTAAATAATTTTGATGACTTTTCAAAATTACTACATAAAAACGATCAAAAAAAATTATATAATAAGTTAACTACTCCTAATGAAAAACAAAATCAAATAAATTTTAGAATAAAAGATGCCTTAGGTAACTACCAAACTTGGAATGATACATATATCAGATATAACAATAAAATAATTGGTATCTGCAAATATGATTCAAGTATTATTCTTCAAGAACAAGAAGAAAAAACTGAAAATATTTTAGACAGCGCAATAGATTTAATTTTCTATAAAGATTTAGACTTTAATTACATAGGATGTAATGAAGCCTTCTGTAATTTTGTAGGATTAAATAAAGAAGAAATTATTGGGAAAAATGATTATGAATTATTTCCTAAGAAATATGCAAATAAATTCAGAAAAATGGATGAAATTATATTAGAAGAAAAAGTATCTAATACAAATAAAGAATGGGTAGATTATCCTAATTTAGACAAAGCATTATTACTAACACAAAAATCTCCTTTAATAAATAAAAACAATGAATTATATGGGATACTTGGAATTTCAAGAGATATAACAAAAGAAATAGATTATAAAAATGAAATAAAAGAGAGTAAAAAAAGATATAAAAAACTTTTCCAAGCAAATAAGATTCCAGTTTTATTAGTATGTCCAGATAGTGGAGATATTATAAAAGCAAACAAAGCAGCTCAAAAATTTTATGGTTATACACATAGTGAAATAAAAAAACTAGATATAACTCAAATCAATACACTATCTTCTGAAGAGTTAAAAAAAGAGATGGCATTAGCTAAAAATGAAGAGCGAGATTGTTTTAACTTTAAACATAAAATTAAATCAGGGAAAGTTATTGATGTTGAAGTTTATGCAGGACCCATTAAATTTAAAAACAAGAAAATTTTATATTCATTAGTATTTGATATTACAAAAAGAAAACAAGCAGAAAAAAAATTAAAACAAGCACATACAATTTATCAAAATACTAAAGAAGGTATTTTTATTACAGATTTGAATGGGAAAATTTTATCCGTAAATAAAGCCTTTGAACAAATTACAGGCTATGAGGAAAAAGAAGTACTTAATAAAAATTCAAACTTACTAAAATCTAATACCCATTCAATAAAATTTTATAAAAGATTATGGGAAACCTTAGCCACAAAAGGTTTATGGGAAGGTGAGATTATTAATAGAACAAAGTCAGGTAAAATTTTTCCTCAATGGCTTACTATTAATACTGTTTATGATGAATCACATCAAGCTGTAAATTATATAGCAGTATTTACAGACTTTACAAAACTTAAAGAACAAGAGCAATTATTAAGAGAAAAAGATCAGATAATGTTCCAGCAGTCAAAAATGGCTTCAATGGGAGAAATGCTAAGGAATATTGCCCATCAATGGAGACAACCATTATCAGTTATTACGTCTTCAGCAACTGGACTAAAATTGAAAAAAGAGTTTGGAATACTTAATGACGAAGACTTTAGCGAGTTTGCAGATGGTATATTAAAATCTACAAATTATTTATCTGAAACAATTGAAGACTTTTCTAACTATTTCAAAAACAGTAAAAACAAAGAGTACTTTTTTGTTAGTGAAATAGTAGATAAAACTACTCAACTTTCAAAAGCAACTCTAAAAAATTCTGATATAAAAATTGATATTGATATAGAGAATAATTATGAAATTTATGGAATAAAAAATGAACTTATTCAAATATTATTAAACTTAATAAATAATACAAAAGATGCCTATGATAATAAGCACCAAGAAGTACAATACTTAAAAATATATACTAAGAGATATATGAATAATGTTGTAATTTTAGTAAGAGATGTTGCAGGTGGGATTCCTGAGAATATTTTGGAGAAAGTATTCGAACCTTATTTCACGACTAAACACCAAAGTCAAGGAACTGGTATTGGTTTGTATATGTCTAAACAAATTGTCGAAGAGCGATTAAAGGGTGCAATTGATGCTTACAATATTGAAGAGAAAATTAATAATGAAGAATATAAAGGTATGGAATTTAAAATAACTATTCCAATCTCAAATAGTAACTCTCAATAACAAAAGAGTTTTTTACTCTTTTGTTAAGATGTTTTTTAAAAGATAAGATAAAACCCCACCATTTTTATAATATGTAATTTCTTCATTAGAGTCAAGAGTTGATTGAAGAGTAATTGTAATTATTTCACTTTCTCTTTGTATCTCTAAATTTATTTTTGCATTAGTAATGATCGTATTTGAGCGAATAGAAATAAATTCATTTCCTTTTAGACTTAAAGTATTAATATCATCATCAATAAACTCTAAAGGTAATATTCCCATTTTAATTAAATTTAATTTATGAATAGGATCAAAAGATTTTGCAATAACAGCATTTACACCTAGAAGTTTAGTTCCTTTTGCTGCCCAATCTTTTGATTCACCTATTCCATAATTTTCTCCAGCAAATAATACTAAAGCTCGATTTTCAGCTTTCATATTTTGAGCAAATTCAAAAATTGATAAAAGTTCTCCTGTTTCAAAATCTTTAGTATATCCACCCTCTTTTGGTAGAACCATTTTATTTCGCAGTTTTATATTAGACAGCGTTCCTCTCTCAATAATTTCTGCATTTCCTCGCCTATTGGCAAAAGTATTAAAGCCATCTGGCTTTAGACCTTTTGATTCTAAATAAACAGCAGCTGGGGAGTATGAAGGAATTTGACCAAGAGGTGATAAATACTCAGTAGAAATAGAATCATCCAAAATTGCTAATATCTTTGCATTTTCTATATTAATTGAGTTAGACTCAATCTTAGTAAAAAATTTTGAGCCTTGGATATAAGTTGAATCTTCATCCCACTGATATGTATTGGACTCATTATATTGAATATTTTGCCAGTATTCATTACCATCAAAAATATTTTTATAAAGGTCTGCATAAACTGAAGAATCTAATTTTTCTAATTGATCATTTACCTCAACAATACTTGGCCAAATATCACTTAAATATATATCAGCCCAAATAGCTTCTTTTGTGATGTCAATATTTAAATTACCTCGTAAAGAAAAAGCAATAATCAAAGCTGGTGATAATGTCCAGTTAGATTTAATTTGTTTATATTTTGTTGAAGAAAAATCATCATTTCCAAAATTTAAAGAAGAGACATTAAGATTAAATTTTTCTATATCTAAAGATACTCGTTCTATTAATTCATCTTCTCTATTATTTTCAAAAGTGATCTGAAAACCTAATTTTTCAAAATACTGCAATAAATCTAACTTTTCTAAATACATTTTATGAAAAGATGATTGAAGAGATAATACTTTTTTAATATTAGAATTAATAGACATACCTAAAATAACAGCCTTTTTAGCTATTAATCCTGCTTGCACCAATAAAGTTAAGTCTGAATTATTCTTATTGAAAGAAATAGAAGATAAAACGATATCATTATCTTTTACAAAATTTCCATTTTTAAAAGAGTCTAGTTTAGAAGTTATATTACAAATAGAAGTTTTATCTTCAACTCTTTTAGGTCCTGAGATAATAGGTCGTACTTGTGATAAATCAAAAGATATATTTTCATCGTAAACTAGTTCATAAGAAGAGTTATAAATACGCTGTTTTTCATAATAAGTTTTAATTAAACTTGCATCAACCCCTCTTGTTTTTTCAACAAAAGAGATCGTGTTTTCATCTATTATAAAATAAGCACATCGAGCTTTATTCTCTTTTACTACCTGGGATAAAATAGCTCTATCTTCTATAGATATATTTCGTAAAGCATCCCCATAAAATTCAATAAACTTATTTGTTAGATCTAAACCTTTTAGTAAGTTACTTAACCCTAGTGAAATGTCATTTACACTAACACCTTGAACCAGAGAACCACTAATATTAATTCCTAAAACTTCTGGTAGGTCAAAAGTAATATTTGATCCTAAAATTGTAGATTCAACTTCAATATTATCAACTTTAAAACCTAATACTCCTAAAGCATTAATCATACTAGAATGAGAATCAGTTCCTACAATTGATTCAGGGAAAAGATATATTTTATTATCAATATTTTTTGCACTAATCATTGTAGATAAATATTCTAAATTTACTTGATTAAAAATAGTAGAAGATGGAGGGATAACTGAAATATTCTTAAAAGTATTTTGAGCCCACTTAACAAACTTATATCTTTGAGCATTACGATTTATCTCTTTTTCAGAAGTATCAAAAGAGTTATCAATAACTAAGTCAAGCATTAATTGAGGATTTATTTTTTCTACATCTTCATTACTGTTTTTTGCCCATTGTCTCATTGAAGCTAAATCAACAAGCGCTGGAATTCCACAAAAATCATTCATTATTACTCTTGATGAATAGAAGTCTATTTGTCTATAATTATTTCTCGAAATAAATGTATCAATGATAGTGTTAAACTCAGAATCTTTTGCATTTCTAAGATTAGATTCTAATAGTAATTTTAAAGTAATAGGGAGTTTTTTTAAAGCAGGATAGGTATCAAAAACTTTATTTAGATCGTAATAAAAGTAAGTATGTCCTGCAAACTCGAAATTATTTATAAAATTATTCAAACTATTTTCCTTTTATTACTTATATAAATAATAAAATAGCAAAAGTTTGGTTAATAAATTATTATTTAGTTTATAAATAAATAGTAAGTTAATATGGCAATTATTATTAAAGCAAAAGCAATAGGAATCAAATAAATATTAACATTTTCGTCTTTTTCATAAAACATTGATTCGACTTCTTCTTTTATATCATCATCATACTTAACTATATACTCATAATCACTAGATGTTCCATATGAAAAATAAAGAAAAGATTTATCATCTTTTGAAACTTTAAAAACTTCTGTTAAACATAAATGACCTTCATCTTTATCAGTAAATATAAGTTCACTTAGCCAAGAATTTTCTTTTAGTTTTTTTAAAAAGAATCTCTTTTCTTTATGTTTTTCTTTATGATAACTATCAAATGTATATTCATTATCAAACTTATGATTTATATATTTATTATTTAAATACTTAGCAGCTTTTTTTAAGAATTTTTCTAAAGATTTTGAATCTTCTTCATCCAAAAGTAAATACTCTTCTTCTTGAATTATAAGATCATTATCTATTCCAATTCCATGAAATAAAACATTACTAAGATGATCGATTTCAGGCCTTACTTCATCTTCCGAGAAATTAACACATTTGTGAGGTTCTGCTTTTACTACAATTCTTTTTTGCTCATTGTTTTTATCATTTATAATTCGATTATTATAAAAAAAGTTTTTATCCAAAGCTAAATATATTTCGCTTTTTAGTTCATCATCTAAAATCTTCGATTTAAACTCTAATTTTTTCATAAAAAACCTTTTTATCTAAATAGATTATATAAATATAAACAAAGTACAATGAAAACCAACTCAATTAATAAATCAATAATAAGTAATTTATTTTCATTTATTCGAGTAGGCACTGCAAAAATCTTTTTAAGTCCTTTTATATTTTGTTCTTCAAAATGAATTTTTTCATTTATCTCATAACCTCTTGAATTGAGTTTTGAAGTTATAGACAATATAATCCAAAGGAAAACAATCATCAAAAATACTGGCCATGTCGCGTTTAGGTAACCAATTAAAAAAGCCCCCAAGATTGAACATATATAAAATAGTATTATTGTTTTATAAAAAAATTTATAGTTTCTACGCATATAAAAGAATAGTGAGTAACAAGTAAGTATTAATGTACCTGTAACACCAATAGTATAATATGTAGCGTAATCAACTATTTTAAAAATAATTATTATTAAAGGTATCATTAATAATAAGGCAAGATACCAAGAAACCTCTTTATTTAGAATCACATTAAAGCCTATATAAATTATGTATTTACATTATATTTGTTTTTTTATTAAAAAATAATACAAAATGAATTTTTAAACTATTATATTTATACTTTAACCAAAAAATCTAAGCTAAAAGCTTAGTTTTTGTATATAATTTAATATATTTATTTATCTGATTTTAGAGATTTTATAAATAAAATTATTGAAGATAAAAAAGAATAAATCTTTTTTGGTTTTTTCTTTGTAAGATATAAAACAATATCTTCATGACCAAATAAAGAAGCAAAAGTTACAGGAGTAGCTCCTAAGCCATTATCTTCATATTTATTTGCACCATTTTCAACTAATAGTTTTACAATATTCAAATATCCTTTAAAACAAACACCAGCTAAGGGTGTCTGTCCTCTATCATTTTTTTTATCTACTAAGGCACCATTTTTTATTAAAAAAGAGACCATTTCTTCTTGGTTATGATATGAAGCTAACATTATTAAGCTATTACCTTTGTTATCACATAAATCAATACTCAATCCAGCTTCTATCATTCGTGATAATTCAATTACATTTCCAACTCTTGCAAAATCAAGTGCCATTAATTGTAATTGCTCATATCTTTTTTCTTCATCTTGTGTAATTGAAATCATAATTTATCCTTTACTTATCTAAAGCTTTTTTAACTCCATTTGAATAATCAACAGATACTTTTTCAAAATGAGCTAATTGTCTTTGAATAATCTCATTTGGTACTCCACCCATTGATTCAGCAATATTATTAAATAACTGCTCTTTTTGATAATCACTCATTAAATTAAATAAATCTCTTACTTGTGAGTAGTT
>DKNG01000114.1:10231-11212 GCA_002470185.1 Arcobacter sp. UBA7394 | reverse complement strand
AAACCAGAAGTAATTTTAATGGATGAACCAACATCAGCATTAGATCCTATTTCTACTGAAAAAATTGAAGCATTAATGTTAGAGCTTAAAAAAGATTATACGATTATTACTGTAACTCATAATATGCAACAAGCTGCAAGAGTTGCTGATTATACAGCATTTTTCCACTTAGGAAAACTAATCGAATATGATGAAACAGAAACAATTTTTGTTAATCCTAATAACAAAAAAACAGAAGACTATATTACAGGAAGGTTTGGATAATGTTAAAAACTTACGAAGCAAAAAAACAAAAAATTGAAGATGAAATTCTTGATATTGGGAATGCAGTAATTGATGCCCTTGAGTTATCATTAAAAGCACTGAAAGAAGAAGATTTATCTATTTTAAAAGAAATTGATTTATCAGTTAAAAAGATTTCAAATAAATGTAATGATATTGATAAACTACTTGTTACTACTTTAGCTTTATATTCACCAGAAGCAAAAGACTTAAGAGAATTAGTTGCATATTTAAAAATCACAAATGAATTAGTAAGAGCTGGTGCAAATACTAAAAGTTTTGCAAAAATTTTTAGAAAAGCATATAGTGAAGATTTAAATACTAAAACGATTTTAGAGTATGCAGTACCATTACATAAAGCTACAATTTTAGCTTTAAAAACAACTGTTTCTATGATTCAAGAACCAACATCTAAACATATTGAAGAGAAATATCAAAGAGTAATAGTTGAAGAGAGTAAAACAGACGATTTATATGCAATGATTGAAAAAAATGTTTTAAAACTAATTTCAAAAAATATTGAATTATCAAAAGAGTACTTTGATATTTTAAGTGCCTTAAGAAAATTAGAAAAAACTGCTGATAGAGCAGCTTCAATCGCAAGTCTACTTTTATTTGCTGAAATTGGAGGAGATATAGAGCAATCTTAAAGGATTGCTTTTAGTATATGAAAAACGCCTTAATCAAAATAAAGAACTA
>DKNG01000114.1:0-10122 GCA_002470185.1 Arcobacter sp. UBA7394 | reverse complement strand
GTTGGATTAGACTTCTACAAAGCAATCATTTTAATGCTTGAATTCATTGTTGTAATGGAAGTTGTTAAAATGATTTCTGACTTTATAAAAAAAGAAAAACTAAGACTACGATTCGTAATAGACATTTTTATTATTTTTTTAATTCGTGATGTTATAATACTATCAACAAATTTAAATAAAGACTATTTTGATATTAGTTTTTTACTGATAGTAATTTTCGTATTCTTTATTTTTAGAATTTTAGCAATAAAATTCTCCCCTGGAACAGCTGATTCAAGTAGTGTGAAAAAAGAAACAATCAATAATTAATAAAAGAGTTAAAAATGGAAAATAAACTTATCCTTATCGTTGAAGATGAAGAAGATATATTAGAATTATTAGAATACACTTTACAAAAAGATGGTTACGAAACAATTGGTTTTTTAAATGTTGATAAGAATCTAGAAAAAGTATTAGATGAAGAAGAAATTGATTTAATCTTAATGGATAGAAACTTACCAGGTTCTGAGGGAACAGCCTTTGTTGATGAAATAAAAGCCAAGGGTTATGCTAATCCAGTTATTTACGTAACTGCAAAAGATAAAGACGAAGATATTTTAGAAGGCTTTGAGTCACATGCTGATGATTATATTACTAAACCTTTTAATATCAAAGAATTATTAGCAAGAGTAAAAGCAGTTATAAAAAGAACATCAAAAGATATTGATATTTTAAAAGTAAAAGATATTACATACAAATCATCAAATAAAAAATTTTACATTGATAATAATGAATTAGAATTAACACACTTAGAACATGATTTATTATTAGAGTTTATTAAAAATAGAGATATTTTAATGACTAGAGAACATTTATTAAACTCAGTTTGGGAAGACTCACTAGATAAAAAAATGAAAACAGTTAATGTTGCTGTAAAAAGGCTAAAAGCTAAAATTGACCCTGAAGGTGAAAAGAATTACATTAAGTCAATTAGAGGGGAAGGTTATATCTTTTGTTAAAAATCCATCAACTCTTTATACGTACTTTTGTTTTAATTTTTTTAGCGGTTGCAATTACACTTAGTATTGTTACATATTTTTGGTCTAAGAATATTTATATAGACCAAATTGAGAAAAACCTTATTAAAAATATTGATACCTTTTCTATTGTATTAAAAGACTTAAACAATGTAGATACAATAATCAAAGATCTTAAATCACAAATAAATATTAGAATTACAATTATTGATGAAAAAGGTAATGTAATTGCTGAAAGTGATAAAGACAAAAACTTATTAGAGAATCATGGTAGCAGAGAAGAAATTCTTCAAGCTAAAGATTACGGAACAGGTCGAAGTACTAGATATTCAAGTAGTATAAATAAAGAGCTACTTTATATTGCAAAAAAAGTTGTTATTGATAAAAAAATCTATTTTATTAGAATGGCAGATTATACAGATAAAATTACTGATAATTTCATACGTTTATCTGCACAAATATTCTCTTTTGTAGCTATATTTATAATAGTTGCTTTCCTAGCTTCTTATTTCATTTCGTTAAAAATAAAGAGAGAAACAGAAGCAATTTTATATTTTCTAACTGAACTCTCTTCAAAGAAACCCTCTTATGCACTTAATTCTAGTTTTACAGTGGAGTTCCATCGAATTACAAAACTATTAAATAAAGTTGCTGTTAAATTATCAAAAAAAGAGAAACAAAAAGCAAAACAAACTGCAAAACTAAAACTTGCAAATAGACAAAAAGATGAAATTATCTCAGCCTTATCCCATGAATTTAAAAACCCAATTGCAATTATCTCAGGATATAGTGAAACAATTCTAAACGATGAAGATATGCCAGCCTCGATGAAAATAAAGTTTTTAAATAAAATACATTCAAATGCAAATAAAATGTCTCATATTATTGATAAATTACGATTAACATTGAAGTTAGAAGAAGGTAAACAAGAACTGATTCTAACACCTAAATCAATGAAAAAGATTATTGAAGAGATAATCTCTGATTTAAAAGATAAATATAAAACAAGAGAAATTTTCATAGAGGGTGATGACATTACTCTAAATGTTGATGAAACTTTAATTTCAATGGCTATTTCAAACCTAATAGAAAATGCTTTAAAGTACTCAGAAGATGAAGTTATAGTAAAAATTGAGAGCGATAAAATCTCAGTTATTGATAAAGGAATTGGAATAGAGAAAAGTGAATTAGAAAAAATTAACCAGAAATTCTATAGAGTTTCAAATAATGGCTGGAATAATTCACTTGGATTGGGACTTTTTATTGTTCAATCTATACTTTCATTACATTCATTTTCCCTAAAAATAGACTCAGAACACAACCTTGGTTCTAAATTCACAATTACATATTAAATATTACTTAATTTAAGTAATATTTAAGTATGACTACACTATTATTCCACCTCATTAATAAAAGCGGAGAAAATAAATGAAATTTACTCAAATGGCAAAAGCTAACGAAATCGAAAGAGATTGGATAGTAATTGACGCAACTGACAAAATATTCGGAAGAATCATTACTGAAGTTGCAACTATCTTAAGAGGTAAAAATAAACCTTCTTTCACTCCTCACGTTGATTGTGGAGACTACGTAGTAATCATCAATGCTTCTAAAGCAAAGTTTACTGGTAAGAAATTAGAAGATAAAAATTACTATACACACTCAGGATATTTTGGAAGTACTAAAACTCACAAAATGTCTGACATGCTTGATAACAACCCTGAAAAGCTATTCAAATTAGCAACTAGAGGTATGTTACCTAAAACTACTTTAGGTAAAGCAATGTTAAAAAAATTAAAAGTATATGCAGACGCTGAACACCCTCACACTGCGCAAATTAAAGGATAAGACTAATGGCAAAAGTATACGCAACTGGAAGAAGAAAAACTTCTATCGCAAAAGTATGGTTAGAAGCTGGTAACGGACAACTTACAATCAACGGTCAATCTTTAGATGCATGGTTAGGTGGACACGAAGCTATTAAAAAAAGAGTTATGCAACCAATTGAAGTAGCTAAACAAGAAACTTCAGTTAACATCGTTGTTAAAACTTTAGGTGGTGGTTATTCTGCACAAGCTGATGCTGTAAGACACGGTATCTCTAGAGCTTTAGTTGCTTATGATGAGCAATTCAGAACAATCTTAAAACCTTACGGATTATTAACAAGAGACGCAAGAGCTGTTGAAAGAAAAAAATACGGAAGAAGAAAAGCAAGAAAAAGCGGTCAATTCTCAAAAAGATAGGTCACTATTTCAAAGATACTTTATCTTTGTATTTTCCAAAGGAGCGACGAAAGTTGCTCCTTTTTTTATGCACTTTTTAGTACAATACCCTATGAAAAAACTACTTCAACTAATAACAATATTTTTTTTACTCTTTTCATTTATGTATGCAAGTACTTTAAACTTATCAATGAGTTCAAGTCCTAGTAGATTAAATCCTATCCTTGCAAATGATTCTGCAAGTTCTGAAATTGCCGATTGGTTGTTTAATGGATTAATAAAATATGATAAAGATGGTAACCCTACTCCTGATTTAGCCAAGTCATATAAATTTGAAACTCCCACAAAACTAATCATAAATTTAAGAAAAAATGTCTTATGGCATGATGGAGTTAATTTTACAGCAGAAGATGTAATCTTCACATATAAGCAAATAATGAGCCCAAAGATATTCACATCAATTAAATCAAACTTTAAAGAAGTGAAAGAAGTAAAGGCTTTAGATAAATACACTATACAAATAACTTATAAAAAACCTTATTTTAAATCCTTAGAAACATGGATGGTAGGAATCTTACCAAAACATATACTAAAAGATGAAAAAGATTTAATGACTAGTTCTTTTAATAAAAAACCAATAGGAACTGGTCCTTACACTATAAAAGAGTTCAAAACAGGTATTGATATAAAACTATTTGCAAATAAAAACTATTTTGAAGGGAAACCTAAAATAGATAATATTTTATATAAGTTTTTACCGGATCCAAATACATCTTTCTTATTTTTAAAACAAAAAAAACTAGATTTAGGAGGATTAACTCCTCTACAAATTGATAGACAAGTTGATGATAAATTTAAAGATAATTATAGAATAATAGAAAAAGAGAGTTTTGCTTATAGTTATTTAGGTTTTAATCTAAAAACTGAAAAATTCAAAAACAAAAAAGTAAGACAAGCTATTGCATATGCTATAAATAAACAAGAACTTGTTGATATATTATACTTTGGTCATGGACAGGTTTGTAATGGGCCATTTTTACCAGGAAGTTTTGCTTACAATAAGAATGTTAAATCAATAATTCAAGATATACAAAAATCAAAACAACTACTTAAAGAGCAAGGTTACGATGAAAAGAATCCTCTTACTTTTGAAGTTATAACAAATACTGGAAATGATATTAGAATTAATGCAGCTCAGATTTTGCAATACCAATTAGCACAAGCTGGTATAAAGATGAAAATAAGAGTTATGGAATGGCAAGCATTCTTAAATACTGTTGTACATCCAAGAAAGTATGAGGCTGTTCTATTAGGTTGGAGTTTGGCTTTGATGCCTGATGCATATCCTTTATGGCACAGTGATTCAGATAAACTAGGTAGATTTAATCTTGTAGGGTATCACAATAAAAAAGTAGATGAACTAATTGAAAAAGGTTCCATTACAATAGATAGAGTTAAACTTGGAGAAATATACCAAGAAATATTTAAAATCATTGCAGATGATTTACCTTATATATTTTTATATATACCAAACTCAATAACAGTAGTAAATAAAGATATCAAAAATATAGAACCAGCATTTACTGGAATTACGCACAATCAAAAAGATTGGATAAAAGAATAAAAGGAAATAAACAATATATGAATAAAAATACAATTATACTATTTGACTTAGATGGAACAATTATAGATTCAACGGATGCTATTTTAGCTTCATTTTATCACTCATTTGAAGAATTAGAATTCAATTTTAAAGGTAATGATGAAAGCATAAAAGATTTAATAGGTTATCCATTAGATGTTATGTACAAAGGTCTTGGTGTTAGTGAAGATAAAGCATGGGACTTTGTAGACTCTTATAAAAATAAATATAGACAAATTTCAAAAGCTAATACTCATTTATTAGAAGATGCCATAGAAGCAGTTAAATTAGCTTCACAAATTGCTAGAGTATCTGTAGTTACAACTAAAACTAGAATGTATACAATTCCTTTATTAGAAAACTTAGAGATCATGGAACACTTTGAGATTGTGACAGGTAGAGAAAATGTGCAAAATCCTAAACCACATCCAGAACCTATTAATATTACTTTAGAACAAATGAATTACAATAAAGACCAACATACAGTATGGATGATTGGGGATACAAAACTTGATTTAATTGCAGCAAATGAAGCAAATGTTGAATCTGTTGGTGTTTTATGTGGTTATGGGAAAGAAGCTGAACTATCTTTATACACAAAAAACATAGAAAACAATGCCTTTGAAGCAGTAAAATTCATAAAAAGCCAAATAAATTAAGTAATTTAAGCTTAAAATCTAACTTTTCTTAAGAAATAAAGCTTAAGTAATACTTAAAAATTTAATTTACTAATTTTTAATAGCATTTATTTAAGACTTTATTTCTATAATGATTATATAAACTAATAACTTTAATAAAATTATTTATAATTACCATAAAATAGGCTTTTTAGCCTTATTAATTATTTAGCATAATTATTATTTAATTATTGATACCTTTTTTAAAGAAGTAAAAAACTAGGGTTTTCACTTTAAAAAGTGTTTACTTACGTTACATAAATCCCCATTAAAAACTTAAAGAAAGAACATTCTAAGTTAAAAGTATGTATAATAGATCAGACTAATTAAATTTTTTAAGTCAAATTTAATATTTTAAGGAGCCACTATGTTAGAAATTAGATGGCACAGCCGTGCAGGTCAAGGTGCCGTAACAGGTGCTAAAGGACTTGGTTCAGTTGTTGCTGAGACAGGGAAACAAGTACAAGCTTTTGCTTTTTATGGTTCAGCTAAAAGAGGTGCGTCTATGACTGCCTACAATAGAATTGATGATAAAGTTATTTTAAACCACGAGAAATTCATGAGTCCAGATTTTGTATTCATTCTTGATCCAGGTTTAGCTTTAACTGATGATATTACTGCTAATGGTACAGATACTACTAAATATATTATTACTACTCACCTTAGCAAAGATGAATTAATCGCTTTAGTTCCAGCATTACAAGGAATTGAAGATAGAGTATATATTCTTGACTGTTTCCAAATCGCTAGAGATACTATTGGTAAAGCAATTCCAAATACTCCAATGCTTGGTGCATTTATGAAAGTTAGTGGAATGTTTGAATTAGATTATTTCAAAGACGCGATGAAGGGTGTACTTAAAAAGTTACCTCAAAACATAATTGATGCAAATATGATTGCAATTCAACGAGCTTACGACGAAGTTCACTAAAGGACAAAATATGAGTAAACCAATTGAAGAAATGGGATGGGATGAATTAATCCCAGGTGCTGCCTTATATACATTTGAAGGTGACATCAACTATAACATTGCTGAAATGCAACCAGAAGATAGAGCATATTCTGAAACAAGTTCAAAGAGTATGTCTGTTGGAGACTGGAGAGTTTTAAAGCCAGTATGGAATTCTGAGACATGTATCGACTGTCAAAACTGTTGGATCTTCTGTCCAGATACTTCTATCATTGCTAGAAACAAAGAGATGAAAGGTATTGACTACGAACACTGTAAAGGTTGTGGACTATGTGTAAGTGTATGTCCTACAAACCCAAAATCTCTTCTAATGTTTGAAGAGTATGAAAAAGTAGAAGATGCTTTATCTAAATGGCCAGAGAAAAAAAAGAAAGGTGACAAATAATGAATACTAAAGTAATGGAATTAAAAGACGTAGAGGTTTGGGATGGAAACATGGCAAACTCACAAGCTTTTAGACAAGCTGATGTAGATGTTGTTGCTGCATACCCTATTACTCCTTCAACTGCTACAGTTGAAAACTATGCAATGTTCCACGCAAATGGATATGTTGATGGTGAAGTAATTATGGTTGAATCTGAGCATGCTGCTATGTCAGGATGTATTGGAGCTGGTGCTGCTGGTGGTAGAGTTGGAACTGCAACTTCTTCACAAGGTTTAGCACTTATGGTTGAAACTTTATACCAAGCATCTGGAATGAGAATTCCTGTAGTATTATGTCTTGTAAATAGAGCTTTAGCTGCACCACTTAACGTAAATGGTGACCACTCGGATTTATACTTAACAAGAGACTGTGGATGGATTTCAATTGATGCATTCTCACCACAAGAAGCTTACGATATGACTTTAATGTCTTTCAAAATTTCTGAGCACCCAGCTGTTAGACTTCCAGTAATCTCTAACCAAGATGGATTTATGACTTCTCATACTGCTCAAAATGTTACTCCTCTTAAAGATGAAGTAGCTGCTGAATTTGTTGGTCCTTACTTACAAGTTAATGCACTATTAAACTTTGATAAGCCTGTAACTCACGGTGTACAAACTGAACATGATTGGCACTTTGAACATAAAGCTAAGCAACACGCTGCTTTAATGGGTTCTAAAAAAGTTATCGAAGATACATTTGCTGAATTTAAAGAATTAACAGGTAGAGAATATAAAGTAGTTGAATCTTACGGTATGGAAGATGCTGAAGTTGCTATTGTATGTTTAGGTTCTACTTATGAAACTGCAATGTTAGCAATTGATCAAATCAGAGAAGAAGAAGGTATTAAAGTAGGTGTTGTTGCACCTAGATTATTCAGACCATTCCCTCTTGAAGAAGTAGCTGAAGCATTAGTTAATGTTAAAGCAATTGCTTGTATGGATAGATCTGCTCCTGGTGGAACTGTTGGTACATTATATAACGAAATTTCTGGAGCATTAATCAATACTTCAGCTAGACCATTAGTTACTAACTTAATTTATGGTTTAGGTGGTAGAGATATGACTATTGCTGGTTTAAAAGACATCTTCAGAACATTAGATGCTGATGCTAAAGCTGGTAAAATTTCTGGTAACATCCAAAAGTTAATCGGTGTTAGAGGTCCAGAATTAAGCTATTACAATGTGGAAGGAAAATAAATATGAGTACTCAAAAAGTAATTAAAAACTTAAAAACGTTCTCAACTGCAGCTGAGAGATTTGAAGGTTCACACCTTTTAT
Source organism: Arcobacter sp. UBA7394 (assembly GCA_002470185.1). Lineage (GTDB taxonomy): Bacteria > Campylobacterota > Campylobacteria > Campylobacterales > Arcobacteraceae > Poseidonibacter. Next base: position 1,891 of record DKNG01000114.1, on the reverse strand, counting down.
GTCCAGGTTGTGCTCACTCTATTATCGTAAGAGAAGTATTAAATGCAACTAATGATAACTTAGTTGTATCTGCTTCTACTGGATGTTTAGAAGTTTGTACAGCAATCTACCCACATACTTCTTGGGATTGTTCTTGGATTCATATTGGATTCGAAAACTCTTCAACAGCAATGGCTGGTGTTGAGACTATGAACAAAGCTTTAAGAAACAAAGGTAGAATTTCTGAAGATACTCCTCAACCTAAATTTGTAACATTTGCAGGTGATGGTTCGACTTACGATATTGGATTCCAATGGATTTCAGGTTGTTTCGAAAGAGGTCATGACTTCATGTACGTTTGTTTAGATAATGAAGTTTATGCAAATACAGGTGGTCAGAGATCATCTTCTACTCCTATTGGAGCAAGTACAACTACTGCACCTGCAGGAAGTACTTCTTACGGTGAGAAAAGACAGAAAAAAGATATCGTATCTATTATGGCTGCACATGGTTCTCCATATGTTGCACAAGTAGCTCCAAATAAATGGAAAGATATGGTTAAGAAAATCCAAAGAGGTTTTGATACAAAAGGACCTGTATTTATTAATGCTATGTCTGCTTGTACAACTGAGTGGAAATTCGCACCAAACCAAACTATTGAAGTATCTGACTTAGCAGTAGATTCTCTTGTATTCCCATTATATGAGATTATCGATGGTAGAGAGTTAAATATTACATATAGACCTAAGAATATTATTCCAGTAAGAGATTACTTAGGTGCACAACCAAGATTTAAACACTTATTCAAACCAGAGTATGAATACTTAATTGAAGAGTGGCAACAAAGAATTAACGAAAGATGGGAATTCTTACAAAAAAGAGAAGAAATTAGAATGTAATTTCTTCTTATGCTTGCTCTAGGGGCTCCTTTTCTAGGGCAGCATAATATTATATATCCAACAATATATATTTAATACTAACATACAAATTTAAATAGACTTTCACTTCATAATTGCTTCCTTCCTTGAAGTGAAAGTTTATTTTTATTCCTCTAATAAATCTTTTACATATTCAATATAACCTTCTTTATATTCATCAAGTGTTTCATTACTTAGTTCCGTTTCTGTATCATAAGTAATATAAGCATCTTTATAGTCCATTTTTACATAGTTTGCTGTAATAGAGAAAGGATATAATAGTTCTTCAACTCTTCTTTTATCTTTACCTGTTTCACTAAATGCCTCTAATGAGCCACCACAGCTAATTGCAACTGCAAAAGATTTATCCTTAAGATTATACGTGCCTCCAAATGCAAATCCTGCTGTTAGCACAGTATCGAACCACTCTTTTAAAAGTGAAGGCGAACTAAACCAATACATAGGAAATTGAAAAAGAATAATATCATTATCCAAAAGTAACTGCTGTTCTCTTTGTACATCTATTTTGAAATCTGGATACTCTTCATATAAATTGTTTATTGTAATATTTTCAATATCTTTTATTCCATCAAATAATATTTTGTTCACTATTGATTTATCAAAATTTGGATGAACCAAATTTATTAATATTTTTTTCATTTTAAATCCTTTTAATAAAACTTGAATGAATTGTAGTAAAAATAGAAATATAATGTAAGTATGTACTTTTATGTTATATACTATCCTAAAGGATAGTACAGAATGAAAAAATCAGACTTTAAACCCCTAATAGACACACCCTTTGGTTATACATTATCATTAATTTCTGGGAAATGGAAAATGGTAATTTTATATTTATTAGACGAACACAAGATAATAAGATACAACGAATTACAAAGAAAAATTGGTTCTATTACATATAAGATGTTAAGTTCACAATTAAAAGAATTAGAAGAATGTAACTTAATTAATAGAAAAGCCTACCCTACAATCCC
>DKNG01000261.1:2688-3453 GCA_002470185.1 Arcobacter sp. UBA7394 | reverse complement strand
CAAGTCTCTCTTTTGACACCACTTTTAATTTCGCAATAGTGATTTTAAGATATTTAAAAAATGCGGGAATAGCTCAGTTGGCTAGAGCCTCTGCCTTCCAAGCAGATTGTCGCGAGTTCGAGTCTCGTTTCCCGCTCCACTAAAAGCTTTTAGCTATTTGAACATTAGTTCTTTTAGTTAAAAGCTTTTTTTTTAGCTAGTATAAAAAATGGGATTAAAATCCAATTTTCTCCTGTAATGTCACATACATAAATAATCAAATTTTATAAAGGATATAAACAATGTCGGAAAACTTAAATTTAAAAGAATATATGAAAGATGATGCTTTTGCATTTGATAATATTTCATTAGCAATTTGTAAAGAAGAAGAGCCAAATTATGAGACTTTATTAAAAGAGTGTGAAGAGTTTGAAAATAGTGTAATTCTTTTTAAAATAGTTCCTTCTTACTTTGTAATGAAAACAATTCTTTGTTTTAAACTAAATGATTATGCAACAGCCCATAAGTATATTAATGGTTCATTAAAATATTTAGTATATGTTGCAAAAAGTGTAGCAGAGCTAACTCCTATGGAGAAAGTAAATTTTGATGAATATAAATCAAATGTACTTGACCAATATAAAATTCTTACATCAGAACGACCAGAGTATTTAAATATTAAAGAAGTAAAAGTTCCTTCTATAACTAAATTTATTACTACTAATGATGAAAGTATATTAAATGCTGAAATAGATAGAAGAGTATCTTTACGAAAAAAGTAATACT
>DKNG01000261.1:1109-2585 GCA_002470185.1 Arcobacter sp. UBA7394 | reverse complement strand
TTTTCTTATTTTATCTATGTTTTTCTATTGTATGTAACATTGCTCACATACAAGAATATTTTATTTTGTTATAGTTCTATTACTTTAAAAATAAAAGATGAATTAACATCTATAAGGAATTTAAAATGAAAAATATTAAAGCAGCAATAGCAGTATTTATAATGTTTATATCTTCAATGGCATATGCTAGTGAAACATATTCTACACCTGTATTAAGAGGTTATGATGCAGTTAGTTATCATACAATTGGAAGACCTGTAATGGGTAATGGAAGTCATGTATCTCAATACAATGGTGAGGTTTACCTTTTTATTACAAAAGAGAATAAAGATACATTTGATCAAAATCCAGAAAAATATGCTCCAGCATATGGTGGTTGGTGTGCCTTTGGTGTAACAGCTGGTAAAAAGTTCCATGGTGATCCATTAGTTTGGGAAATTGTTGATGGGAAACTATATGTAAATCTTAACAATAAAGTAAAAGGTTTATGGTTACAAGATGTTCCAGGAAATATTAAAAAAGCTGATATTAAATGGGAAGAAATTAAAAACAAACCTATAAGTTCGTTATAATATACTTTAAATTAAAAGAATTAGCTACTTTATAAAGTAGCTAGTTTTTTATCCTTAAGGACTAACTATTCATAATTATAAATTTTTTAATAAACTATCAAAAGAATCACAAAATATTTTATTATCATCTGCAAGAAAAACTACAATACCAAAAAATACTCAACTTTTCCATCAAGGTGATAGATGTCAAGATATACTTTTTTTGACAAAAGGAACTGTCAGAGTTTATCGTCAACATGAATCAGGAAAAGAAATAACTCTTTATTATTTACAACCCTTTGAACAATGTAATGTTAATCTAAGTGGTGGACTAAGTAATATTCTTGCTATTGGATCAGCTATAACAGAGGATGAAGTAGAAGGATATTATATTGACTCAAATATTATAAAAGAAATATTTTTCAAAGAAGAGGCCTTTAGATATTATGTACTTGAATTATTTGCTACTAGGCTAGATAGTATGGCAAATCTTATTGAAGATTTAAGATTTAAAAATATTGATGAGAGATTACTTGAATGGCTTGAGTTACAAAATGAAAAAGTAATAACAGTAACACATGATAATATAGCCTCACATCTAGGTACATCAAGAGAAATAATAAGTAGAATTCTAAAAAGCTTTGAAGAAAAAGCTATTTTAAAACTAAGTCGTGGAAAAATAGAGTTACTTTAAGTCTCACTCTTTTCCCGAAATATCTTAATAATTACAAAACTACACACTTTTTTCTTATTCCATCAAAAATATCTTAAATTCGTTAATTTACTTAAAAGGTTGCATATGCAATAATTGCATATGCAACTAAAGGAGCTAAATGAATCATGCTTTAAAAAATTCTATTGCTTATCGTTTTATTAGAGCAGCAAATAGTGTAAATAAAACATTAAACAATAAATTAAGTCCTTA
>DKNG01000261.1:0-1008 GCA_002470185.1 Arcobacter sp. UBA7394 | reverse complement strand
ATTGCAAACCTTTTAGGAAAAGATAAAACGACAATTAGTCGTTCTTTGAACTCTTTAGAAAAAAAAGGTCTAATTTCTAAGTCTGAGATTAGTGGTGATAAAAGAAGTAATAAAGTTGAACTTACAAAAGAGGGTGAAGAAATCTTAGAAAATACTCTTGATGAAGTTACATCATATAGAGAGAGTTTAAACGAAAAATTAACAAAAGAAGAGATTGAGTCTTTTTTTAAAATCCTTGATAAACTAGAACTATAATAGTTGTATGAAAAATTTATAAAATATTAAAAAGGGAAAATATGAGCAAGTATATTAGAATTTCAAATGAGTTATATAATGAATTTGAAGCAGCAGCAAAAAAAGATAAAGAGTGTGAGTTTACATATTTAGAAAACAAAGATGAATGTAATATGAAATCAAAAATTGTAAAATTTTTAAATATTAATGGTTCTGAATATATGGATGTAGAAAATGGAGCTAGAATTAGATTAGATAAAATTGTTTTATTTAACGGCGAAGATACTAAAATTTTAAATCACTATTAATATAATATACTATAATTAAAAAAAATATTTAGGACTTTTCATGATAAAAACACCACATCTTAGTGTAGATGGTATTATTAAACTATATGATAATGAAGAAAATTTTAGAGGTATTATTCTAATTGAGAGATTAAATAAACCTTTTGGTTTAGCAATACCTGGTGGTTTTGTTGATATTGGCGAGTCTGTTGAAAATGCTTTAGTTCGTGAAATGAAAGAAGAAACATCTTTAGATGTAAAAATACAATCCTTACAAAATGTGTATTCAAATCCTAATCGAGACCCAAGATTTCATACTGCATCAGTTGTATATGTTTGTAAAGCATATGGAGAGCCTAAGGCTTGTGATGATGCAAAAGAGATATTCATATATGATTTAGAGTCTTTGCCTCTTGATAAGTTAGTATTTGATCACAAAGATATAATTGAAGATTTTTTAAAGGATTTATAAAAGATATATCCACTT
>DKNG01000025.1 GCA_002470185.1 Arcobacter sp. UBA7394 | reverse complement strand
ATTACAATTAATAAAATAAATGTAAATGTTTCAGCCCATTCAGTTGAAATATATCCTGCAATCATTGCATTAAATAATCCAAGTAATAAACCACCAAGCATAGCTCCTGGAATTGAACCAATTCCACCAATAATTGCCGCAATAAAGGCATTTAATCCGTATAACCATCCCATATCAAAAGTTAAACCTCTGTAGTAGATACCAATGAATAAACCACCAATAGCTCCAAGCATAGATCCAACAATAAAGATAATCATAATAATTCTATTTACATTAATACCCATAAGTTTTGCAGCATCTTGATCTATTGCAGTAGCTCTAATTGCTGTACCCATTTTTGTTTTATTAATGAAAATATATAATGCAACCATTAACACTGCTGATAATGCTAAAATTACCATTTGAGTAAATGAAATTACAACTGTACCAAAGTTCCAAGAAGTACTTGGGAACACATCAGATGGGAAAATTTCCATGTTTGGACCCCAAATTAACATAATTCCATTTTGAATTACTAATGAAGCCCCTAGTGCAGAAACAACTGCACTTAATCTTGGTGCCGTTCTTAAAGGTCTATAGGCTAGACGCTCAAGAAGAACACCCACAAATGCCACTACGATTGCTGTTAAAGAGAATACTATTACAATATTCACTAAAGATAGTGCGTTTGATCCGTAAAACTGTGTAAAAATAGTAAGTCCAACATAAGCAGAGAAGGCAACAAGGTCACCGTGTGCGAAGTTGATTAACTTCATCACACCGTAAACCATTGTATAACCTAAAGCTACTAATGCATATAAACTTCCTATAGTTAAACCATTAATTAACTGTTGAAGAAAAATATCCATTTTATTTAAGCCTTATTATTATTCAGAAACTACGTTCTTAGTACCATCATTCTTCATTTTATAAACTACGAATTTAGCACCAACTCTCTCACCATCTTCTCTAATGTTAAATGGACCTGTAATACCTGGGAAGTCTTTCATATCATTTCTAATGTAATCAGAGATTTTCTTAGTATCAAAAGATTTTGTTTTTTCAACACCTTCAATTACAGCTCTTAATCCATCAGCATTTGTAACAGGCCAAATTGATGGAGGATCCATTTTGAACTCAGCTTTATATGCTGCAAGATATTTTTTAGCAGCTTCATATGGTAAAATTTCTGGAGTTGGGAAGTTAATTAAAACTGTACCTTCAGCAGCTTTACCAGCTAATTTATAGAAGTCAGGGTTATCATTTGAATCTCCACCGATGAAATCAGCGTCAATTTGTAATTGTTGTTGTTGAGCTCTTAATAATCCACCATCAGTGTAGTAACCTGAATAATAAATTACATCTGGATTCATAGCTTTTACTTTAGTTAACATTGCTGAGAAGTTTTGAGTTCCAGCTTTGATTTTTCCTCTAAATTCTACGTTTCCACCAAGAGCTTTAATTGATGCTTCAGTTGCATCACCAAGTCCTGCTGAGTAAGATGAATAGTCAGATAAAACTACAATTTTTTTGTATTTTTTTGTATTTACCATGTAATCCGCTGTAAAATCACTTTGAGATGAATTTGGGAATGAGTTTCTAAAGAATGTCCAATATTTTCTTTTAATTAAAGAATCACTTGTACCATCAGAAGTTTGTAATACTTTTGATCTGTAGTAAGTAGTTTGAGCAGCTTCAGTAGCACCAGATGTGTAAGAACCAATTACTGCAAAAACACCAGCATTTACTAATTTCTTAGCACAAACTGCAGCTTTTTGAGCTTTCGCCTCATCATCACAAGTAACAACCTCAATTTGTTTACCTAAAAGACCACCTTGGGCATTCTTTTCATCAACAATTAATTTTACAAAGTTTTCAATACTTTGACCTTCATTTGCATACTTTCCAGTAATAGGTGCTTGTACACCTATTTTTACAGTATCAGCAGCTACTAATGAGCTTGCAACTACAGCACTTAGTGCTAAAGCACCAGTTAATTTTTTTAAATTCATATATCTCTCCTTAATTGAATTTGTTTTATTTTTTGATTCTAATTTGTCTAAAATGTAGGCTCAATTACATAGCAACCTACACACCATTCTCCGATGTTTTCGATGATATTAATATCGCCTCCTTTGAAACTTGATTTTAAATTTTTATGAGAAGCTACTATCTTGTCAAAAGACTCAATAATCTCTTCAATTCTTCTATCTGATTTTTTTCTAGCTGTATTTGAAATATCTAAATAAAAAGCAAATACACCATAATCAAGTGTTGATTCTTCTTTTTTATCTCTAGATAACATCTTACACATTAGATCAATATCATGTTTATATTCATCTTGAGCATTTCTAACGCCATTTCGGATACTCATAATTACTCTTGAGATTGAATCATTATCACTTTTATGCTCAAATCTTTCATCTAAAGTAAGACAAATAACATCTTGTGTAATATTGTTTTCACTCATAAACCATCTAAAAGAATCCCTTTTAGGCAATGAACATCTTAAAATATCTGCAATTGTTGCATCAATGAAAATTTCTGGTGAATTTTCAAGTTTTGCAATCTCTTGAGATACATGAATAGTTAAAAATTTTGGTGGAGCATAAGATAAATATAATTCATCTGCTGTCCAAAAAGTATAGTTTGTTTTTGCAGTAACCATACCTTTTAAAATTGAGTCAATAATTTCATTTTGAGAAGGGAATTTATTCATTATTCTTCTCCTATATAATTTTCATCTACTTCTTCAATAATTCCACTTTCAAAAAGAATTTCTTCAATCAATTTATTTTTTGATAAATTCAAAGATTGACTTAATGTTACTAAGGCATTATCTAATCTTTTATCAATTTTTATTGTTAATTGAGAAATCTCTTTTTTATTACCTTTTAAATGATTGTTAATCACTTTTTGTATAACTGTTCTTTTATTTTTTTGCTTCGCCATAATAAGTCAACTTTTTATAATTTTAAATTAGTACTACAAAAGGTAGTACTTTTATTTCTTTAGTCATTATTTCACAGTAAAACTTAATTGAAACTTAAGATATATATGTAAATCGTACACATTTTATACATTTGTTACAAAATTGTTACAATTGCTATTTTAATGCTATTCTACTGAAGATTACGTAAAAAAATTACTTTGTTTTGGATAGTTTTAATTGTTGGATTATTAAGCCAAAAACTATAGTTGTTAATCCAACAATTGTAGAAGGATATATAGTTTCGCCAACAATAAAATAAATAAATATTAGTGAGATAAAAGGGGAAATAAATATTAGATTTGCAATTTTTGAAGTAGAAATTGCATGTTGCATAGCTTTTAACCAAAAGAAAAAAGTTATACCCATTTCAAAGATTCCTACATAAGAAGCAGCTAATAAACCTGTAAGGCTTGGCAGTTCAATAGGTTGTGTAAATAGATAATAAATAATAATAATTGGCATAGATACTAAAAAGTTAGAAAATAATCCAACAATAGAATCTACTTTTGATTTTGTATTTAAAATCCAATACATAGACCATAGTACTGTTGATAATAAAGCTAACATAACTCCATCCATATTAGAGAAGTTTAAAGAGAAAGGTTCCCCTTTTGTTGAAATAATCAATACTCCAAAGTAACATACAATACCAGCAACAATATCATTTAGTGTAAGTTTTTGTTTTAAGAAGATTACAGATAAAAATGCCAACATTAAAGCCCAAGTATAATTAATTGCCTGTGCTTCTTGAGCAGGTAAAATATCATAAGCTTTAAATAGTATAAGGTAATATAAAAAAGGATTAATACTTCCAAGAAGAAGTACTGATTTAAAATTCTCTTTTATATGAACTTTTACAGCATTAAATTTTTTTTGAATAAATATAATTAGAGATAGTACAAAAGTTGATGTTAATGAAGCGTATAAAACTAGTTCAAAAGGTGATAAATATTGTAATGAGACTTTAAATGCAGTTGCAACTGTAGACCAAAAAAATATGGCTGTTAATGCATACTTATATGCTACACCTTGAGATTTCATCACTCATCCTTAATTAAAATAGATGGGATTGTAGCATATAAATTATTTATTTGTTGCTTAAATTAGTTATTTCTTTTTATTCTTTTATAGTACCAAAAACCTAAAACTGCTAATAAAATTAGAATCCCAACAATTATATATCTTAAATATTCTTTGATTAGAAGTTCATTATCTCCTAAATAATATCCAAGTAAAGTAAGAATAATAACCCAAATAGCTGCACCTAAAGTAGTATAAATTGAAAAAATAAAAATATTCATTTTTGCAAGACCAGCAGGGAAAGATATGTATTGTCTTACCGCAGGTATTAATCTACCTGAGAAAGTTGAAATATGTCCATGTGATTTAAAGAACTCTTCCATTTTTACAATAGTTTCTTCTTTTATAAAGAAGTATCTCCCATATTTTACTAAAAAAGAACGTCCTAGTTTAATAGCTAAGAAGTAATTAAAAAGTGCTCCCATAAGTGAGCCTAAAATACCAGAAAATATTGCAATGTAGATATTCATTTCACCTTTATAAGCTAAATAACCCGCAGGGATCATTACAACTTCAGAAGGGAAAGGAAAGAAAGAACTTTCCAAGAACATCATTAAGAAGATTCCAATGTAACCTAGACTTCCAACCGTATCAACAACAAAATTAACAACGTCTGTTAGCATGGATTACCTTAGATTAAGTTTTTCCATTTTAAAATGGAATTATTAATTAATTCAAATATTTTATCATCTGAAGGTTCTTCTTCATCAAAATAATCTGAAACAATTTTTAATATGTAGTAGTCTTTTATGTTTTCTTTACAAGTGTCTTTAAAAAAAGATGCTTGTTTGTCAACAAGTAATGTTTCTAAGTTTTCATCTGTTTCTAGTGGTTTTTCAATTGTCGTAACATTTGCAAAATTTACACCATTAACAAATCTATTAGTACAAAAAAGTGTTCCTAAAGCAATCGAGCCATCACTACAAGATGCAATGCTTAAATCAAAAGCTTTAGAAATATCGAAGTTCTCAAAAATATATGTTAATGATTCTAAGATTTCTTCTTTACTTACACCAGAGATGATAAGTAAAAGGTCGTCATTAGAATAAATAACATTTTTTTGAGCTATATCTAATTCTTTTAAATTAAAAGAATTGATAATTGGGTTAGCTTCTGCTAAAGAAGTAGTATGAATTAATATTTTTGACATATTAATAAACTAAAGGGCTAAAGCCCTAAAGTTCTACTATCTTTTTAATTCTTTAATTCTAGCAGCTTTACCTCTTAAACCTCTTAGGTAATGAAGTTTAGCTCTTCTTACTCTACCTCTTCTTAATACTTCAAAAGATTTGATAGACTCAGAATATAATGGGAAAATTCTTTCAACACCAACAGAGTTAGCTCCAATTTTTCTTACAATAAATGTAGCTGAAACACCTTCACCGTGTCTAGCAATAACAATACCTTCGAAAGACTGAACTCTCTTCTTTTCACCCTCTTTAATCTCAATACCAAGTCTTACTGTATCACCAGCTCTGAACTGTGGAATTTCTTTTTCTGCAATTTGCGCTGCTTCAAAAGCTGCAATGTATCTATTCTTCATGTATTTACCTTTGGTGAAAGTGCCCGCATTTGCAAATAGCGGGGTATCACACTTTTATTTTGAATTTTTGTTGGTAACTAAACCTGGTCTAAAATATCTTGTCTTGCATGTAGCCAGATCATATTTTAAGTCGTGAATCTTACTATGATTTCCCTTTAAGAATTCTTTAATAACACTTAAATCTTGGAAATTTTCAGGTTTTGTAAAAGAAGGTGCTTCCAAAAGATTATTTTCATAACTCTCCATCACTAGTGAGTCAGCGTTACCAAGTACCCCATCAACATTTCTTGAAATTGCATCAGCCATTGTAAGAGATGCTAATTCTCCACCTGTTAAAATAAATTCTCCAATTGAAAATACTTCATTAGCATATTTTTCAATTACTCTTTCATCAATTCCTTCATATCTACCACTTACAAATACAACATTTTTTTTCTTTGCTAATCTCTTCGCATCATTTTGTTTAAATGGTTTAGCAGCGGCTAAAGGGAATACAATATAAGCATCTTCATTTTCTTCTTTTATTTTATCTAAGCAGTCAAATAAAGGTTGGCAAGTCATAAGCATTCCTGCTCCACCACCTACCATTTGTTTATCAACTTTTAGATGTTTATTTGTAGTGTAATCCCTTGGATTATAAAACTCATAACTAATAAATTTAGAATCAACTGCTCGCTTTAAAATTGAATCCTGAAAATACGGTTCAATTAAATTAGGGAACAAAGTTACAAAAGTAAATTTCAAAATAGACCTTATTAATTTTTTTGAAATGTTATCATATTTACTTTTATTTAATGTTAAGTTTTAGAATATTTCTTATTATATAAGAGAGATTTAGATAATATTCAAAAAAATACATATAAAGAAGAACTATGATAACACTTAACGATATTAAAAACGCAAAAAATAGATTACAAGGTATTATTAACCAAACATCTTTAACATATGCACCGATTTTAAGTAAAGAATTAAATAGTGATATCTTCTTAAAAAAAGAAAATTTGCAGTTAACAGGTAGTTTTAAACTAAGAGGTGCGTTTAATAGAATCGCAACATTAAATGAAGAAAAAAGAAATAAAGGTGTAGTAGCAGCAAGTGCTGGAAATCATGCACAAGGTTTAGCATATGCTGCTGAACACTTTAAATGTGAAGCTACAATCTTTATGCCAGAAGCAACTCCTCTTACAAAAGTATCAGGGGTTAAATCTTACGGGGCTAATGTTGTATTACATGGTGAAAATTTTGATGAAGCTTATGTTGCAGCAAAAGAATTTTCAAAAGAGAATGATATAGAGTTTATTCATCCTTTTGCAGATGATGAAGTAATAGCAGGACAAGGTTCTATTGGATTAGAGATTTTAGAGCAATTAGAAGATTTAGATGAAATTATTGTTCCAATTGGTGGAGGTGGTTTAATTGCAGGAATTGCAATTGCTGCTAAAGCTGTGAAACCAAGCATTAAAATTACTGGTGTTGTAGCAACTGGTGCACGTGCTATGAAAGAATCTTATGAAGCTCACCTTCCAATTGATTCTTTATCTGTTAAAACAATTGCTGATGGAATTGCAGTAAGAGATGTAACTCCTAAATTATTAGATTTAATTTTAGAAAATGTAGATGAGATTGTTGAAGTTAATGATAATGAAATAGCAAATGCAATTCTTTTCTTATTAGAAAAACACAAACTAGTAGTTGAAGGTGCAGGTGCAGTTGCAACTGCAGCAATTATGCATAATAAAGTTGATATTGAAGGCTCTAAAGTATGTGCAATAGTTAGTGGTGGAAATATTGACGTAACTATGTTATCTTTAATTATTGAGAAGGGTTTAGTGAAATCTCAAAGAAAATTAAACCTAGTTGTTACTTTAATGGACAAACCGGGTGCACTTATGCATTTAACTGATATTTTCACTGAATGTGGTACTAATATAGTACAAATTGATTATGATAGAAACTCTGTGAAGCTTGAATTTGGCGAAGCTCACGTAACAATTGCTCTAGAAACAAAAGGTGAAGAACATCAAAAGTTAATTAGAGAACATTTGAAACAAAATGGTTACAGATTCAAACAAATTTAATTTAATTTAAAATCTTTAGAAAGATTTTAGAAAATAAATAATATAATGGGCTCAATAATTTAGTATTGAGAAAAACACAAAAGGAAAAAAATGGAAGGAAGACTGTTTACGTTCTTAGGTTCAATCGGTGGTCATGGACAAGAATGGATCATATTATCACACTTTGTACTAGTAGTAGGAATTGTATTTTTTATCGCTCGATCTGCAACTAAAAAAATGCAATTAGTACCAACTGGGTCACAAAACGCTCTTGAGGCATTTATCGCTGGAATTATTGCGATGGGTGCAGATACTATGGGTGAGAAGAATGCTAGAAGATATTTACCATTAATTGGTACATTGGCTTTAGTTATTTTTGTTAGTAATATGATTGGGGTTATTCCTGGATTTGAAGCTCCTACTAGTAATATTAACTTTACATTATCGTTAGCGTTAATTGTATTTGTTTACTATAACTATGTTGGTATCAAATTAAATGGTTTTATTAACTATTTTAAGCACTTTATGGGCCCAATGCCTGTATTAGCTCCATTAATGTTCCCAATTGAGATTATTTCACACATTTCTAGAATCATTTCTCTGTCTTTCAGATTATTTGGTTCTATTAGAGGTGATGATATGTTCTTAATGGTACTACTTATGTTAGTACCTTGGTTATTACCACTTCCAGGGTTCTTCTTATTAACTGCTTTTGGTTTCCTACAAGCATTTATCTTTGCTATATTAACTTATGTTTATATTGCAGGGTCTGTTATGATGGCAGAAGAAGAGCACTAAAACCTTTAGTTTTCTTAATTAAAAAGGGGCAAGCTTCGGCTTGTCCCTTTTTTTTATTTCAAAAAAATAAAAGCTACAAAATCTGCGTATTTCTAACGTAAATTAAATATTAAATATTGTAAAATTTTTAAAATTATTACAAAGAGAAAAAATTGAAACAGTATCTTATAACTGATCCAAAATATTATTCAGATAATCAAGAGTTATTTAGAAAAAACCTAAAAAGAATTTTAGGAAAGAATAATATTGATATTGCATGTTTTAGAGATAAAACAGCTACTAACTTTGAAGAGTTAGCCACAATCTTTGTAAACATATGTAAAGAGTATAATATATCAAATATCCTAATTAATGGTGACTACAACTTAGCTAAGAAACTTGGTGCCACTGGAGTTCATTTAACAAGTAAACAATTTGATGAAATCAAAGATGCAAAGGCTCTAGATTTATATGTAGTTATATCATGCCATAACTTTTCTGATATTGAAAAAGCCCAAGAATCATATGTGAATGCCATTACATTCTCACCCATATTTGCAACACCAAATAAAGGTGAACCAAAAGGTGTTAATGTATTAAAACAAGCTATAAATTTATATGAAGATTTAGATATTATTGCCTTAGGTGGCATAGTAGATGAAGAACACTTAAAACAAATCCAAAGAACTAATGCTTATGGATTTGCTTCAATTAGGTATTTTATTTAACCTCGTCTATTAGAACTTCATGTTCTTTTAGATAAATCAAATAAGATCTTACATTTGATGTTTCAAATATTTCACTAATAGCTTTTTTATAGAAAGAGACTTGATTATTATGCTCAATAGATTTTTCTTTTGTTGTTTTATAATCAAATATATAAAAATTATCATCTTTTTTTAATAATAAATCAATGATTTTTATTTCACCATTATAAATTAGAGATTGTTCTGTTATAAACTCACTATCTTCAATAAACTCTTTAAATTTATTATGATTTAGAAGCATTGAGATTCTATTATAAATATCAATAAAATCATTTTCATTTAAATAGTTTGAAAATCTAGTTTTTGCTAAACCAATACAATAATTTAGATTATCTTGTGAAAATTCATCCATCATTTCTAAACAAAAGTGTGTTGCTATTCCAAAGTATTTAGAATACAACATATTTCCATCATTATCTTTTTCTTTTGATATTTGTTTATCTTGAACTCCAAGATCCATAGGAGAATATTCTATTTTTTCAATTTTTTCATAGTTTTTAGATACATTTGAACTTTCAATTATTTGTCCCATGGTATTAACACCCATACTTAAAATATCAAAAACTGATGATTTTACTTTTTTAAAAACGACCATATTATTCTTTGCACGAGTTAGAGCTACATATAAAATATTGATTTCATCTTCTAAACTTAGAGCTTTTTCTTTAGCAATTGCATTTGCATACTCTTTATTGTAATTCTCGTAACCTTTAATTTTATAAAAAATATTTCTTAATTCAACACTATCATATTCAAACAATAGTGAGCTTTTATCAGCATTTTTTCTTTTGATTCTATCTAATAATATTACAGTATTAAACTCTAAACCTTTTGATTTAAAAATA
>DKNG01000028.1 GCA_002470185.1 Arcobacter sp. UBA7394 | reverse complement strand
TTCTTCAGAACTGTTTGAAGTACTAGATTCTGTATTATCTGTTTCTTCTTCAGAACTAGTAGAAGTCTCTTCTTCTGGTTCTAGTTCAGCAGATAATTCATTTAAAGTATCTTGTGTATACTCTTGCGCTTCAGATAAGTCACCATCTTCTTGAACAGTTGTTAATTCATTAGCATTAACTTCTACTTTTGTTCCTGTTCCAATAGATTCAACACTAATTCCACCTTGTGTACAAGCAATAACTTCTTGATTCCCTAGAATTATTGTACCTCTAATTCCAATAGATGCACTTTTTGTTTTTAGCTTAAACTTTTCTCTATTTATTTTCCCAATTTTCCCGGTGATCGTTTTAAACGCACCCTTAAAAAAATTTAGGTTTGTTTTTGAGTTTTTTGGATTTTTTATATCATATAAGTAAGTTTCAATATTTAAAGCAGAATTTTTACCTAAAGTTACAATGGTTTCATCTTTAAATATCAATTGCACTTTTGCATTTTTAGCAGTACGAATAATATCTTTTTCTAATAATTTACTTCCAATCTTGGCTATGATATTTTTATTTCCACGTTCAATTCTAGCATCCCCTTTAAGGGCAGAAACTGTTGCAACATTTGCAAGTAATGAAGATAATAATATTAAAAATAATAATAAATATTTCATAGTAGGCCTTCTATATCACATTTTCTTTCTAAAATAATTTAAATATAATTATAGCATAATGAGTATTTACTTTAATAAGTACCCTACTCCTCTAACATTTTTGATTAAATCAACATCTATCTTTTTTCTTATATCTCTCACATGAGAAGAGATTGTATGAAAGTCTTTCATTTTATCTTCATAGATATAATCAGAAATAGTTGAAAAAGAGAGAACCTTTCCTCTATTTTTGATTAAAATATATAAAATTTCATTTTGTTTTTTAGATAAAACAACTGCTTCTGAATTTGAAAACAACTGTTTTATATGTAAATCATAAGTGTAACCGTCTCCTAGTTCCACAATTTTTGTAAAATGAAATTGTTTTAATATAGATTCCATTCTTAATTCTAATTCAGCTAATTCAAATGGCTTTTTTAAATAGTCACTACATCCTAATTTATATGCTTTTTTTACATCTTCGATATCAACTAAGGCACTAATCATAATTACAGGAGAATCTATACTCTTATCTCTTAGAAACTCTAATATTTCTAAACCATTTACATTAGGAACATTAATATCAAAAATAAAAAAATCATATTCATATAAATTAGTACAATCTAATAACTCTAATCCATCATCAAAAGATACAACATCATTGCCTTTCAATGTAAGATATTTAGAAATATGTTCATTTAAAGATATTTCATCTTCTAGTAATAAAATCTTCATTTTTTCTCTTTATATGTAAATTTGAATTTTGTCTTATTGTTTATAGAAGTTACATTAATTTCTATGTCATTTTTTTTGCAAATTGATGCGACTATATCTAGGCCTATTCCAAAACCTAAAGAATCACTATTCTCTTGATATAGTTTTTCAAATATTTTATCAGGGTTGCTTAATATTTTTCCTCTGTTACTTATGGAGAAAGATATAAACCCTTCTTCTTTCATATCAATCTTAATATTTATTGTTGAGTTTTTATATCCATATTTAAGAGCATTAGATAAAATATTTAATACCACTCTTTTTAGTTCTATTTCACTAATCAAAATCATCGGATTATCTATATTTGATTTTAGTTCAAAATCCATTTCATTATTTAGAGCAATTGGTAATAAATAATTGATTTGTTCTTTCATAAAAGGCTCTAACTCAATCCATTGAGGTTCAAATTGAGTTACTTCTTTTTTAATTGAATAATACATATCATCAGAAAATATATTAAGTAATCTCATTGCTGACTTTATACTTTTTAAATAATTAGTATTTCCATGCTCTAATACCTGCATTTCTAAACCTGTAGACATTACACTCAAAGGTGTATATATTTCATGAAATGATTTTTCAACCAAATTATTTAAAGATGAAATAATCATACTTGTTTGAAGATGAGATTTTACTCTCACTAGTACCTCTTGCTCATGGAAAGGCTTCGGAATATAATCAACACCACCAACTTCAAAAGCTTTTACTTTATCGTTTGGGCTTGTTAATGCTGATAAAAAAATGATTGGTATATCTTTTGTTTTTTCATTGTTTTTCATTCTCTTACAAGTTTCATAACCATCAATATTAGGCATTAAAATATCTAATAAAATCAAATCAGGCAGAATTTCTTGAGCAATTTTTACAGCTTTCTCTCCATCTTTAGAAAGAAATACATCAAAATTATCTTTTTCTAAAATATTTTTTAGAATATTTAAATTTTCAGTTGTATCATCAACTACTAATATTGTTTTATTATGTATATTCATATTTCACTCTTTTTATTACTTAAAATATCTACAATTTTATCAAATTCGTACTCTTCTAAATAATTTAGAAGATGCTCTTTTGTTTTTTTATCAACTATTTCTAGTATAAGTTTATTACATACTTTATAGTTCCCCAAATTAGATTCTAACACTAAATTATTTTTTAACTTCTCTTCTATTTTTAGATTAAAAGATGTTTCCGTAAGTTCCTTTTGAACAAAATCATACTCACGATTACTAAACATAATTAATACCTGATCAATATCAATAAAACTATATGGTTCTACAATATATGTAGTTGAGATGTTATTTATATTTGCTAAATCCCTAGCCATTACAAGGGATGTTAATGCAACAATAGAAATATCTTTACTTTCATCTTTTAATTGTTCTAAATACTTTATTTCATCAGAATTTATATTATCAATATCAATAAAAATCATATTGTTGATATTTTTTATCTCAAATTGTTTTAATTTATCTAAACTATTAATTTCTTTATACTTTATATTTCTTGAGGAAAAATAACTATCTAAAATAGCTATATTTTCTTTTTTACATGAGTAGATTACAGGCATTAAACTATCTGAATTTTTAATAGATTTAATTTCTTGTATTTCAAAAATATCTTCTTGAGTTGAAACAAAAGTTTTACTATTCTTTTGACACTTAATAGAAAAATAAAAGTTGCTACCTTTATTAAGTTCTGAATCAATATTAAGTTCACTATGAAGAAGAGATAAGTTTTTATTTACAATACCTAAGCCTAGTCCAAAGCCATCAATATTTTTGCTATTTTCACCTCTAACGTATTCATTACTTAGATTTATAATATCCGCATTCTTAATACCAGAACCTGAGTCTTTAATTTCAAAAACAATTGAGTCTTTATTTTCTGAGATATTGCAAGCTATAGATACAAAGCCTCTATCTGTGAACTTTACAGCGTTTCCAACTAAATTTAATAAAATATAAAAAAGTTTATTTTTATCACTTTTTAACATATACTCTTTATTGATATTTGTATTTAATTCAAAATCAAGACCTTTTGATGAGGCAAGATTTTTGAAAATAGAATATATGTTTAATAATAGTTCTTTTAAATTAAATTGTGAGAGTATGATCTTATCATTTCCACTATTTTTACTTAATGTAATAATATTGTTAATTAAATCAATCATATGAGAAGTAGCATTAATGATTTTTTTAACGCTTTTTTTATTATTCACACTTAATGTATTATCATTATCTAAAATTTGAGCATTCCCATAAATTGCATTTAGTAATGTTCTTACATCATGGGAAATATTAGATAAAAAAAGGTCCCTATGTTTATCTGATTCCTTTTTTCTGCTCTCTTCAATAATAGTTATTAATTCTTTTTTTGTTAAGTTTGAATAATCCATATTAAATAATAACAGAATTTAAATTATTTTATACTACTAAACTACAACAAAATATTCTTTGATATGAGTTTTTCATCTATTTTATAGACTAAAAAAGTTTTTTTATCTATGATTTTATTAGAAACAATAATCTTATTTTGTAAATCTAAATTTGTTCCAATATATGTATTATCATAAATTATTGAAGAGCTTATATTTGTATTATTTTCAATAATTACATTATTTGAAATAATTACATTTGGCCCAATAACACAATTATCCAATATCTTTACATTATCTTGAATAACAACTGGTTCTATTAGTTTTGAAGTTGCTGCAATCTTTACATTTTTACCAATAATAATATTATTATCATTGCTATATCCATATGTATAATCCACACTATTTATACGATTTAAAATATAATTCAGTACTTCTAAATAATTATCTAAGGAACTAATAGCTTTTATTTTAATAAAGTCTATATCATTAACTTTAGATTCTCCACTTTTGTGATAACTCAGTTCAAACGTATTTTCTTTCAGAACAAAACTATGATTTAGAGTAACTATTTTCTCTTTTATTGTCTCAAAAGAAGTATAAATAAATCCGATATTATATATACATAAAAGGTCATGACTATTAAGATATTCATAATCTAAACTACTCTCATTTTCAATAAAATTAACTTTGGGAGAGAAAACTTTAGATAAATAAAACTCATCAACAAAACTATTCAAATCTTTTCCAAGAACAAATATCTCATCTACTTCTAATTCATTAAAAAAATCAAAATAATAAGAGAAGAGCTCTTTTCCACAAACCTTTAGTTTTAATAGATTATTACTTAGAAGCTCAAGTTCCCCACTAGGCGATAATTTCGTTGATATTTTGATTATAGCTTTCATTGTCATTCTCCATTAGTTTAAAACTATTAATAGCATCACTCTCATTTTCATAAATATCTATTATTGAATTAACTCTTGTTATTTCAAAAATTAGTTTTGCTTGATCTAGTAAATTATGAATTTTAACATCACCATCTTTTTCTCTTAATTTTTTTAAACAAAAAACAATATAACCAAGTCCTGAAGAGTCAATCATTGTTACTTTTTTAAAATCAAATAAAAAATATTTGTATGATGATTCATATTCAAAAAATTCTTTTTTTAAATTACTTACATCTTCAAGCATAAGCTCACCTTCTAAACTCACAACTAAAATATTACCTTTGTTTTCATATTTTGCCTCTAACATAATAAACTCCTTATTTTTTATAATTATAAAATTCTTGTATGCAAAAAAATTGCAATTACACTAATAAGAACCTTTTTGGAATAAAACAGCTGGAATTGTTTTTAATAATAAAACTATATCTTTTAGTAAAGATTGCGTTTTTATATACTCTTTATCCATTTGAACCTGTTCTTTAAAAGGAATACTACTTCTTCCAGAAACCTGCCAAATACACGTAATGCCAGGTTTTGCATCTAATCGTTTTTTATCATCCATGTTGTATAACTTAACCTCATCAATTACAGGTGGTCTAGGACCTACTAAACTCATATTGCCTAAGAATACATTTGCTAATTGAGGTAATTCATCAATACTTGTTTTTCTAATGAACTTACCTATTTTAGTAATTCTTGGATCATCTTTCATTTTAAAAATCACTCC
>DKNG01000027.1:17892-18079 GCA_002470185.1 Arcobacter sp. UBA7394 | reverse complement strand
CTTAAAAAGTGATATTTAGATAAACCTATATTATTTGAAATCTCATCTAAAGATAAATTGTCATTTGTGATATTAGAGTTTATATAATCTAGTCCTAATGACAATTTATTTTTATTTATATCAATATTTACTATCTCTTCTGTTTTTATTGATGAATGATATTTTAGTATATACTCTAAAAACTCTA
>DKNG01000027.1:16397-17840 GCA_002470185.1 Arcobacter sp. UBA7394 | reverse complement strand
AACTTTGCTATCAATTGATAAACGATTATTATATATAGAATCAAGGCTTGTAAAAAGCGAATAGAATAGATTCGTGGCCTTTTGGTCTTTTATCATAGTATTTATAAGAATTTGCGAGTTTATCTCTTTTTGAAGCATTTGTGAGGCTATAGTATTCATTTGTTTTATTGTTGGCATAATATTTAAATGTGCCCATGAACTATCTTTTGTTTGATGGAATTCGTAAGGGTTCAAAACTTGAATCATTCCAGCTTCTACATTGTATGTATCTTTTTCATTAGAAAAAAGATGCATACCTTTGTATACTAAACTAATAGTATATTCTTCGTGAAAATGAGGATTTAATGTTACTTTATTAAATTTATTATTCACATAGAATATATCTGACATGTAAGACCTTTTTAGTTTAGTACTCGCTTTGACGTATCATAAACGAACTCGTAATATTGCTTGTTATTGTATTCAAATTCTTGAATTACTTCAAGACCTAATTTTCTTTTGTGTGCTTCATAAGAACGTACATTTACTTTATTTACAAATGTTACTAAGATTGGATATTTTTGGCTCATTGATTCTAGTGCAAAATCAAATAACTGCTCTAATAAACCACTACCTCTAACTCTTTTATCAATACAAACTGGACCATATTGATATGAATTGCCGATTCTTAGTGTTTGTCCTAGATATTCAAGTTTTGGTAAATCTTCAATCATAAATGCAAACATTGGCCATTTAGACCAGTATTGCCATGATGCTGACATTACATATCCCATAACTTCATCATCTTTGATGGCTATAAAAATTCCTTGTTCTTGTACAATAATATTTTTTAATTCTTCTTGACTAAAAGCAGTAGTTACAAAACCGTCTTTTTTGTCTTCTTCTTTTATCGAATCTATTTGATATTTATTGTGTAATTTTAAAATACCATCAATATCGCTGACTTCTGCTATTTTTAATTTCATTTAGACTCCTTCTTTTGATGTACACATCATAGTAGGTTTATAAAATTAAATATAGTAAAATATTGCTATTTAATAAAAAAAGATTTATTTTCTAAAGAACAAATATCTTTCCATTTTTAATTTCTATTTTTCCCAGAAGTTCATATTCAAATACTTTGTCACTATATTTAAGAACTGCTTCATCATATAATGGTGAGGAAGAACAAAAGTTCAAGAATTCATCTTGAATAATTGGGCTTTGAATTAGCTCTTTTGGTGAAATATCATTAACAAATTTATCGATATCATAAATAGGTTCAATTAAACCTTTTCTAACTAGCTCTTGTGTACCTAAGCTCTCATTTAATCTATGAGGTAAGGTGTAAACTTTTTTGCCCATATCCAGAGCATATTGAACAGAAGTTAAACTTCCAGATTTTATATCTGCTTCACTTACAATCAAAATATCACCTAAAGCTACAACTATTTCATTTCTTAG
>DKNG01000027.1:9551-16323 GCA_002470185.1 Arcobacter sp. UBA7394 | reverse complement strand
AAACCATTACTTTCAATATCTTTGATAAGATTTTTATTGATACTTGGATATCTAATATCTAAACCATTTGCAACAACTGCTATTGTATTATTTGTATTTGCTGCTTTATGTGATATAGCATCTACACCCATCGCAGCACCACTTACTATGCATATATTTGCTTGAGATAATTTTTGTGATAGTTTATGTGTAAACTCTTTAGTATAGGCATTTGGACGACGTGTTCCTACTATTGAAACTTTTTGTTTCTCTAGTAGTTTTGTATTTCCAATATAAAAAAGCTCTTTTGGGTATTTTTTCATTGATGATAATTCATCAATAGTATAATTTATTTGAGATATCATAGTAAATCCAATATAATAATTTTTATTATTATATCTGATAACTATTTAAGGTATGGAAGCTCACTTACATAAATAGGTTCTAAACCTTTTAGAAGGTGTTTAGATTCTCTTAATACTTTGATAGTAATAGCATAAGGATGCCCAATAGCTATTGCATAACCATTCTTTTTAGCAATCTTGATTGCTTTTTTTAATTGGTTTTGAATATAGTTAAAATCTTTTTTGTTATCCATAAAAGTATTTCTTACAATATATGGCATATTATATTTCTGGGCCATAATTTTTGCTTGTGATTTAGCTGTTGTTCTACTATCTACAAAAATAAAGTTGTACTTTTTTAAAGCTTTGAATAGTTTATCCATAGATTTATAATCTTGTGTAAACACTGAACCCGTATGGTTATTTGTATAAAGAGCTTTTGGATACCAATCTCTTAATTGTTTTACTCTTTTTTCTATCTTCTCATAAGAATCTGTAATTTGTAGAGTTCCTACTTCTGCACCATTGAATTTAGATGATGCTTGCATAGGAAAATGAATCAAATAAAATGGTAAATCTTGTGCAATTTTTGCCGAGTTTGGATGTCCTTTTGTAGGAGGTAAAATAGATAGATTTACTTTATATCCAAGTTTTAAAATCTCTCTTTTTTGCCTTTGCGTACTTACATCATCAATCATAATTACGATTTTAGGTTTAGAAGTTTTATCATATTTATAAGTAGCTTTATTATCTGCTGGTTTTACAGATTTTTGTTTCTCTTCTTTTTTTACTGCTGGTTTTATTTCTTCTTTTTTTACTACAGTTTTTGTAGTCTCTTTTTTTGCTTCTTCTTTTTTGTTTTGGCTTGGAGGAGTTATTTTATTTTCAGTTTTTTCTACATAATCTTTATGATACTCTTCTGTATACTCTTCAAAAGCATCTTTTGGAGAATCTGTAATATCAAAGTATCCATCTAGTTTCTTTTTTTGAAACTCTTTTAATTGTTCAATTTTCTTTTGAATTTGTGGATCTGGTTTGGATGTTAAGATATTATTTGTAACACTTTTATTTGAACTTTCATTTTTCATAATAAAATAGCTAGTAGCAGTAGCTATAAATGCAAATAAAAATATTAGTAAAAAGATATTTATTAATTTTGTTTTAGAGATATTTTGTTTTTTCTTAGAATGTTTATGAGTTGATTTTTTTCTTGTTTTTTTAGGCATGAATTTTCAGTCTTTAAGAGAGACGAATCTCTCTTAAATAAAGTTGACTAGTTTTTGTCTAAATCAACGATTTTGTTAGATGCAATCCAAGGCATCATTGATCTTAATTGTGCACCAGTTTGCTCAATTTTAGAAGCTCTAGAGTTCTTTCTCTCAGCGTTCATTCTTGGGTATCCAGCTTGACCTTCTAAGATAAAGTCTTTAGCAAATCTACCATCTTGAATTTCAGTTAATAATTCTTTCATTGCAGCTTTAGACTCATCATTGATGATTCTTTTACCAGCAATATAATCACCGTACTCAGCAGTATTAGAGATAGAATATCTCATATCAGCGATTCCACCTTCATACATTAAGTCAACGATTAATTTTAACTCGTGTAAACACTCGAAGTATGCCATCATTGGATCATAACCAGCGTCAGTTAATGTTTCGAATCCAGCTTGAACTAATGCAGTAGCTCCACCACATAATACAGCTTGCTCTCCGAATAAATCAGTTTCAGTTTCGTCTTTGAAAGTAGTTTCGATAATACCTGTTCTACCACCACCTACAGCTGATGCGTAAGATTTAGCTAATTCTAAAGCAGAACCAGAAGCATCTTGGTGAATAGCGATTAAGTCAGGAATTCCCCCACCTTTAACAAATTCAGATCTTACAGTGTGACCTGGAGCTTTTGGAGCAACCATGATTACATCGTTAGATGCTTCAGGAGCAATTCTTCCGTAGTGAATGTTAAACCCGTGACCAAATGCTAATGTTGCATCAGCTTTTAAGTTTGGTTTAATTTCTGCAGCATAAATATCAGCTTGGTTTTCATCTGGTAAAAGAATCATTACGATATCAGCTTCAGCAGTTGCTTCACCAACAGTTTTAACAGCGAAACCTTTAGCTTCAGCTTTAGCCCAAGAAGAACCATCTTTTCTTAATCCAACAACAACTTCAACACCAGAATCTCTTAAGTTTTCTGCGTGTGCGTGCCCTTGTGATCCAAATCCAATCATTGCTACTTTTTTTGATTTAACTAAATCAATATTACAATCTTTATCGTAGTATACATTTAATGCCATTACTTAACCCTCAGTAAAAAATTTTGGCAATTATATCCAATCTAACTTAAATCCTAGGTAATTCTATCTTGAAACAAGCTCCAATATACTCTTTTGATTGAAAAATGAAGTTTGCATTGTGGGCTGTCAACTGCCCATTCATGTGTTTCTCTATGATTTCCTTACTCATATAAAGACCAATTCCAGTTCCTTGTGATTGATGTTTTGTAGTAAAATAAGGATCAAAGATTTTATCAATTATCTGTTCGTCTATTCCACCTGCATTATCAATAATTTCTATTACATTATAGTTATTATTCTCATAAGCTCTGATTTTTACTATTTTATTTTGCTTTTCACTATTCTTTAGAATATCTTTAGCATTACTTAGAATATTTAAATAAACTTGACTTAACTCATTTGAAAAGCCGTAAGCTAATAATTTTTCCACATCAAAGTCATAATTTATTTGAATTGTTGCATCTTTGTATGTAGCACTTGTAATTGTTATAGTATTATGAAGAGTTTTAATCATATCAAACTCTTCTTTTTGTTTATTCTCTTTAAAGAAACTTCTAAAATCTTCAATTGTTTGTGATAAGAAATCAGAATACTTTATTATTGAATTGTAAGATTTTTCAATATCTTTTTTTTCTAATAAATCTAATTGTAGTTGTAACAACATTGATGAAGCAGTTGAAGAAATAGCTGATAGTGGTTGTCTCCATTGATGAGCTATGTTTCCAATCATTTCACCTAATGCTGCAAATCTTGTTTGCTGGATTAATTTTTTATCTTTTTCTCTATTTTCTAAAATACCTTTTTCTACTTTTAATTCTAGTGTCTCATTTAGCTCTTGGAGCTCTTTTGTTTTTTCATTTACAATATCTTCTAGATTATCGTTTAATCTTTTTAACTCTCTTCTTGATTTTATTTCTGTTGAAATATCATTTAGTGAAATAATAACAATAAAGTCTTTATCATCTAAATCTTTTTTCTTTGCAGTAATTGAGAAATATTTTTTTTCTTTTCCTTGCATCATTACTACTTTATGGGGAAGTGTAGGATTTGCTAGAATATACTCAAACCATTTTAATCCATCATAATCTTTATCTATTAAAAATTCAGGATTATTTACATCAATGAAAAAATCACAAATACATAAATGCTCATTTCTAAAATCGTCAAAAGTATTGTAACCTTCAAAGAAATCAACTAATGTTGAGTTCGCATCAATCATCTCTTCTCCATTACTTACAACTACAATATTTTTCTGCCCATCCAAAATACCTCTAGTAGATGCTCTTTGATGTTCTAATTTTTTTGAATTACTATTAATTTGTTTTGCAATTATATAACCTAATATTATTACTAAGACTATAATTACAAATACTAAAATTAACTCAATATTTATATATTGTTCTTTTTGTAATTTAATCTCTCTTTCTAAAGTTTTTAATTCAATTTCACCTTCATATAATAGTCTATTTGTATTTTCAGTAATTCTCATGAAAAAAGCTGGAGTACTTTTATAGAATCTTTTAATCTCTTTATTTATAAACATATAGTTTTTAGCATCATTGTTTTCTTTGTAGAACTCTTCTTTTTTTAGAATTTCTAAAAGTCTATTTGTCATTCTCTCAAGTTGAAGTAGTTTTGGCTCTAAATCTATTGTTTCTAGGGAGAACTCATTATTAATTCTATTGTAATGAATCTCTTTTGTACTAGTATAATGCTCAGCAATATTTAATCTAATGGTTCTTTTTACAGTACCACTATTATTTAATACATCTAATGTATCTCTAATATCTTTGATTTTTTTATTGATTTTATGAAGGATTAGTTGTTTACTTTTATTATTTGTAGAAGTGGTAGCAAGTTCATAGAAGTCAGATCTTACTTTATATAAATCACTTACTATTAATTCTCCAATTTGAATTTTTGCTTTTAAATTAACAGTTTGTTTATCAAGTTTTTCCATAAAATTAAAAAAAATCATATGAATAGTAATTAGTAAAAGAATACCAATCAAAAAAGTGGAAATTAAGAAAATTAATTGATTAAGAGTACTATTATATTGTGTCTGCAAAAGCTACCTCTATCTAAAACCATATTTTTTCATAATTTTTTGTCCTTCTTTTGAGCTTGCATAGTTCATAAACTCTTTTGCTATATCTTTATGTTTTGAGAACTTTAAAAGGCTAATTACTAATTTCTTTTTAGGAGCATATTTTTCATCAATTTGAATTAAATCAATATATTTACTGTTTTCATGCCAAAAGGCTGTTGCTTTCCAGTTTATTGATAAATCGACTCTTTTTGAAATAAGAGCTTGATTTATACTTCTTGAATCAATACCTATTTCAACTGCATTATCAAAGGATTCTTCAAAAAAATCAATTCCTTTATATTGAGTAAATATCTTTTTTGTCACTCTCCCTATACTACCAGATTGTGGATCACATAATATAGAATTTAAATCTTCATTTAGAAAGTCATCCAAGTTTTTAATATTTGATGGATTGTTTTTTTGTACAAAAATAGAAGCTTGGTTAAAACCTATATATTCGCTATCTAAGAAAAAACCATCCTTTATGTTATCTTTTCTATATGAATCACTTCCAGGAAGATATAAATCTCCTTTTTTTGAAAACTTCAAAGACTCATATAAATCTTTTGAGCCACCCTGAGATATTTTTATGCTGCAGTGATATTTGTTTTCTATAATTTTTGCGATTTCTTTCATGGGTTTAACCATAGTAACTCCACAATAAAAAAGTAGTGTTGGTTTGTGATCTTTAGCAAAGAGATTTGAAAAGCTAAATAGGAGTAAAAAAGATAATATTATAGATTTATAAATCATTATAATATTCCTTCATTAATATTTGGATAAACTATTATAACAAATTATAATTAAGGAAAATGCATTGTATAGCTCTTTATTTAAGAAGATTCTTTCAAAAACAAAGCAATTTAGTCAAGATGAAATAAAAATAATTCATAAGCTACTTAGAGAAGAAGTATTGATAGAAGAAAATAACGAATTTCAAATTAATTCAAAATTTAAAGTAGGTTTTGTAAAAATTGATAAGAATAGAGCAACATTAGAAGATTTAGTAAATGAATACAAAGATATTACCTTAGACTTAGAACATTTAAATGGAGCTTTTACGGGAGACTTCGTATTAGCTAAAAGAGTATTTAATCCAAGAAGTAGAATCAAAGCTAAAATTATTAGAGTTTTAGATGGTAAAAAAAGTGAAATTCTGATTTATATAAAAGATAAATCTTTTTATACAGTAAAAGAAAATATCAAATTAGATAATGAAGGTGCTAATTCATATGAAGAAGGTGAAGTTTTATTAGTTGATTCTAGATCTTTAGAATTAATTAAATCTATTGGTAATATAGAAGATCCAAAAGTAGATGAATACATCTCTTTAAATTTATTTAGTGAAACAATTAGATTAGATCAACCAATAGAAGTTAATGCTGTAATGGATGACGAGAAACAAAGAGTAGATTTAAGAGATTTACCTTTTTGTACAATTGACCCTAATTCTGCAAAAGATCATGATGATGCAATTTATTATGATGAAAAAGAAGCTGTATTATATGTAGCAATTGCTGATGTTTCTTATTTTGTAAAAGAGGGAAGTCCTTTAGATAAGTTGGCTTTCAAAAAATCTACTTCTGTATATTTACCTGCAAAAGTATTACCAATGCTTCCTAATGCTTTAAGTGAAGATATGTGTTCACTTAAAGAGGGTGTTGATAGATACTCATTTGTATTTAAAATGTATTTAGATTTAGAGAGAAAAGATGTAAAAAAAGCAGAATTATTTGAAGCTGTTATTAACTCACATAAAAAATTCTCTTATGGAAGAATTGATAGAGTGTTAGATGGTTTCTTAGATCAATACTCAAAAACAGAAAAAGAGATATTTGATTATCTATTACCTTTATATGAAGTAACAAAAAGCTTTAGACATCATAGATTAAAAAAAGGTTATGATTTTAGAACAAGTGAATTAAGACTAAGACTTAAAAACTTTCAAGTAGAATCAATAGAAGAAGAACACTCAACAGCATCTCATCAATTAGTTGAAGAGTGTATGTTATTGGCTAATATTCAAGCTTCTAAGAAAGTAAATGCAGTTGGAATATTCAGAAT
>DKNG01000027.1:8877-9525 GCA_002470185.1 Arcobacter sp. UBA7394 | reverse complement strand
CATGAAGAACCACCATTTAAAGCAATATCAAAACTAGTTGATGAAGTTAATATGTTAGGTGTAAAAGTGAAATTAAAAAGTGATGTTCACGATACAATTACTCATATTCAAGAAAAAGCTAGAGTTACAACAGTTGCAGATGAGATTGATGAGCTTATTATTCATGCACAAACACAAGCTAAATACTCTTCAAGAAACTTAGGACACTTTGGTTTAGGATTTAAATCTTATTCACATTTTACAAGTCCAATTAGAAGATATTCAGATTTAGTATTACATAGGATTTTAAAATCAAAACAAACTCCTGCAAATATTGATGAGATTTGTGAACATATCTCTATTAGAGAGCGAGAAGTTGATAAGCTTGTATGGGATTTTGAAGATAGAAAATATGCTAGATGGGCTTTAAAAAATATTGATAAAGATATTAAAGTTAAAATTATTGATATTGAAAGATCAAAAGCTGTTTGCTATGATGAGATGAAAGGTCTTAAAGTTACTATTGATAATTATAAGGGACAGAATCTATATACAAAAGTGAAAGTGAAAATTAAAGAAGCTAATGTTGTTACAAAACAAATTATTGCTTCTATTAAATACTAGAATAAAGAAGAGAAGTTTTTTCTCTACTTTATCTAACTAAATATT
>DKNG01000027.1:0-8784 GCA_002470185.1 Arcobacter sp. UBA7394 | reverse complement strand
AAATGTATTTTCATTTGTAATTCTATTTGTTGTAGTTTGATAAGTTCCATCACTAGAATCTAAACTTAAAAAATATTCTGAAGAGTCATTATCTTCTACTGGATAGAAAGAACTGAATACATTCTCTTTTGTTACTTGATTGTTAGCTGTTTGATGAACTTTATCATCACCTGCATCTAGGCTTAAAATATAATCTGGAGTATCATTGTCTTCTACTGGATAAAAACCTGCGAAATTGTTTTGAGCAAATACTGAACTCCCTGCAAATAAACTTAGTGTTAAAATAATTGTTGATAGCTTTTTCATAATAAATCCTTTTGTTTGTATGAGTGTATTGTATAGGATTTGCATATACTAAACGTTAAGAGTTCATGTATTGTTTGTGTAGTGATACACTTTAATATTAGAATTAAATTAGTTTATAAAAATGTTTTATTAGAAAAATAAAGATGATAAATTTGTATGAGGTTTTTAAAATAATAAGTGAATGATTTAAGATAGAAAATATTAATAAGGTATGGAAATAAAGAAGAGAAGTATTTTCTCTACTTTATCTAACTAAATGTACTTTAGTTAATTTATAAAATGCTTTTGTTAGTCAACATCCTCTACTGGATAGAAAGCATCAAAAGTATGGTCTTCTTTTACAACTCTATTAGTTGTACTCATTGTTTTATGAACTTTATCTTGAGTATCTAAGCTTAAGAAAAAGTCTGATGAGTTACCAGTTTCTTCACTTACTAGATAATCTGGAGAATCATTATCTTCTGCTGGATAGAAACTAGCGAAGTTGTTTTGTGCGAATAATGCACTTCCTGCAAATAAACTTAGTGTTAAAATAATTGTTGATAGCTTTTTCATAATAAATCCTTTTAAATTCTTTTGTTTGTATAAGTGAATTGTATAAGATTTATGTAAAGTAAGTGTTAAGGATTTATGTATTGTTTGTGTAGTTGAAGATTAAAATATATATGTGTATTTAATACTAAGACAGGAGATTTGTAAATAGTCTTGGTATCTTTTCTCTTATAACATATTGACCTACTAAGTTATGTCTTTTATTTATAATAATTGGTGCTACTAGGTTTACGATTGATTTCTCAATTGGTTCTTGTAAAACCACACAAAAATAAACATCAATATCACTTCTTTTTCTAATATGTAAAATATCTAAGGTTTTATCATCAATATTAAAATCAAATGCAGCGTGTTGTAAATAGGAGATATTTACAATGGTAAATGTAATATTATTTTTTCTATCTAGTACTAAAGTAGAAAAATAATCATCTAGCTTCTCAATTTCTAAGTTTTTGATCTCTTCAAAGCCTAATAGGGGAAGGGGGATTTTATACATTTTCATACCTTTTTTTTATAATTGAATTTTATTAAAAGTATACTTAGGGTAAGATATATCTTATGTATAGAAACGAATTTGATAATCACCTACGACAAAATAAAAAATTTAATGCTTATATGTTTTATGGGCAATCTGTTTTTTTAGTAGAACATTATGCCCTAAAAATCGCTAGATTACATGGACAGAATGACGAAATAGAAAAATTATATTTTGATGATTACAATTTTAAATACGCAAAAGATAAATTACTACAATCTTCACTTTTCTCATCGAATAATATTTTATTAATTAAATTAGAAAAAAAAGTACCTAAAAAAGAGGTAGAAGAATTAATAGAAGCTTGCAATATTAATCCAGATAGTACAGTTATTTTCTCTTGTTTAGGAGATAGCGATTTTAAAACAATGGGTAATTATTTTTCACCTAAAACAAATTCAGTTTCAATTAGAATGTTTTCGCCTTCTAATCCAGAAGCTATTAAACTTCTTGAAAATGAAGCAAAGGGTTTAAATATTAATTATGATATTTCAGCTTTAAATCACTTATACTTTATGCATAAAAATGATTTATCTTTATGTATGAATGATTTGTCTAAACTAGCAATTTTAGATAAAAAGATTACATCTGATGAGGTGAATACTTATTGTTTTGGAATTGGTAATGTCTCTTTTGAAGAGTTTTTAAACAATTTAATTGAAGGCAATGATATTAGTGAAGACTTGACTTTATTACTTGATGAGGGAGTAAATGAAATATATTTATTAACTCAAGTTACCTCTTTTGTACAACAACTATTTATGATTAGCTCTTATGCTAGAGCAATTGGCGCTCCAAATCCTAAAGAAATCTTAGGTTTTATTCCTCCAAAAAATATTTGGGAAAGAAAATCGAAACTAGCTATTAATATTAAACCAGAAGTTTTTCAAAAAATGCTTGAATATCTTCTAAATATTGAGTTAGAATTCAAAACTTCAAAAATTGACAATCAAAATCTCTATTTACAAGCAACTCTTAGAAAGTTTTCAGTTTTATTTAGATAAAATCACGGACTTTACAAAAAAACATCCTTGCTGATATTAAAAAATGTAAAGATACCGGCAAACACTATAAGGAGATTATTAAATGTCAAAATTAAAACATTACGAAACAATGTTTATTGTTAAACCTACTTTAGCAGAAGAGGAAACTCAAGCTACTATTGAAAACATGAAAGCTATTATTGCAAAAAACGGTGGAGAAATCGTTGCTTGTGAAGATATCGGTTCTAGAGAATTAGCTTACGAAATTGAAAAGCAAAAAAGAGGTTACTACTTCGTTGCATATTTCAAAGGTGAGCCTGCAGGAATTGCAGAAATCGAAAGAAACTACAGAATTTCTGAAGATATTATCAGATTCATTTTCATTAAATATGAAAACAAAAAAGATATCGCTGCATGGACTAAAATGAGCGACGAGGCAGCTAAAAAAGCTAACTAATTAAAGATATAGGAACCTAGATATGTATAATAAAGTAATAATGGTTGGAAATCTAACTAGAGATATTGAATTAAGATATTTACCATCTGGTGCTGCAATTGCAAAATCTGCTGTTGCAACGTCTTACAAGTATAAAACTGGTACAGGCGAGCAAAAAGATGAAGTTTGTTTTTTAGATTTCAATATCTTTGGTAGATCTGCTGAAGTTGCTAATCAATACTTAAGAAAAGGTTCTAAAGTTTTATTAGAGGGAAGACTTGTATTTGAACAATGGACTGCTCAAGATGGAACTAACAGAAATAGACACTCTTTAAGAGTTGAAACTATGAAAATGTTAGATTCTAAGAGTGATTCAGCTAATGCTGGGGATAACCAAGGTTATAATCCATCATCTCAAGGTGGTGGGTCGTATAATCAACCAGCACAGCAAAATCAATATAATAACAACTCTTCTCAATACAATAATAATAACAACAACCAGAACAACTATGGTGGTATGAATAATCAAGCACAACAAATGCCTGAGCAAAAAATACCTGAAATAGATATAGACGAAGACGAAATACCGTTCTAAACCAAAAGGATTATAAAATGGCTGAAAGAAGAAAATACGGAAAAAAATATTGTAAATATACTGAGATGAAAGTTGATTTCATTGATTATAAAAACACTGAATTATTAAAGATTTCAATGTCTGAAAGAGGTAAAATTATGCCTAGAAGACTTACTGGAAACTCTAAAAATTCTCAAGAAATGGTAGAGAAAGCAATCAAAAGAGCTAGACACATGGCATTAGTTCCTTACATTGTTAACACTAAAAACGTTACTGACGCTGCATACATCAGATAATTGTAATTTTTTGGTACTAAAAAGGGAAGAGGCGTAAGCTTCTTCCCTTTTTTTTTATAAAAATGAATGATAAATTAATAAAAGAAGCTTATAAATTACGTTATTTATATTTTAATGTCTATGAAGGCAAAGAAAATAAATGGCATGAGAAATATAAGAATAATAAACTATATGATGTAGTTGTAAAAAGTTTTGAATATGATTTCAAGCTAATAGGTCAGAAAATGCCTGAATTATTGGAAGAAGCTTTTTAAAAAGAAGGTTTAGGCCTTCTTTTATTCTATCATCATTACATAAGTTTTATTTAGTTTTGCATCTTCTTTTGACTCTTTATAAACCCACAGCTCTTTTGACAGTAATTTTATAGCAGAATCAAAATCATCACTACAATTTTTGATACTCTCTAAATCCCCAAAATATTTATTTAGTATCTCTATTTCATTAAATGAATCTAAATATACTTTTTTCTTTGTTTTGAATTTTGCTAAAACCCATAGATTTAAAAACTCAACAGAATATTTATTAATTATATTTTCACTAAAACTCTCAAAAGTTTTATATGTACTATTCTCATACTCATCAATAATTATCTCCAAGATCTCTTTTAAATTTGTAAGAGGAATAGTATTAAATACTTTTCTTGCTAGTGCTTTACCTTCTGTATATAAACCACCTAAATATATTCTTGCAGTCTTTTCTCTATTCCCTAAATAATTTGATTTTAGACCTACTAATCCAATATCAGCATGTTCATGTTTAGCGCAACCTCTTAGACATCCTGAGAATCCCACTAGTATTTTATTCTTTTGTATTTTCTCTAAAGGAAGATATTGAACTTCATCTTTTATTGTCCAATATGCATAAGGGCAATATTCGCTTCCTGCACAAGCAACTATTGTTCTATTTATATTGTCATGTTTTAAATCTATTTTATTCTCTTTTAGATTTAAAATATATAGTTGTTGATCTGTTCCTATTCTTGCTTCTAAATTATGTTTCTCACAATAATTAGAAATATTTAATACTTCACTTGCTTCAATTTTGGCGAATTTTGAGTGATAACAGAAACTATATGTTCCATCTTTTAATTCATTAAAATCTTCAAATTCAACTTTCTGAAGTTGAATATCGCCTTTTGAATTAAATTTTGATTTATAATCTTCTTGTAATAGAGAGACAAATTTTTCTATGCCTATCTCTTCTAATAGGTGATATAATCTATTTCTTTCTCTATCTAGTCTTAATCCATGAATATAAAATACTCTTATGATAGTTTTATAGAAATCTAAAATTTCTTCTTTTTTTAAGAATATATTAGCATCTTGAGCTATTTCAGTATTTTTCCCACCTAGGTATACATTAAAGCCGTATATATCATCTTTTTTTGCTAAAGCAAAATAGATATCACTTGCAAAGAAAGAACTCCCATTTGCATAAGAACCAGAAATACCAATTGATAATCTTCTAGGTAGTAATCCAACATATTCAGGATTTTTTAGTATATACTCTTGCATTTGTTCAATGTATGGGTAAACTTCAATAATATTGTGTTTTCCAATACCATCAAAAATATCTGTTGTAATGTTTCTTACATTATCTCCAAAGCTTTGCCATGTATTCATATTAGCTTCTTCAACAGCTTTGTAAGCTTCATATACATTATTTGCTTCAAGTCCGTGTAATTGCATTCCAGCACGAGCTGTAAGGATTATTGTTAAGTCATATTTATTACAAATATTTGATATAGATTTTAGTTGTTCACTTGAGATTCTACCTGCGGGAAATCTTAGTCTTAACATAAACTCTTCATCATTTAAAGAGTTATTGTAAATACCAAAATCTTGAAGAAAATATCTATCTGAATCAGCTAGTTGTTCATAATCTAAATCTTTGATGTGTTTATAGTAATCAAAAGGTCTTTGAGCTTTTTTTAGTTTTTCTCTTATATTGTAGTTTTCAAAATCTTCTTTAGTATTTAATTCAACTGCTGCTAATTGCTCTGTGGACATAAAAAACCTTTATCTTAAAAATATATAAGATATTAACATTAATTTTTTAGTTTTTCATTGATTTAAGTTAAGGGGAGAGGTAAAAAGAGTTTTGTTTAGAAAAAAGTGATTAAACTTTTTCCCAAACAACACCGTTAGGAGTATCCATTACAGATACACCTAAAGCAGAAATTTCATCTCTTACTTTATCAGCAGTTTCAAAATCTTTAGCTTTTTTAGCTTCAGTTCTTTTTTCAATTAGATCAGTAATTTCAGAAATAGTTTTTTCGTCAATTCCAAATTGGAAGTATTCATAAGCATCACTACCTGCAACACCTAAAGCTTCTTCTATAAATTCAATATTTGCAACTAACTCTTTTTTGAAAGCTTTATCTTTAGCATTTGCATCTAGTTTGTCATTTGCAATATTAATTAGCTCATCAATTACTGCTAAAGCCTTTGATGTATTAATATCATCATTTAAAGCATTTAGAATATTAGCTTTAAAATCTTTATTTACAGTAGATTTTGCTCCACCATAAACTCTTTTTTTAACTCTATATAATTTGTCTAATCTTTTTTTAGAAGAGATTAAATCTTCTTCATTAAAGTTGAAATTTGCTCTATATTGTGCAGTTAAAAGATAGAATCTTACAACTTCACCTGAGTATGATTTTAGAATATCTTTTAAGAAAAATGAGTTTCCTAAAGACTTACTCATTTTTTCGCCATTAATATTCACAAAACCATTATGCATCCAATATTTAGCCAGATGTTGTTTTGAATCACATCTAGTTTGAGCTGCTTCATTTTCATGATGAGGGAATAATAAATCAGCCCCACCACCATGAATATCGATTTGGAATTCAGAGTTTTCATATGCTAAATGTTTTTTAATCATAGCAGAACATTCAATATGCCAACCAGGTCTTCCTAATCCAAATTCAGCTTCAAAACTTACATCATTTTCTTTTGCAAATTTCCATAAAGCAAAATCAGAAGAATTTCTTTTTTCAGAATTTACTTCAACTCTTGATAAAGAGTTTTCATCACTAGCCATTGATGAAATATTACCATACGATTCATCTTTTGAAGTATCAAAATAAACACCATCAGAAGTTTTATATGCACAATCTTTGGAAATCAGGTTATTAATCATCTCTTTCATAACTTCTAAGTTCTGTGTTGCTTTTGGCTCTAATGTATTATCTAACACATGTAGAGCTTTCATATCATTTTTATACGCATTGATATATTCACTTGTAATATCTTCAAGTGTTCTAGACGTTTCATACATTTTTTTGATAATTTTATCATCAATATCTGTAAAGTTTTTTGTCATAGTTACATCATAGTTATTAATTTTTAATACTCTATGAAGTAAATCAAATGCGATTGCAGATCTAGCATGACCTAAGTGTGAATCATCATATACAGTTGGTCCACAAACATAAATCTTTACTTTTTTATCTTCAATTGATTGAAATTCAACTTTTTGCTTTTTTACTGAATCGTATATGTATATTTTGTTCATCTTATTTAAATAATGCCTCTAATGATGCTGTATCTGTTGTTTTTTCTTCTGGTGCAGAAGTACTAGTTCCAGCTGGAGTTGTTGCTCCTTCAATTTCAACTAATTCAATATCGTATTTAGTAAGCATTGATGCAAGTCTAATATTTAAACCAGCTTTTCCAATTGCTTTAGATTTTTGATCACTTGGAATTGTAATTGTAGCTTTACCTTTTTCATTAAATCCAGGTGCTTTATCAACTTTTACTGAAGTGATAATTGCAGGAGATAATGCTCTAGATAAGAACATTTCAGGAATTGCAGAATACTCAACACAATCTATATTCTCACCATTTAATTGAGATGAAACAGCAGAAATTCTAACACCTTTTACTCCAACAACAGAACCAATTGGGTCAATTTGTGGGTCAGTACTTAATAATGCAATTTTTGCTCTAGATCCAGGAATTCTAGCACTTGCTTCAATAGTAACTTTTTCATCTTTTAATTCAGGTACTTCAAGAACTAATAATGATTCCAAGAATTTAGGACTTGTTCTTGAAATTTCAATAATTAATCCATTTGTTTTATCAATAGTTACAGCTTTAACTACAGCTTTGATAGTATCACCAATTCTGAAAGTTTCACCTTTGATTCTACTTTTTCTTTGAAGCATACCTTTAACTTCACCAATTTCGATAAATGTATTTTCTTGTCTATCTACTCTTGTTACAGTTCCAGAAATGATTTTTCCGATTTTGTCTTTATATTTGCTTACTAAATTTTCTTCAATAAATCTTTGAATTTTGTATTCAAAGTTATTATGTAAAATTGTAGCTGCATTTCTACCCATGTTTTCAAATTCTAAATCATAGTTAACTGTATCTCCAACTTCTAAGTCAGAATCAATTTCTTTTGCTTCAGTTAATTCGATAAAGTTTTCAGGATTTATAGCATTTCCATACTCATCTTCCCCAAGACCTAATGTTCTGCTGTCTCCATCAGGTACAACTTCAACTTTTTGAGAAAGTTCAAGTTTTTTATTTTCTCTATCTATATTTGCATCAAAAACAAGTGTTTCTTCCACCATTTTTTCTGCTGTTTTGATAAGTGCTTCTTTTAAAGCATTCTCAACATCTCCGATTTGTAGGCCTTTTTCATAGGCGATCGAATCTAAAATATCTATTATTTTGTCCATTAATAACCTTTTGCGTGTTGACGTTTTTTGACATTGAAATGATTGTCTGTGATTTTCAATGTAATGTAGGCGGTTATTATATCAAAAAGAGCTTTTATAGAAAT
The DNA here is from genome assembly GCA_002470185.1 of Arcobacter sp. UBA7394. Taxonomy (GTDB): domain Bacteria; phylum Campylobacterota; class Campylobacteria; order Campylobacterales; family Arcobacteraceae; genus Poseidonibacter. Next base: position 302 of record DKNG01000027.1, on the reverse strand, counting down.
AAAAGCAATTTTAAGATAGAATCTATAGTTAAACAAAAAAGAAAAGGGCTTAATTATATGGAATTATTATTTGCTAGAAACGAGTTAAATGAAAAACCAAAAAAAGTGCAATTAGATAAAATTAGAGAAGAATTAAAAGCTGAAGAAGAAAAAATCTTCTATTTTGATAGAGATAATTCACACAAAGACATGATGGCATTAGTTGATGCATTAGAAGATGATGGATACAATGTATACTTTAGAGAAGTTAAATATGGTTTAGCTGATGATGAATATATGTATGAGGTTCATGCACTTTAATC
>DKNG01000195.1 GCA_002470185.1 Arcobacter sp. UBA7394 | reverse complement strand
ATTGTATTTAGAAATATCATCTACTACTTTAATTTTATCTTCATAAATCTTATTTAAAAACTCATCTTTTGAGCCATTATATAAACCTAAGATATATGAAAATTCATCATGTAAAGCTTCTGGTACATTTGGTAAAATATCATCTTCAATTTTTATTATCTCATATTCAGCAATAATATCTGAGAGTTCATCTACTGAGTATTTTACAGGAGAGATAATATCTCGGGTAAGTGCTTCTGGTAAATCATGAAATAGGGCAGTAAAGAAGTTGTTTTGTACTCTTTTTTCACAAGCATTTATATCAATAGAATAAAAGTATCCAAATACAGCAACTGTAAGCATATGACCTAATACTGAAGTTTCAGGAACTCTTGGCGTTTGTGCCCATCTTTTTTGGAATCGAAGTCTTCCACTTAAGTCAATAACTTTAGCAAGTTTTTTATTAAGTGCAATTTTTCGAACACCAATTAATTCATAATAATCTTCAATCTCTTCTTCTACAGATTTTTTAACATCTTCAATATCACTCAAGAATTGACTTGTTTGATATACGATAGAGAATTCCCATTTAGTTGCTAAATAAGATGCAGCTTTTAAAATAAATCGCTCTTTTTTATACATATTGGGATTACTAAGGTATTCTTCAAATTTCTGTAAAAAGTTACCATTATTTATATCTTTAAGTGAGGGAGAGAGTTTTGAGATAACCCAAGTGTTTATCTCTTTTGATTTTTTTTGTAGAGCTTTTCTGAAGACATCTGGTCTAATATCTGTTACAACAATTCGTCGTAAGAATTCAAATATACCTGCTTCAATTAAGTGGGTGTAGTTTACATCTTTTTCTAACTTAGCAATAAAGTAAGCGATTATAAACTTGTGAGCTTGTTTATCAAGCTCTACAAGTTCAACCATCCTAGGATAATCATTCCATCGCTGAATAGATGCAGAGGAAAATATGTAATCTATAATCCTTGGATTTATCATGTTTCATCCTTTGGGTCATTTTTATCTTTTGTGTCATCTTTATTTTTTCCATCAAAAAACATCATTTTCTTCCCAAGTAGCATTAAAGCTACCACGACAGTCATCATTAGATATACTTGCCAAGGTTCTCTCATAATAAATCCTTTATGTGATTATTTGATTGTTATGCTCTACACGATCCCATTTTTGAAAGTGCATTGATTTTCTCAACTCTACCTTCATGTCTTCCACCTTCAAAAGATGCATTATTCCAAGAGTCAATAATAGCTTCAACCATTCCAAATCCAGAAACTCTTTCACCCATACAAATTACATTTGCATCGTTGTGTTCTCTAGCCATTTTTGCAGAATATTCATTGTGACATAATGCAGCTCTAATTCCATCAAACTTATTAGCAGCCATAGACATACCAATACCAGAACCACAAATTAAGATACCTTTGCTTCCCTCTTCAGCTAATACACTTTCACATACTTTTGCTGCGTAATCTGGATAATCAACTCTATCTTTTGTATTTGGTCCTAAGTCTACAACTTCGTGACCTCTTGCTTCAAATAATTCTTTTACGTAAGCTTTGATATCAATACCAGCGTGATCTGCACCAATAAAATATTTCATATTAATAAATTCCTTCTTTATGTTCAATTTTTTGAGACTTTTCGTCCATTTTTTCTTCTATTGATTCAACAGTTTTTAAAACTCTGTCCCATCTAATTTCTTTATTTTCATCCCAAGAGAAATACACTACCCATGGAGTTCCTACAATAAATTTATAAGGAACAGTTCCCCAGAATCTAGAATCATTTGAATGATCTCTATTATCACCCATCATAAATGTTTCATCTTCAGGAACTTTAATTGGTAACATATTAAATAATTCACTAGGATTTAATCCATTATTTACAACACTAGGGTCATTGTGAATACCTGGATGTTCTCTTTTATATGGATTTACAACCCATAATCTATCACCAACTTTGATAATGTCTTCTTTTGCATAATTTGCTTTGATAAAGTCATTACCTTCTTTTGGATGTAATAAAAGATTTTTATTTTGTAAAGCAATTAAGTCTCCACCTGTTGCTACGGCTCTTTTTACATAATGAATATTGTCATTTTTAGGGTATCTAAATACAACGATATCACCTCTTTTGGGTCTATCACCTTCAATTAAGTGACCATTATCATTAAAATCAGGTAATACTTTTAATTCAATCCATGGAATTCTTGGAGTTGGAATACCATAAGAGAATTTTTTAACAAAAAGCATATCTCCAATTAAAAGAGTATTTTTCATAGAACCACTAGGAATTACAAAAGCCTGTGCTACGAAGAAAATAATTGTAAGAACAATTACAATCGTACCAGTCCAAGAAGAGGACCAGTTATATAGTTTTCTTAACATACTTATTTACTTTCTCTTTTATCTCTTAATTTTGCAGCTTTAAGAGTATTTTTAAGAAGCATTCCAATTGTCATAGGTCCAACTCCACCTGGAACTGGAGTAATGTAAGAACATTTTTCTTTACAATCTTCAAAGTCAGCATCACCAGTTAATTTACCAGTGTCTAATCTATTGATACCAACATCAATAACAATTGCACCTTCTTTTAACATATCAGCTTTAAGTAAGTGAGGAACACCTACTGCAATTACAACAATGTCAGCAGCTTTTGTATGAGCTGATAAGTCTTTTGTTCTTGAATTACATACAGTAACTGTAGCTTTTGCATTAGTTAAAAGTGATGCCATTGGTTTACCAACAATATCAGATGAACCAATTACAACAGCATTTTTTCCTGATAATTCAATATTATACTCTTCGAACATTCTCATTACACCAAATGGAGTTGCAGGTAAAAATGCATCTAGATTTGAAACCATTTTTCCTACATTGTATGGGTGGAAACCATCAACATCTTTTAATGGATTAATTGCTTCTAATACAATTGTTGTATCAATATGCTTTGGTAATGGTAATTGAACTAAAATACCATCTAATTTTGGATTATTATTCATGTCTTCAATTAGTGCTAATAATTCTTCTTGAGTAATTGAAGAATCTTTTGTTACTACTTCTGAATAAATTCCTGCTGCTTCACAAGATTTATGTTTACTATTTACATATGTTGCACTTGCAGCATCATCACCAACTAAAATAACTGCTAGACCAGGTGTTACACCTTTTTGCTCTTTAAACTGAGCAACTTCAACTTTTACTTCTTCTTTGATTTTTGCCGATAACGCTTTACCATCAATTATTGTCATGGGGTTTGAACCTTATGTATGTTTTATTTTAATGAGATATATTATCTAAAATTCATTTACAAATAGTTAAATTCAATATTAGAATAAATCTTAAAGAAAGTTTTAGCAAAGTTTCTATATAATCTCGCCTCAAATTAAAATATAAAAGGATAGTTATGTTAGAGGGTATCGTAAGAGATAGTATGACAAAACAAGCTACAAAAACTTTAAGAAGAGATGGTTTCTTAATTGCAAACATCTACGGAAAAGGTTTAGAAAATGTTTCTGCTGCATTCAAAAAAAATGAATTCATTAAATTCTTAAGAGTTAAAGAAGAGATTGCTTTTGAAGTTAGCGTTGCAGGTAACACTTACAAAGTTGTAGTTCAAGAATATCAAAAATGTCCATTAACTTCAGATTTATTACATGTTGATTTAATGGTTGTTCAAGCTGGTGTTATTGCATCTTATAAAGTTCCTGTTGTTACTACAGGTCTTGCAAAAGGGATTAAAAATAAAGGTCTTTTAATGCTTCACACTAACAGAGTTCCTGTTAAATGTGCTTTTGAGAACTTACCTCAAAGCTTCACATTAGACGTTACTGAGTTAGATACTGGTGATAACATCTTAATTAGAGATTTAGACTTCCCAGCTGACGTTAAGTGTTTCTTAGATCCAAGAGTTCCAGTTGTTGGTGTAATTAAAGCTAAGTAATTAGATTAATGCATTTAATAATAGGTCTTGGAAATATTGGTGAAAAATACCAATTAACACGACACAATGTAGGGTTTTTAGTAATCGATGAGATTACTAAAAATCTTACTACTGCAAACATAAACAAAACAAACTTTCAATCTACACTTTTAAAATCAGGTTACAGCCTGTATTCAAAACCAACTACTTATATGAATAACTCAGGTATTGCAGGTCATGCAATAAAAGAGTATTATAAAATTGATTTAGAAGATATTATTGTAATTCATGATGATTTAGATTTACCTTTTGGAACTGTAAAGTTCAAAATTGGTGGTGGTCATGGTGGTCATAATGGACTTAGATCTCTAGATGCACATATTGGTAAAGAGTATATTAGAGTTAGAATTGGAATTGGTAAACCACAAGAAAAAGGTGATGTTGCAAATTACGTATTAAGCAACTTTTCAAAAGAAGAATTAAATAAACTACAAGATATAATAACTCATACTATTAAAGCCATAGATGCACTAAAAAGTGGTGCAGATATAGTCGAAGTAAAATCAAAATTTACATTGAAATAAAATGAGCATATTAACTAAATACATATTAAGAAAATACCTACTAAATTTTATTATTGTTCTTATCTCTTTAGAGTTATTTTTTGTTGGAATTGATTTTCTACAAAATTTCAAAAAACTACCAGATTCTGCCAACTTACAACTATTATATTTATTATATAATTCATTTTTTACATTAACATTGGCACTACCTTTATCTATTGTATTTGGATGGATAATTACCTTAGTAATATTTACTCGTAATAATGAACTTGTTGCTTTTCATGCTGTGGGAAGTACTAGTAGTAAGATTTATGCACCAGTTGTAAAAATTTCATTATTCTTAATAACACTATTAATTGCACTTCAAGCTACACCATTAGCTTATTCTTATGAACAAAAAAGAAAAATTGCAAATGGAGAGTATTTTATTAATACAAAAACAGATATTTTTTTAAAATATAACGATAATTATGTATATTTTGAAAAACTATTACCTTTAGAAAAAAAGGCTGAAAATATTCATATTTATAAAATTAAAGATGATGATATTATTCAGACAATTATTGCTAGAAATGCATACTTTCAAAAAGATAAGTGGTATGTAGTAGATGCAAAAATAATAAATAAACCACAAGAATTAGACTTTGAAAACTCTAAATTAGATATTAGATATGAAAAGTTTCTACATACGTTAGAGGGCTTTAAACCGAAGATTCTAGACAATGTTTACGAATCGAAATCAAACTTCTCTATAATAGATGCAACATCGGCATTAATACTTTTATCAAAACAAGGTATTAATACTGATAAAATCAGAGGGATTTTGTATAATCAAGTTTTTGTGCCATTTTTTGTAATACCGATACTTTTATTGGTATTTGCTTATTCATCATTAAATAGTAGATTTTTTAATATTGGTAAATTTACTTCTTTTTCAATCTTTGGTACATTAATAGTATGGGGAATTTTCTTCATTTTATTCAAATTTACTAATGGTGGAGTAATTATTCCAGAATTTTCAATCCTATTA
>DKNG01000220.1:2277-5402 GCA_002470185.1 Arcobacter sp. UBA7394 | reverse complement strand
AGACTCAAATAAAAGTTGTAGAAAAAAGCTCAATAAAAGATAATATTTTATATTTTTCTTTGGGTATTATTAGTACATTATTAATATTTGGTTTATATTATTATGTTATAAAACAGAAAGAAAAAAAAGAGTTTAACGATAAGCCTTTATTAAAAAAAATAAAAGCCTCTTCTTCAAATAATGATTTATTAAAAATCTTATCTCCTTTTATTAAGACAAATTCTTCTTTGGATAAGTTGATTTTTGATTTAGAGAAGCAGGGTGATTTTAATACATTAAAAAAAGAAATCATTAAACTACTCAAACAAATAGAATTAAAAGGATAAATTATATGAAAGTATTACTATTTTGTTTTTTATTAATTAATAGCCTTATGGCAAGTGAATATTACGCAAAGCTTGAACCTTTTGAAAATTATAAAGTGAAGTCTTCAGTTTCTGGAAAAGTAACTTTTTCTAATGAAAAAATTGAAGGTTCATTTGCAAATAATAGTGTTGTTGTTCAAATAGATTCAAAAGTAAATAAAATTGAATTAGAACAATTAAAAAAGAAATTAAAACTATTTAATGAAATGATTAAGATTGAAAATACAAATTATAAAAGATTAAAAAGTATTTCATCAAAATCTGCTTTTGAAAAAGATACTCAAAAATTAAAAGTTGTTAATTTAGAATCTAGTAAAGCTGATATTATTGTAAAAATAGAAACACTAAAAGATAGTATTTCTAATAAAAAATTAGTTGAAAAATCAAACTATATTTTTAATATTTCAGTAAAAAAAGATGACTATGTAACTCCTGGGACTTTGTTATATGAATCAAAAGATTTATCAAAAGCAAAATTAGAGTTTTTTGTACCTATTTCAAATGTAGAAAGTATCAAAAATAAAGTTATATATTTAGATGGAAAGAAAACAGATTTAAAAATTAATAAGGTATATGAAGTTGCTGATGCTTCTCATATTTCATCTTATAAAGTACAAATAGTTTTAGATAGTGTGAAAGTATTCTCAAGGTTGGTTAAAATTGAATTCAAATAAAAAAGTAGCATGTCCACTGGATTGTTATGATGCTTGTCAAGGTGAAAATATTGATGGTATTATAAAAGGTTCTAATGAGGATATTACTAATAAAAAACTATGTGTAAACTTTGCTTCTTTATTAAAAGAAGATAATTTAAAAAGTGCAAAATATAAAAATGAAGATATCTCTTTAGAGAAAGCTTTAGATATTTTAGAAGAGAAATTAAAAAGCACACAAGCTGAAAAAAGTATTTATTATAATGGAAGTGGAAACTTAGGATTAATGCAAAGTGCTCCTAAAAACTTCTTTACTCAACATGGCTCAGCTTTAACAAAAGGTAGTTTATGTGATGGTGGTGGAGGTGCTGGAATTGAAGCATCTAGAGGTGCTGTAATTAATCCTAGTATTGATAAATTATTAGATGCTGATGTAATTATAGTATGGGGAAGAAATTTCTCTGTAACATCATCTCATTTATATAATCAAGTTAAAGATAAAACATTTATTACTATTGATCCAATTACTACGCCAATTGCAAAAAAATCAGAACTTCATATGAAAGTGAACCCTAAAACAGATTATGAGTTAGCTCTGTTTTTAACTAGATTAGCATTTATGAATAGAGCTGAAGATGAAGAGTTTTTAGAAGAGTATACAGAAGGTTCTGATTGGTTTTTTGATATTGCTAAAAACAGACCTTTAGTATCTTATGAAGCAACAACTGGTGTATCACTAGATGAAGCATATAAACTTTTTGATATAGTTGAAGGTAAAAGTGTAGCTATTATGTTAGGTCTTGGAGTTCAAAAATATCTTGAAGGTTCTCAAATTACTAGATGTATTGATGGTTTTGCTGCATACATGGGGTATCATAATCCAAATACAGCAGGTGGACTTTGGTATTTAAGTGATTCTGGATATGGATATGATAAACAGTTTGCAATAAAAGGAAAAAATAAAAAGATTGCAGTTCCAGAAGTTGATTTTGGAAATTATGAACTTTCTTTTATTCAAGGTGCAAACCCAGTAGTTTCTGCTCCTAATACTCAAGCTGTAATAGATGGATTAAAAAAATCTTTTGTTGTGTTTTTTGGTACAACATATAATGATACATGTGAATATGCAGATCTAATCATTCCTTCATGTTCATTCCTTTCTAAAAAAGATGTAAGATTATCTTATGGAAATAGACATAAGTCTTTATCTTATATTCAAAAAGAGAAAGAAGAAGGAACTATTAGTGAGTATGATTTAGCTTCTTATTTAATTCAAAAGTTTGATTATCAAGCATTATGTTCTGAAGACGAAGCTTTTGAATATTACAAAGATAAAGAAGTGGAATATCCTAGTTTAGAAACATTTGAATTTATTGAAGATATTGAAGTTGAACCATTATACAAAGATAAAACAGAAGATAACTTCTATTTAATTACTGCTAAAAGTAAAACTGCTTTAAACTCACAATTTAAGATTGATAATAATGTATATTTACATGAATCAACTGGATATAGTAATGGTGATATAGTGAAAATATCTTCAAAATATGGAGAAGCAAATTTTACTGTTAGTTTATCAAATGATATAAAAGAGTCATGTGCTTTCTTTTTCTCTGGAAATAAGAATACAAACTACCTAACACCAAATAAAGAAGATGAAGATTCAAACTCGGCTATGTTCCAAGAGGTTTTAATTAACATTGAATTATCGTAAACTCTTCCGTGAACACAAAGTAATAAGGGATTTATCTTTAGTTCAATTTATTGCTTATTTTGGTGCATGGTTCTCTAATGTAGCTATATATACAATGTTAGTTGAGTTTGGCTCAACTGAACTTGCAATTTCTGTCGTTACTGCTATGCACTTTATTCCTGCTGTGATAATTGCACCTTTCTCAGGTGCAATTATTGATAGATTTAAAATCAAACCTTTAATGATTTCATTATTGTCCATTGAACTTATTATGACTTTATGTTTTTTAACCATAGATAATCAAAATGATATTTGGCTACTAATGATATTTATATTTGTACGTATGAGTGCAGCATCTATGTTTTTCTCAACTGAAATGTCTTTATTAGCAAAATTATTAAATGGAAAAGCTTT
>DKNG01000220.1:258-2242 GCA_002470185.1 Arcobacter sp. UBA7394 | reverse complement strand
CAACAAGCAAATGAAATTCATTCAATTATCTGGTCGTTTACTTATGCAGCTGGTATGGCAATGAGTGGAATAATAGTTAATTTTGTAGGTATTAAAATTGCCTTTATTATTGATGCAATGTTTTTTCTTGTAGCTCTGATTGTATTTATAAATATTGATTTTAAAGTAAAAGCTTCTATTGTTCAAGATAAAATATGGGAGCTTATAAAAGATGGTTTTCTCTATATTAAAAACAATAGAATTATTCTTCATTTAATATTTTTACACTCTTGTGTTGGATTAACTTCTTTTGATACTTTAGTTACATTACTTGCAAAAAATGAGTATAAATATGTAATAGCAGTACCTTTAGCTATTGGTATTTCAAATGCTACACGGGCTGTTGCTTTAATGATAGGTCCAATGTTTATATCAAGATATGTAAATAAGAATAATCTACATTATGTATTAATCCTACAAGGTGTTGCTATTATATTATGGGGATTAACTCAGTTTAATTTTTATGTATCATTATTCACTATTTTCTTTACTGGATTTTTCACTACTATTCTTTGGTCATTTACTTATGCATTATTACAAGATAAGTGTGATGAAAAGTATTTGGGTAGAGTAATTTCATATAATGATATGTTTTTTATGATGGCTTGTGTACTTACAACATTATTTATTGGGTTAATGGCAAGTTTAACTTCACTTGCTATAATTACGGGCATATTAGGATTAGGATTTATCCTTTTCGCTTTTTATTATACAAGGATATTAAAGTGGATATAAATAAGAAAGTATTTTTATTAGCAATCTATAAAAAAGAAGAATCAGAAACTTTAAATGATATAGTTTTAAAACTGGAAGAGACAGGTCTTTTTTCATTAAAAGATGGAAAAAAGTTTTTAAAAGAGTTTAAAAAAGAAGAGCTAGTAAGTGATTCTTATTTAACATTAAAAGGTCAAATACAAGCTCAAGACGTAGAGAAAGAATTCAAAATCTAACTCATGTTTAAAGAGAAATATATATCAAAATTTATATTTGTCGTACCAATATTATTTATAATATTAACCTCTGGAATTTTTACATTTTTACATATTAAAAATGCAGAAAAAAATTTCCAGAGTGATTTTATAAATCTAAAACAAAACTTCTTAAAAGAAGAACAATTAAGGTTGGAACCAATTGTCTCTTCAATTAACTCATATATTAAATTCAAAAAAGCAACCTCTATAAATATCGTAAAAAATAAAATTAAATTAAAAGTTGATATTGCTGAATCCCTACTATCAAAACATATGAATAAAGATTTAAATAAAGAATCTTTATCTCAAATAAAAACAAGCCTATTATCAGATTTAAATAAAATCAATAATAAAGATACAGGTAGGTATTTTATTTACGATTATTCAAAAAAAGATAATGCTTTATTATCTAATACCTCTTCTTTAAGTAAAGAGTTTATATTCAAATATAATGAATTATTAAGATCCAAAAAAGAAGGTTACATTGTAAATAAAGAGTTTTATGAAAAGAACTTAGAGATTAAAGAGTTAACAAAATTAACTTATATTAAAAACTTTGAGCAATTAAAACTTACTGTTTCTTACTCTTTATATTTAAATGACTATGAAAAAATAACAAAAAAAGAGGTCTTAAATAGACTAAATTTAATGAGTATTGAAACTTATGGAAATATTTTTACTCTAGATAAAAATTTTAGAATTATTCAAAATCTTAGAGAAAAAATGAATAATAAAAAAGAATTTAAATATATAGAGAATGACACTGATATAAATGAACTTTTATGGCAATATCAAAAAAAATCTAAAGCTGATTTATCAAATGGTAAATATGAATATATTTGGAAAGAGATTAATAAAAACACTTACAAGTTATATGTATTTAATTATGTTGATACTTGGGATTGGGTTATTACTCTAAGTTTAGATATCAATAATATATCTACATATCTTAATAATATAAAAGAGCAAAACGA
>DKNG01000220.1:0-205 GCA_002470185.1 Arcobacter sp. UBA7394 | reverse complement strand
CTAAAAAGAGAAGAGATAATTAAAGAGTCAACTCAAATAGCAGCAGCTTTTATTCTTATTGCAAGTATTTTATCTTATTTTCTATCAATCAAAATCAATCAAATATTAACAAGTTATCAAAAAAGAATTGAAAGCCAAAAAAATGCACTTCGAAATATAAATGCAACGCTAGAAGTAAAAGTTGTTGAAAAAACAAATCAATTAG
>DKNG01000086.1:8974-9120 GCA_002470185.1 Arcobacter sp. UBA7394 | reverse complement strand
AAAGACGGTAAAAAGAAAAAAGTATATATCTATAATACTTGTGACCATCAAGAATGTTACAAAGAAACAGGAGCACAAGCTGTATCATATACTACAGGAGTTCCAGCTATGATTGGTACTAAAATGCTTTACAAAGGTATTTGGGA
>DKNG01000086.1:0-8845 GCA_002470185.1 Arcobacter sp. UBA7394 | reverse complement strand
TAGAAAATAAACATTTATGTTTTCCTTGCGCTTTTATAGTGCAAGGTTTTCTTCGTTCTTCTTTTATCATTAAAAATAGTAAAATTAAGAATTAGTAAAAAAAATAATTAATTTTTAATTTTAGTATTATTATATTTATAAAAATTGTATAATATTCTTATTCAAATATGAGGAGGATATTATGCAAAAATATGTTTGTACATCATGTGATTATATATATGATCCAGCCTTAGGTGATCCAGATAGCGGGATCGAACCCGGAACTGCATTTGAAGATATTCCAGATGATTGGGAATGTCCAGATTGCGGAGTAAATAAAGAGGATTTTGAACCCTTTGAAGAAGATTGATTTTGTAGAAAAATTTGAGGACTTACCAAGTCCTAGTTATGTATGTGAAGAGAACTTATTAGAAAATAATCTAAAGTTATTAAAAAAAGTACAAGATGAAGCAGATGTAAATATTCTTTTAGCTCTAAAAGGTTTTGCACTGCACTCAACTTTTGATTTATGTAAAAAATACCTAAAAGGGTGTTGTGCATCAGGTCTTCATGAAGCAATACTTGCAAAAGAAGAATTTGGGGGAGAAGTACATACTTATTCTCCTGCTTTTAAAGAAGAAGAGTTTGATGAAATTGTATCTTTATCAAATCATGTGGTATTTAACTCATTTAATCAACTAAAGCTATTAAAACATAAAGCTATAGGAAAAACATCTATAGGACTTAGAGTAAATCCTGAGTATTCATCTGTTGAGGTAGATTTATATAATCCTTGTGGAGCATTCTCACGGCTTGGAATTACAAAAGCTAATTTTGATGATACACAATTAGAAAATATTGATGGTTTGCATTTTCATGCTTTATGTGAACAAAATGTAGATGCACTTCAAGGAGCACTTAAAAATTTTGAAGAGAACTTTGGTGAATATTTAGCTGAAATGAAATGGGTTAATTTTGGTGGTGGGCATCATATTACAAGAGAAGATTATGATGTTGAGGGTTTAATAACTACCTTAAAAGAGTTCAAAAATAGATATCCACATTTAGAAGTATATTTAGAACCAGGTGAAGCAGTAGGGTGGCAAACAGGGTACCTAATGGCTACTGTTTTAGATATTGTAAATAATGGAATGAATATTGCCATTTTGGATACCTCTGCTGAAGCACATATGCCTGATACTTTGGCAATGCCTTATAAAGCTGATATTAGAGGTGCTCTAAATGCTAATGAAAAAGAGTTTACATATAGACTAGGGGGAAATACTTGCCTTGCTGGAGATATTATAGGTGATTACTCTTTTGATAAACCATTAGAAGTAGGTGATAAGATTATCTTAGAAGATATGATTCACTATACAATGGTAAAAACAACTACCTTCAATGGTATAAAGTTACCATCTATTGTGATAAAAAAGAACGAGAATTGTTACCAAATTGTAAACAATTTTGGCTATAATAATTATAAAGTGAGACTTTCATAACATAAAAAAGGTGAAAAATGGGGCAGGAGAGAGAAATCATTAATAGCGAATTTAAAGATATGGATGAGATTGATACTGAAGAATCAGTTAAACATAACTCTAAAGATAAAAATAGAAAAAGAAATGAATTAAAGTACAAAGACAAAAAAGTTCAAATATGGGTTAAAAAAGAGACTTTAGAGTACGAAAGAGAATTAACAACTTTACAAATTGAGTTATTAAAATTCCAAAATCATGTAAAAGAAAAAGGACTAAAAGTTCTGATGATTTTTGAAGGTAGAGATGCTGCGGGCAAAGGTGGTACTATCAAAAGAATTACAGAACATTTAAATCCAAGGGGAGCTAGAGTAGTTGCACTTGAAAAACCAAGTGATATTGAAAAAACACAATGGTATTTTCAGAGATATACACAATACCTTCCAAGTGCTGGTGAGATTGTATTATTTGATAGATCATGGTATAACAGGGGTGGGGTTGAACCTGTTATGGGATTTTGTACTACAGAAGAACACCATGAATTCTTACGAGAAGTTCCAGAGTTTGAAAAAATGCTTGTTAAATCAGGTGTTGTTTTAATGAAGTATTATTTCTCAGTTTCAAAAAAAGAACAAGCACTAAGATTCAAAAAAAGAGAAACAGATCCTTTAAAACAATACAAATTATCTCCAGTTGATAAAGAATCACAAAAATATTGGGATAAATATACAATTGCAAAATTTTCTATGTTAATGTCATCTAATACAGATATTGCTCCATGGACAGTAATTAGAAGTGACAATAAGAAAAAAGCAAGAATAAACTGTATTAAACATATTTTAAATCATGTAGTATATCCAGAAAAAATAGAAGATGAAATAATAAAAGTGGATCGTAATGTACTAATTACAGGTACTGAAGAGATTGAAAATATGGAACAAGAAAATAAGTTTGCGAAGGCATAGTAGATGAATTTAAGCGATTTTGAAAAGACGAATTACAGTGGATTATATATCTCAAAAGCAACACATCCAATATTTGGTAAAAAATATATCGCAAGATTTCAGTTTGAGCGAAAAAGATATGTTAAAGTATTAGGATATACAAAAAAAGATAACCTTACTAAAAAATCAGCATTAGAATTAATGAATATTTTTAAAGAATCAATAGTTGTAAAAAAAGAAGAGGAAACATCAAAAAAAGTGTCAGTTAATACAGATAGTACAAATAATGAAGCATTAGCAAAAATAATTGAAGAGAATGAAGAATTAATTGAAATTCTTGGTGATTATAAAAAACTTGATCCTCAGGTTTTAAATGAAGGTATTCAAAAAATCTATGATTTAGAAGAATTAAAAAAATATCAAATTGAATTAATTAAACTTCAAAATTTCCTAGAGTCACAAAACAAAAGAATGATTATTATTTTTGAAGGAAGAGATGCTTCTGGAAAAGGTGGTGCTATTAGACGAATCACTAGATATATGAATAATAAGCACTACAGAATCGTAGCTCTTGGTAAACCAACAGATACTCAGAAAAATCAATGGTTCTTCCAGCGATATATTGAACATTTCCCTACTGGTGGAGAGATTGTATTATTCGATAGATCTTGGTATAACAGAGCAATGGTTGAACCTATTTTTGGATTCTGTACACAAGAAGAACATGAAATCTTTATGGAAGATGTTGTTAATTTTGAGCAGGATTTAGTAAGACAAGGAATGATTCTAAACAAACTTTATTTCTCTGTATCAAAAGAAGAACAAAAAAGAAGATTTGATAGAAGAATTGAAGATCCATTAAGACAATGGAAATTCTCAGAAGTTGATATGCAAGCACAAGATTTATGGGATGAATTCTCAGAGAAAAAATACGAAATGCTTAGACGTACTACTTCAAGATCTGCTCCTTGGCATATTGTAAGATCTGACGACAAACATAAAGCAAGACTTGAAGCTATGAAAGTGATTTTAAATTCTGTTGATTATGATGGAAGAAATTATTCACTTGATTACGAACCAAATGAAGAAGTAAACATCTCTGTTCAAAGAGAGTTACTTCAAATGAGAAAATCTAAAAACTACTAATTTTCAGACTGTATTAGATTTACCATGGATTAGTAGAATCATCTTCTTGTGATGATTCTACTTTTTTTAATAAAGAATTAGTTTTCTTTTTTTCTAATTGTTTTAACCATCTATTCTCTTCTTTATCTGACATCTCTTTTTTATTTATTTTTTGATCAGACTTTTTCTTTTCTTTATGCTCTTTTTTTTCTGCATCTTTTTTCTTGTTTTCTTTTTTGTTCTTTTTATTCTCTTTTGAGTTATTAGATTTTTCTTGTTTTTTATCTTCTTTTTTCTTTTTCTCTTGTTTTTTGTCTTTATTCTTTTTTTGACCTTTTTGATCTTTCTTTTCTTCTTTTTTCTCTAAAGCTTTATTTACTGCATCCAGATTTTCTTGTGTTTGTTTATCATTTTTTATTTTTAATGCTTCTTCATAAGATTTTTTTGCATTTTGTAAATCATTACTTTTTGCATAAGCATTTCCAATATTATGTAATTTATTAAAATTCAGATCTCTATCTTCGCTTTGAATATTTTTATATGTATCAATCGCTTCTTTGTACTTATTTTCTTTGTATAAAGAGTTTGCGAGATTATATTGTTGTTCTTTAGAAGCTGGAAGCTTAGAATACTCTTTTGAAGATTTTTTGTACTCTTGGGCTTTATAGTTTTCCCTAGCTTGCTCAATGGTCTGAAAATCAAATATAGAAGCATAAGAATCATTTGTTAAAAATAGGGAAACAAATAAAACTAAAAATAGACTATTAGATTTGTTTTTAGAGAATCTAATTTTTGGAAGTGATGAAAATGCAAGTAATAATAAAAATATGCCAAGAGCTAAAGGATAATAAAATAGTTCAGTATAAGTTTTATATTTCTTTGATTGAATATTTTCTTTTTTTGATGTTTTTAATATATCATTTAAAATAGCATTTATATCACTATTATCTATGGAATAATTTATATAACCACCATTAGTACTAAGAGCTAGTTTTTTTATATTTTCATTTACTGACACTGTAACAATATCTCCATTTTTATTAGTTAGAAAATTTCCATCTTGAAGTTTTATAGCTGAACCTTCTTTTGAGGCAAGAGCTATAGTATAGACATTTATCTTATTTTTTTTTGCAAAGTCTATCTCTTTTTCAAAATCTTGTTTATCACCACCGTCTGTGAGTAATAGTAAATTTTTATTTGTAGAGTTTTTAAGTAATTTATTTGTTACTTCTAAAGTTGAATAAATGTTTGTACCATTATCAAAGTTTGCTCCTGTATCTAAATTTTCCACTAATATTTTAAGAGAATGAAAATCTTCTGTTAAAGGAGATAAAATAAATGAAGATTTAGCAAATAGTATTACAGCTATTGCTGTATCTTTTGAATTATCAATTATGCTTAATAATTTTTTTGTAGCAAAATCTAATCTATTTGGATACAAGTCAGTAGCAAGCATAGATTTTGAAACATCAATTGCCACTAGTAATGTATTAAGTTCTTGTTTAACTCTTTGCTCTTTTTCATTTGTAACAGGGCGAGCTAGTGCAATTATCATGAATATAAGTGAAATAAAAAGTGTAATATTTCTAGCTTTTTTTGAGAAGTACTGATTAGAAACTGATAACTTATCTAATGCTTCTTTTGAAAAATATTGTTCAAAATTGTTTTTTTTACTTATTAGTAAAAACATTAGCAATAATGCTGGAATTAGCATTAAAAAAAGCACATTTGTATATATAAAACTCAAGATAACTCCTTTTAAAATAGTATTTTATTAAAGCCTTAGTAATTTTTAGCTAAAATCACGGCTAAAAATATAACAATCGGAGTGAATTTAATGGAATTTAACGCACAAAGAGTTGACGAAGCAAACGCTGTAATTTCTGCAACAATTGCTAAGGAAACTATCGAAAGTAACTTAGACAAAGTAGCAAAACAAGCTGCTAAAACTATGGATATCCAAGGTTTTAGAAAAGGTAAGGTTCCTGTTGCTGTTGTTAAGCAAAGATATGCTGATAAGTTAACTGAAGATGCTGAAGGTGAAGCATTAAGAGCAATTTTAGCAGATGGTTTAAAAGAATTAAACATTGCTAATGAAGACTTAATTGGTGAGCCATCAATTAGTAAATATGACAAAAAAGAAGACGGTTCTGTTGAAGTTGAAGTAAAAGTTGCAACTAAACCAAATGTTGATTTAGGAGATTACAAAGCATTAATCCCTGCTGTTGAAGAAAAAACAGTTTCAGAAGACGAAGTTAACACTAAGTTAGAAGAAATGGCTGGACAATCTGCACCACTAGTAAAAATTGCTAGAAAAAGAATGGTAAGAGATCAAGATCACGCTGTAATCGATTTCGAAGGTTTCGTTGATGGTGTTGCATTTGAAGGTGGAAAAGCTGAGAAATATCCATTACACGTAGGTTCTGGTTCATTTATCCCAGGATTTGAAGATCAAGTAATTGGTATGAAATATGAAGAATCTAAAGATATTACTGTTACTTTCCCAGAAGAGTACCAATCAAAAGATTTAGCTGGTAAAGAAGCTGTATTTAAAGTAAC
Organism: Arcobacter sp. UBA7394; assembly: GCA_002470185.1. Lineage (GTDB taxonomy): Bacteria > Campylobacterota > Campylobacteria > Campylobacterales > Arcobacteraceae > Poseidonibacter. The sequence goes on along the minus strand of DKNG01000086.1, from coordinate 2,760 downwards.
TTTACATGAAATTCAAGAAAAAGCTGCTGCTGAATTAAATGACGAATTCGCACAAAAAATGCTTCCTCAAGAAGAAAATGTAACTCTTGATACTTTAAAAGAAAAAATTACTGAGCAAATCAAAAACGAAGTTAAAGCTAAATACTACAGAGAAGAATTAAAACCTGAGTACTTAAACACTTTAGTTGAAAAATTACAATTTGCATTACCATCTTCAGTAGTTGATCAAGAAGTTAACCACGCGTTAAACAACAAAGTAAGAACTATGAGCGAAGACGAAATCAAAGCATTACAAGAAGATGCAGCAAAAGTTGAAGAAATTAGAGAAGAATTAAAAGCTGAAGCTGAATCTTCTGTAAAAGCTACATTCATTGTTGATGCATTAGCAAAAGCTGAAGAAGTTGAAGTTTCTGATCAAGAAGTTACTCAAGTATTATACTTCGAAGCAATGCAAATGGGACAAAATCCTCAAGAAGTATTAAAACAATACGAAGAAGCAGGATATTTACCAGCTATTAAAATGTCAATGATTGAAGAGAGAGTTATCTCTAAATTATTAGACGAAAAATTAGGTAACTAATCTAATAAAATATAGGATAAATAAATGAGTTATATACCATACGTAGTTGAGAAAAGCGGAAGAGGCGAGAGAAGTTATGATATCTACTCTAGACTTTTAAAAGATAGAATTATCATGTTAAGTGGAGAAATCAATGATCAAGTTGCTTCTACTGTAGTTGCACAATTACTGTTCTTAGAAGCAGAAGATCCAGATAAAGATATCTACTTATACATCAACTCTCCAGGTGGAGTTATCACTAGTGGTATGTCTATTTATGACACTATGAATTATATTAAACCTGATGTTTGTACTATTTGTATAGGACAAGCAGCATCAATGGGTGCGTTTTTATTATCTTCAGGAGTTAAAGGTAAGAGATATTCTCTTCCTAACTCTAGAATTATGATTCATCAACCATTAGGTGGAGCTCAAGGGCAAGCTACTGATATTCAAATTCAAGCAAAAGAGATTCAAAGAATGAAAGACGGTTTAAATGCTATGATTGCAGATCAAACTGGTCAAGATATTGAAACTATTGAAAAAGACACTGATAGAGATAACTTTATGAGTGCAACTGAAGCTTGTGAATACGGTTTAGTTGATGAAGTTATAGAAAAGCACAAATAGAGATAAATAATGATTAGAGAAGTTATTACTTATCCAAATAAATTACTTCGAACAAAGTCAGAAGATGTAGTGGAGTTCAATGAAGAACTTCATACTCTTCTTGATGATATGTATGATACTATGGTTGATCAAAGCGGAGTAGGGCTTGCAGCTATTCAAATATCAGTTGCTTTAAACGCTTTAATTATTAGTATTCCTGACGAAAATGATGTTCAAAAAAAAGAGGATTTAATTGAAGCAATTAATCCGGTGATTACTCACAAAGATGGCGAACAAGTTTTTACTGAAGGGTGTTTAAGTGTTCCAGGTTTTCATGAAGATGTTAAAAGAGCTCAACATATTATTGTTGAATATTTTAACAGAAATGGTGAAAAACAAACAATGGAATGTGAAGACTTTTTAGCAGTTGCTTGGCAACATGAGATGGAACATTTAGAAGGTCATTTATTTATTGAAAATCTATCTTTTTTAAAGAGAAAAAAGTTTGAAAAAGAGTGGAAAAGAAGATTAAAAGATAAAAAGAAGTAGATTCTTTTTAGTCTTTTAATATCTAAAGTAACTTAGAAAAAGAATTATATGTAATAGCTGCAATAAAGCTATTTGATACTCCCCAAATTACCCAAAAAACAAGTTTTTCATATCCTGTAAAAAACAAATCTTTAAATCTTAGAGGACATGATAATGTCGCTAAAAATAAATATAATATACTTGCAATAGATAATGCAATTAAGTTCCCTGATGTAAATACTATTGTAATAAATGATATAAAGGGGAAAAATATAGACATAGCAAAAAACTTACCATATAATTTTCTTTTTTTATCACCTTCAAAATATGTAACATTATGACCACAACTAGGACATATTGTTCCAATTCTATCTAAAATTTCATGATTACATTCAGGGCAGTTTATAAGATTCATAATATATACTCCATAGTAAATTGAAGAAGTATTATATCTATAGTTTTTAAAGATTAGTATTTAATAAAGATTATTTAAAAGAGATTTTAAAAAAAAGTGAAAAAGTAAGCAAATAGAGAAAACTCTATCTACCTTCTTCTTTATTCCATTGCTGATATAGCTCTTCAGCTGCTGCAATTTCTTGTTTACTTGCTTTTCTTCTACAAGACATAAATCCTTGAGAACCATCACAAGATTCAAATGGATATACTGTTGCATATACCCAATAATATCCACCACTTTTAGTAGCATTCTTTACATAACCTGTCCAAATTTGACCTTTTTGAACAGTATCCCATAAAGATTTAAAGGCCTTTCTTGGCATATCTCTGTGTCTTACCATACTATGTGGTTGCTCTAGTAATTCATCCAAAGTATATTCTGCAATGTTACAAAAGTCATTATTTGCGAATTTGATAATACCTTTAGAATCTGTCTCACTAACTAAAAAAGCATAATCATCTAATACTGTTTCTTGTCCTGCTGCCATCTTCTATCCTTTAAAATTTCTTATTTTGCGCATCTGTAACTAATTGGTTAGCCATTCCTGACACTTCGTTTGAAATATTAGTTGTTTGGTTTGCTTCATTTGCATTTTCTTGAGTAACTC
>DKNG01000249.1:745-8406 GCA_002470185.1 Arcobacter sp. UBA7394 | reverse complement strand
TTTTATCTTTACCTTTAATCACTGAATTTCCTATATTTACATTTTAATTCTTCTATACTTTTTCCGTTATATACTATTATTTGCTTTATTTTAATCGTATTTATCTTATCATTGTATATAAAATATATTTGTAAATTTTACAAGTAATTTAATTATTTTTCTTATAGGATCTCTTTTGTTTAAACCTAATGTTGATAAAGTATTAAAAGTTCTAACTATACTTCCTCCTTTATTAGTAATATTATTATCTTTAATTATAACTACATATGTAGTACTTGAGAATCAAAATAATTTTGAACAAGAATCATTAAAATTAAAAAAAGAATTTTTAGACAATAATAGAAATAATATTAAGAGCGATGTTCTAAATGTTTATAAATTCATTAAATCTAATTATCATAATACTGAAGAAAAATTAAAAGTGGATTTAAAAAATAGAGTTAATGATGCTAATAATATTATATTAGGAATTTTAAATAATAATAAAGATTTATCAAAAAAAACAAAAGTCAAACTAATTAAAGATGCTTTACGTGACGTTAGATTTAATGATGGTAGAGGTTATTACTACATTTATAGTATGCAAGGTGAATGTATTTTATTACCTATTCAGAATAAACTAGAAGGAAGATCTTTTTTAGAGATTAAAGATGTAAGAGGTAAATATATCACAAGATCTATAATCAAGTCACTAAAAACAAATGAAGATAATTTTATGTCTTGGTGGTGGTTTAAACCAAGTGATACTAAAAGACAGTACCAAAAGCTATCTTATAATAAGTATATAAAAGAGTTAGATATGTATATAGGTACTGGAGAATATGTAGTTGATTATGAAAATGAAATTAAAAAAGATATTTTATACTATTTAAGTAATTTGCCTTATGATGTAGCTAGTTATGTATTTATCCTTGATTATAAAGGGAAATTTATTTTTCATCCTAACCCTAAAATAGTTAATAAATATGCTAAATCATTTTCTAATGTAGATAGATATAATACTGAAGAGATAGTAAGAATTGCAAAAATGGGTGATGGTTTTATCTCTTATGACTCAACTTTTTTTGGTGAATATTCCAAGGCTACTATGAAAACTTCTTATATTAAAGGTTTAAACAGATGGGAATGGGCAATTGGTAGTGGTTTTTTTAAAGATAAGATTAATGAGAGTTTATTAGAAAAACAAAAAGTTCTAGAAAAATATAACAGAGAATTTATTATAAAAATTGTTACCCTTAGTGTATTGATTACTTGTATACTAGTATTGGTACTTATTTATAATATTGAGTTTTTAAAAAATAGATTTGAAATTATTCAGAAAAAAATTAATAAAGAAGTTGAGATGAATAATGAAAAAGATAGATTATTATTTCATCAATCTAAAATGGCATCACTAGGTGAGATGTTACAAAATATAGCACACCAATGGAGGCAACCTTTATCTATAATTTCAACTGCTGCTAGTGGTATGAAAGTAAAAAAAGACTTTGGAACTTTAGATAATAAAGATATAGATGATACAGTAACTACAATTATGAAGTCTACTAATTATCTTTCTAAAACTATTGATGATTTTAGAGATTTTTTTAGAACAGATAAAAAATCTGAAATATTTAATATATCAAATGCAATTCAAGATTCAATTGATATTTTAAATATTAAACTATTTAAAAACAATATTGAAATTGTATTTGAAAAAAAAGAATTTGAATATGATAGTTTTAAAAATGAATTTATTCAAGTTATTATGAATATTTTATCTAATGCTATTGATGCTTTTATTGAAGGTATAGATAAATATATATTTATTGATATTAATATTGTTAGTAATAATTTAGAAATTTCTATTAAAGATAGTGCAGGTGGTATAAATATAAATATCATTGATAGAATTTTTGAACCATACTTTACTACTAAACACAAATCACAAGGTACGGGAATTGGGTTATATATGAGTGAAGAAATTATTACAAAACATTTAGATGGTAAAATAACTGTTGAGAATATTGAATATGAATATGATAATAAAAAATTAAATGGAGCTAAATTTGTAATTTTATTACCCATAAAAAAAGGCCAGTTGTAAACAACTGACCTTTTTTTTCGGAAATAGCAAATTACTACAGTCTAGACTCGTATCGTCTAAGCATGTATAATCTCTTAAGCATTTTCTTTCTAGCATTGATTTTTTGTTTTTTTCTGATCTCTGTCATTGGCTCAAAAAATCTTCTAGCTCTAGTTTCAGTAACAATAAGATTTCTATCACATTGTTTCTTAAACCTTCTGTACGCTTCGTCGAAAGATTCGCTATCTTTTACTTTAATGCCTGGCATGTAAAGTTCACCCACTTTCTTTTTAAAATTTAAGTTTGCATTATATTTAAAGTTTACTTAATTTCAATTTAACTAAATTTAGAATATAATATTTGTACTAATTAAAAAGGCAATATTTTGAATTTAACACATTTAGATGATAATAACAGACCAAAGATGGTTGATGTTTCTGATAAGCAAGAAACAACAAGGGTTGCAGTAGCATCTGGACAGATTTCTATGTCTGATGAAGCTTTCAATGCAATTATTGAAAATACAACTAAGAAAGGCCCTGTAATTCAAACAGCAGTTATTGCTGCAATTATGGGTGTAAAGAAAACTAGTGATTTAATCCCTATGTGTCATCCTTTATTATTAAGCGGAATTAATTGTGATATTGAAGAGTTGCCAGAACTACCAGGATTTAAACTTAGTGTAACAGCTAAACTTAATGGACAAACAGGAGTTGAGATGGAAGCGCTTACAGGTGCATCTGTGGGCTTATTAACTATATATGATATGGTTAAGGCAATTGACAAATCAATGATTATTTCTAATGTTCAGTTAGAAGAAAAATCTGGTGGTAAAAGTGGAGATTTTAAAAGGGAAAGTAAGTAAAAATGATTGACTTAAATAATCAAAAACTAGAATTAAATTATCCTTGTAGTTGGAGCTATAAACTAATTGCATTAGAAAAAATTAATATTAAAAAAGTTGTTAAAACTATAATATTAGAGAGAGAACATACTTTAAAAGAATCAAAGACTAGTAGTAAAGGTAAATATAAAAGTTACACACTAGATTTATTAGTTCATAATGAAGAAGATAGAAAAGAGTTGTATCAGATCCTAGGTGATCATGCTGATATTAAAATGGTTTTATAATAAAAAAATATAAGAAAAATTATGAATAGAAGAGATTTTTTTAAATTATCAAGTACTGCTGTTTTATCATCAACAGTTTTAGCTAATGATACTGTTGACATTGTATCTTTTGAGCCTCCTGAAATGAGAAATCCTTATTTTTATGTGGAAGATCAATACATAAATGCGTTTAATTCAATAAGAACAAAATTGACTTTAGTTCAAAGACATGTAGGATATGGTAATTTTAATATTCTAAGTTTTGATGAGATGTTAAAAATTGCTGCTGATACTTCAAAAATTGGTGCATTTACAAAAGATGAATTAGAATTTTTAGAATTTATGTTTTATTATAATCCTTCTGCTCATGGTTTTTATGGAAATAGAATTTCTAATAATATTACGGATACTATAAATAGAAAAGAGATTGTAAAAGTTCCACGAACAGGACATTATTTATTTAAAGGTAAACCTTTAGATACTTATCATGAAATGATTAGAGATGTAGGACATACTCTTACTTTAACTTCTGGTATTAGAAGTGTTGTAAAACAAATGAAACTATTCTTTGATAAAGTTGCTTCTGTTGATGGTAATATTACTATTGCTGCAATTTCTTTAGCTCCTCCTGCTTTTACTTATCATGCTATTGGGGATTTTGATGTTGGGAAAAAAGGTTTTGGTTATGCTAACTTTACTCCAAGATTTGCAATGACAGATGAATTTAGACAAATTAGAAAATTAACATATGTTGATGTTCGATATACAATCAACAATAAGGATGGGGTAAGGTATGAACCTTGGCATATTACGACTGTTTAGAGTTCTAGTATTACTTCTTTGTTTCCAAAGCTTACATGCGCAAGTACAAACATTTGATTTTGATTTTATTAAAAAAGGGGAATTAAATGATAATACCCTTCTTTTAATTGGTGGAATACAAGGTGATGAGCCAGGTGCTTTTATGGCTGCATCTTTAGTTGCTACACATTATGATATTAAAAAAGGTTCTGTTTGGGTTATTCCAAATCTAAATTTTTATTCAATTATCAAAAGATCACGTGGTCCTTATGGTGATATGAATAGAAAGTTTGCAAACCTTGCAGATTCTGATCCCGATTATGAAACTATTCAAAGAATAAAAAAATATCTTAAAGCTCCTGAAGTAAAGTTAATTTTGAATTTACATGATGGTAGCGGATTTTATAGAAAGAAACATATTAATAGCAAGTACTCACCTAGAAGATGGGGACAATGTTCTGTTATCGATCAATCTAATATAAACGTACAAAGATATGGAAATCTTGAAGAGATATCATCTTCTGTAGTTTCATCAATTAACGAAAATCTTATTGATCCTGAGCATAAGTATGGTGTTAAAAATACTAAGACTAGATTAGGTGATAAAGAGATGGAAAAAACTCTTACATACTTTGCTATTAATAATGGTAAAGCTGCTTTTGCTAATGAAGCTAGTAAAGAGTTACCTTTACATGAAAGAGTTTATTATCATCTTCAAGCAATTGAAGCATATATGAAAATTATGGGAATTGAATTTGAACGAAAATTTGATCTTTCACCATCAGTTATCAAACAAGTTATGGATCATGATATTTTTATTTCATTTTATGATGAAAAAATAAAACTGCCATTGAGTAAGGTAAGAAACCTTTTAAAGTATTTTCCTATCAATAAAGATGGTGTTGTTGAATTTACTCCTTCAAGTCCTTTAATGACTATTGTAAAACATGGGAAAGAGTATATTATTCATTATGGGAATAGAAGATTAGCAAAACTTCATCCTGATTATATTAAATTTGTTGAAGATAATCGTGATATAAATATTACATTAGATGGACAAAAAGATAGTATAAAATTTGGTGATATTGTATATGCAAAAGAGTCATTTAATATTGATCCTATTTCAGACTTAAGAGTTAATGTAATTGGTTATACAAATAAAAGTATCAAAAATGAATCAGGTATTACTATTCATAAAAAAGATATTTTAAAAAGATTTTCTATTGATAAAAATGGAGATTTATTTAGAGTTGAATTCTACAAAGGTGAAAACTTTGCAGGAATGATTTTGTTAGGTTTTGAAAAATAGAGTTTTAAACTCTATTTTTTAGTTAAAAAAAACTAATTCTTTTTTAATTTTTTCTTGATTGATTTTTTTACAAGCTGCTTTGTAAACTTCTTCAATTCTTTCTTCATCGTTTCTTACAATTTCTTTTACTTCTTCTAAAGATTTACCTTCTTCAAAAGCAACGAATATTTTATATTCTTTTTTTGTAAATTTCTTTTTTAAAACTTCTTGTAACTCATCTTCAGGTTTTAAAGTTCCAACTAATTTGTCAATATGGTTTAATAATGATTCTGTAAAGTTCATTTTCTTTCCTTTAATTATTTATCCAGTTTTCTAGAGTATCAATATCTTTGTATGAAGTTAGATCTAACATTATTGGAGTAATTGATACATAGTTTGCTTTAATGGCTTCAAAATCACAAGATTCATCTTCACTTTTTCGCCATATTAGAGGGTGTAGACCAATCCAGTAATACTCTTCACCCCTTGGGTTTAAGTGTCTGTGAGTGTCATTTCCGTATTCTCTATAGCCAGCTTTTGTGATTTTAATGCCATTACAGTTTTCTGGTTTTACTTGTGGGATATTAACATTTAAAAACTTTCGTTCTTCTAATGGAAACTCTCCCTCTAAAATCTTTGTAGCTAGTTTGACTATTGTTTCTTTTGCCAAAGCGAAATCCCAGCCATTTTTTACTTCACTACAATTATCTTTACATACTTGTGAAATGGCAATTGCTGGTATTTTATGAAGCACTGCTTCCATAGCAGCTGCTGCTGTTCCTGAATAAGTAATATCTTCTCCTAAATTAGCACCAATGTTAATTCCAGAGATTACTAAATCGGGTTTAAAATCTTCTTCAAAAAGATTATTGATTGATACAAAAATACAATCAGTTGGACTTCCATCATCAACTCTATAGTAATCATCATCAACCATATCAAGTTTTAGTGGTTTATCAAGCGTTAGAGAGTGACCACAAGCAGATTTGTTCTTTGCTGGTGCAACTACTGTTATTTTTGCAATTGGCTCTAGAGCCTCTTTAAGAGCCTTTAATCCAACAGCATCAAAACCGTCATCATTTGTTAATAATATATGTTTTCTCATGATACGATAAATGCTCCTGGTAATTGAGTGATTATATTTTCAAGGTTGTTATTTACTTTAAATCCACTTTCTAATTCTATATCAGCTAGTTTAGACTTAATTAGAATTTTTAATTCTCTTTTCCCTTGATTATTTGCTACTAAATCAAATAATCTAAAAATTGTTTCTTCTTTATTATCAAAAGGTAGAGCAATAGTTAAAGGTGGTTCTACTTTTACAACTTTATGTACTTTTAATTTCTCTTTTTTGGCATCTTTTAAGTCTTCAATTTTTCTAAGACTCATTTTTGCACCAAATTGTTCATCTTGAGTAATTCTTACTTTAAATGCAATTGGTTCATCTAGGTTGAAATCTTCTCTTAACTCTTTAATTTTATCTTCAAAAAGCATTAGTTCAATATTTCCATGTAAATCCAGAATATTTGCAATTCCAAATTTATTACCTTTTTTAGAGATTCTCTCTGTAATTGATTCTACTTTTCCTACAAAAAGAACGTCACTACCATCTGCTACTTCATCAATTTGAGAAGAAAGTGTATAGTTGATTTTTTCCATTTGTTCTCTGTATTCGTCAAGTGGATGTCCTGATACATAGAAACCTAAAGCAGCTTTTTCAAACTCTAAAATCTCTTTTGCATCATACTCTTCTAAATGATCTAATTCTACAGTTAGTCTTGTCATCTCTTCTGAGTCACCAAATAATGAATTAGTTGTTTGTTTACGTAAAAGCATTGCATCTTTTACTTTTTCACCAATTAATTCAATTTGCTCAAGCATTGATTTTCTAGAGTATCCAAAACTATCAAAAGCCCCAGATTTTGTAAGAGATTCTATTACTCTTTTATTTACTTTACTTCCATCAATTCTTGAAATAAAATCTGATAAATCTTTAAAGTCTCCACCTTCTTTTCTAGAATCTAAAATTGAGTTAATGGCAACATCCCCAGCACCCTTAATAGCACCCATACCAAACATTACAACTTCTTCACCTTCTAGTTTAGTTGCAGAGAATACAAGATCTGATTTATTAATATCAGGTGGGAATAGATCTAAGTCTAATCTTTTAACTTCATCAACATATTTTACAACTTTATCAGTATTATCTTTTTCTAAAGTAAGTAGTGCCGCCATAAATTCAGAAGGATAATATCTTTTTAAATATGATGTATAAAATGTTACAAGTGCATAGGCTGCTGAGTGAGATTTATTAAATCCATATCCTGCGAACTTTACAATAAGGTCGAATAGTTCTTCACAATGGGCTCTGTTATAACCTTTTTTAACTCCACCATC
>DKNG01000249.1:232-528 GCA_002470185.1 Arcobacter sp. UBA7394 | reverse complement strand
TCAATCTTTGCTCGACCATGTTTTCTATCGATGAAGTCATCAAGCATTCCTGACTCCATTGGACCTGGTCTATATAATGCTAGAACGGCAATAATATCCTCGAAGTTATCTGGTTTTAGTCTTTTACATAAATCTTGCATACCATCGGATTCTATCTGGAATAATCCAATTGTATTACCAGTTTGAATTAAGTCATAAACACCTTTGTCATTAACATCGGCAGTTAAGAAATCGATTCTTTTCCCGTGTCTTTTCTCAATAAGTTTTAAACCCTCTTCAATAACTGTTAGGGTCTT
>DKNG01000249.1:0-144 GCA_002470185.1 Arcobacter sp. UBA7394 | reverse complement strand
ACATCCTCAACATATTTACCATTGTATTGAGTGGCTAAAGTATCTAGTCCTGAGGGTTTGAATAAAGGAGTTTTATTCCATAAAGGTTCATTTGAAATTACAACACCAGCGGCGTGAGTACCTGCATTTCTATTTAGTCCTTCA
>DKNG01000088.1:2743-7814 GCA_002470185.1 Arcobacter sp. UBA7394 | reverse complement strand
GATGTTCCTTTCTTTTACCAAAGTGGTGCTTCTTTTGTACAAATATATGTAGGAATGGGTGCTAAAAAGGTGCGAGAACTATTTGCTAAAGCAAAAGCTTCTGCTCCTGCTATTGTGTTTATTGATGAAATAGACGCAGTTGGAAAAGCAAGATCTGGTAAATCAAATGATGAAAGAGAATCAACTTTAAATGAGTTATTAACTCAAATGGATGGTTTTGAAGGTGATAGCGGTGTTATTGTAATTGCTGCTACAAATAAAATTGAAGTTCTTGATGATGCATTATTAAGAGCTGGTAGATTTGATAGAAGAGTTCATGTAGGATTACCAAATATTGATGATAGGAAAAAAATCTTATCTTTATATTTAGAAGGTAAAAATCATGAAATTGATGTAGATAAACTATCTTCAGATACTTCTGGTTTTAGTTCAGCTGCACTTGCAACTTTAATTAATGAAGCTTTATTAAATATGATTAAAAGAGAATCAAAGATTCTTGATATGGATGATATCGAAGTTGCAAAAAATAAGCTGGAGTTTGGTAAAAAACAAATTAAAATTCTTGATGCAAAACAAAAAGAAATTTTATCAATTTATCAAGCATCAAAAGCATATATCTCAAAATCAAAAGTAGCACTTTTTGATGAGGGTGTATCAAAGATGAATTCAACTTATCCATCATATAATGAATTATGTGAGAATATCAGAAGAGATTTAGCTGGTATTATAGGTGTTGAAGTTATCAAAAAAGAAAAATATGCAATAAACCATAAAGATTTAGAATCAGCAACTAATATTGCTAAAGATATTGTAGAAAAATATAAAATGTCTAATTCAATAGATGAGTTATTAACGAATATCAAAAATGAATTAAGAGCTGATTTATCTCATAATGCAGCTGATATTAATAGACTTAAAAATATCATGTTAGAAAATGAGGTAATTAATATTGAAGATATCTAAAGATTACTTTTCAGGCTTTTGTTTAGAAAATGAAAGTGAATTATTTGAAGAGTATAGAGTAATCAATGACTTTACAGTTTCTGGCTTTTCTTATGGAGCTATAAAAGCATTTGAAGAAGTTATCAACTCAGAGCAAAGAGTTGATACTCTTCAACTATTCTCACCTGCATTTTTCCAAACACAAGACAAAAAATTCAAAAGAATGCAATTAATGTTTTTCAAAAAAGATTCTAAAGCTTATTGTGATAACTTTTTAGAAAACATAGCACATCCATCTTCTATAAATACTAATAAATATTTTAACCAAGGTTCATATGAGCAGTTAGAAGAGTTATTAACTTATGAATGGGATGAAGAAAAATTACAAGCCTTAGTAGATAAGGGTGTAAAAATTGAAGTCTTCTTAGGACAAGAAGATAAAATTATAGATTCAAAAAAAGCAAATGACTTCTTCTTGAAGTTTGCAACAGTATATTATATAAAAGAAAAAGGACATATTTTATGAGTAATAAAATCGCAAAAATAGGAATAATTACAGCCTCTGATAGAGCAAGTAAAGGAATTTACGAAGACTTATCAGGAAAAGCTATTGAAGATACTTTAAATGATTATTTAACATCTACATGGGAACCTGTATATAGATGTATTGAAGATGATCAACTAACTATTGAAGATACTATGAAAGAATTAGTTGATAATGAGGGTTGTTGTTTAGTAGTTACTACTGGTGGAACAGGACCAGCAGCTAGAGATGTAACTCCAGAAGCTACAGAAGCTGTATGTGATAGAATGATGCCAGGTTTTGGTGAGCTTATGAGAGCAGAGTCTTTAAAATTTGTACCAACTGCAATTCTTTCTAGACAAACAGCAGGTCTTAGAGGAAGTTCTCTTATTGTTAATCTTCCTGGTAAACCTAAATCAATTAGAGAATGTTTAGATGCAGTTTTCCCTGCTATTCCATATTGTATTGATTTAATGGAAGGACCTTTCTTAGAGTGTAATGAAGAAGTAATAAAACCATTTAGACCTAAGAAAAAATAAGTATTACTTATTTAAAAAATGTATAAAGTATGTAGTTAATATGTATCAATAATGTCTCTAAAATGTACTAAAAATGTATGTTTTATTTCATTTGTTACATTATGTAAAATTATAATACTTTATCAAGAAATTATTCCTTTCTTTTTATAAAATTTAGTCTGTTATATATACAATAGATTTAAGAAGTCAAAAAAGAAAGGATCAAATTGAAGAAAATTCTACTAGCTTTAATACTAGCACTTGCAACATTTTTAGTTGCTGGATATGCTTTTAATACTCAACACGCAACTCTATTGGGGTTGATTGTATTTTTAGTTGCTTTATGGACAAATGAGGCATTACCATTGGGAGTTGTATCACTACTTCCTATTTTACTTTTCCCTACATTTGATATTATGAGCACTAATGCTACATCTGTAAATTACTCAAAATCAATCATCTTTTTATTTTTAGGTGGTTTTATGATTGCCATTGCAACTCAGAAAACAAATTTACATAAGTATGTATCAAACAAACTTTTAACACTATTCCCAAATACTCCTAGAGGAGTTTTGTTTTCATTATCAATTACATCTGCATTTTTAAGTTCACTTATCTCAAACACAACAACAGCATTGTTATTAATCCCAATTGCAATGTTTTTAACTGATGATTTAAAATTAAAAATGAGATTAGTTCTAGCAATTGCTTATGGTGCAAGTATTGGTGGAATTGTAACTCCAATTGGAACTCCTCCAAATCTAATTCTTTTAGGGTTTATGGAACAAAATGCAATAGAGGCAATACCTTTTGTAAAATGGATATTCCTAACAGGTCCTTTAGCTTTAGTTATGTTATTGATAATTCCATTCTTCTTATCATTAGGTGTTCAAGACTTGAAATTCGATACTAAACTTGAAGATAGAACACACTTAAGTGGTGAACAAAGAAGATTACTTTATATTTTAGGCTCACTTGTAGTTCTACTTTTAGTTAATTCAAAAATTGAACCATATTATTCAGGACTTGGTTTAAATGAAAAAGGAATTCTATTAGCTTATGGACTATTAATGTTTGTTCCAAAGATTGGTTTCTTAGAGTGGGAAGATACAAAAAAGATTCCTTATGAAATCATTTTCTTATTTGGTGCTGGTTTCTCTATTGCTAGTGCATTTTCATCTACTGGTTTAGCTAATGAAATTGCAAACTATTTATTAGCATTGACAAGCTTACCAACAATATTATTGATTGTATTAGTTGCGTCACTGATTACTTTTACTACAGAAGTTACATCAAATACAGCTTTAACATCAATTGCTTTACCAATTATTTTCTCTCTAAGTCAAGCTGCTAATATTGATAGTACTTTATTACTATTTGTTGCAACAATTTGTGCTTCTTATGCATTCATGCTTCCAATTGCAACTCCTCCTAATGCAATTGCCATGAGTTCAGGTGCTGTAAGAGTAAAAGATATGGCAAAAATTGGATTTGTATTTAATATTTTAGGAATTTTAGCAATTACTACTATTGCTTTAGTTTATTGGCAATATTATTTATAAAAGTATTATAGCCTTTAGGCTATAATGCGCACCATGCATGATATATTAAAAAAATTAGACTTAACAGACTATATAGACTCTTTCTCTACACTTTTAGCAAGAGAGAAATCTATCATTTTAGAAGGTGATATAAACCTTCACTACAAACTTATAAATGAATTATCAAATTATGATATAAAAGCTCCTCTAGAAGTAGAATCTTTAGATAGAGCATTGGTTCATATACAAAAACAAGGTATTTTAAAAGTATATGAAATCTATGAATTCGTAAAAATTATAAACTATTTCAATTATCTAAGAAGATTTAACTTTGAAGGAAAACTTCAAGAGTGGATTGATAAGATAATAATCCCAACAGAAATAAACAAAATTTGTGATTACTTTGATTCAAAATCAAACCTAAAAGATGGTGTTGATGAAGATTATGACATGGTTAAAAATGCCATTTCTAAAAACAAAGAACAAATCAAACAAAGTTTATATAAAACAATCAATTCTACTAAGGTAAGAACTTATCTAGTTGATTCTCAAGTTCACTATATTAATGGTGAAGAGTGTATTTTAGTTCGAGGTGGATTTAACCACGTACTTAAAGCACAAGTTCTTGATAGATCAAACTCTGGATTCTTTTATGTTTTACCTCATAGTGTAGCTTCACTAAAACAAGCTCAAAATGATTTATTAAATAAAAGAGAAGAGATATTACTAAAGGTATGTAAAGAAATTTCTTCAATGTTTGAGAAGAATTTAATGTTCTTAAAATTTATCAATAAAGAGTTTGATAGATTTGATCATTACCAAGCAAGACTATTTTTTGCAAAAATAGATGATAAAAACTTTATTTTACCATCAAAGAAAAAACAAAATAAACTTGTGAATTTCTCACATCCAGCACTAAGTGATGCAAAACCTATTTCTATTGATTTTACTAAATCAGTAGTAATGATTACAGGGGTAAACGCAGGTGGTAAAACTATGATGTTAAAATCTATTTTATCAGCTGTTTTACTTTCAAAATATTTACTTCCATACAAAGCCTCAAAAGAGACAACAGTTGGAACATTCAAAAGTATTAATGCTGTATTAGATGATCCTCAAAGTGTTAAAAATGATATTTCTACATTTGCAGGAAGAATGGTAGAGTTCTCAAAACTATTTGGTTCTAAAATGGCAATTGTTGGAGTGGATGAGATCGAATTAGGTACAGATTCTGATGAAGCTGCTTCTTTATTCAAAGTAATTATTGAAGAGTTAATGCAAAGAGATATCAAAGTAATTATTACAACTCACCACAAAAGACTAGCTGCTCTTATGGCTGCTAATGATGATGTTGAATTAATTGCTGCACTTTATGATGAAGAGAATCAAAAACCAACTTATGAGTTCTTACAAGGAACTATTGGTAAGTCTTATGCCTTTGAAACTGCATCACGATATGGAATCCCGCATAATGTTGTTAAAAAAGCAAAAGAGGTTTATGGTGATGATAAAGATAGACTTAATGAACTAATTGAGAGAAGTTCTGA
>DKNG01000088.1:1132-2655 GCA_002470185.1 Arcobacter sp. UBA7394 | reverse complement strand
GATGATGAAATTTATTCTGAAAAATCTAAACTTCACAAAGAATATAAAGATGCAAGAGATGAAGCTAAAAAAGCTATCAAAGCAAAACTTGTAAAAGAATCACATCAACATCTTAATATCTCTCACCAAAAAGCAAGTGATATTAAAGCTGCAAAAGTAGTAGATCCAGTTGACCTAAAAGTAGGGGATAGAGTAAAATATAGAAGTACAAAAGGTGTTCTTATTTCTATCAAAGGTAAAAAAGCCTTTATTGAAAACGATATGGGAATGAAAGTACAAGTTAAACTTGAAGACCTACAAAGAAGTGGAAATCCACCTAAGATTAAAGTTAAACCAAAAACTACTGTTACAGTTCAAAAACCAGCTTCAGGACATGTAAAACTTGATTTACATGGGCAAAGAGCTGATGAAGCTATTGATAACTTGGATAAGTTTTTATCAGATGCATTACTTGCAGGATTTGATGAAGTTTTAGTTTATCATGGAATTGGTACTGGAAAACTATCTTATGCTGTTAAAAAGTTCTTAGACTCTCATCCAAGTGTTCAAGGTTACACAGATGCACATCCATCTCAGGGTGGTTTTGGAGCTAAGGTTATTAAACTATAATTCTTATATAAAGAATAAAAAGCTTTTAAAGCTTTTTATTTTAAAGATATAAATGATTGAACAGCACACTCAATTCTTTCATTTAAATCTTTTAGGTCTTTATCCATATAATCTGTTTGAATTTTATAAACTGAATTACTATTTAGTTTGAACTCTAATAATACATATCCAGCATAAAGCTTACTTTTTTTACCTTTTTTATTGCTATCATTTTTATCATTTTCATATAGATAATATTTGATTTCAATTTTTTCATTTTTTAATGATGTATTAGTTACAAATCTTTCTAAAACATGCTCTAATCTATTTACAGCTTCTTTTTCTGATAAGATGTTTTTTAAGTGACTTTTCATATATTTTGAATAGTCAATATATGAGTTTATCTTATAATTATTACTTTCTAATAAATCAATAGCTTTTATTACTGGTTGATCCGTAAAAACTCTCTCAAATGTAATAGTTGCTTCTTGACAAGCTAATCTTCTTTCTTTCGCTATTGTTGAGTTTAATTTCATAGAGGTACCATATATTAGTGTAACCATTAGTATTATAATTATTAATGAAATGATATTTTTCATAAGAATTCCTTATATTATATTAAATATTTATGGAATAATATCAGATAATCATATGTATGTCAAATGACATACATATAATTTTAACTTATATTTGTATTACTTTATATTTGTAAGCTTCAGATCAATATTTGAAGTTTTATTATTTGTGTTTTTAGTTTTAACACTGTTTGTTAATACTACTTGCTTAGAATTGATCTTGTTTTGTTTTGTTAGGTATGTTTTAATATTTTTTATTCTATTTTTAGCCATTTTTTCTAATTGTACTTTTGTAACTTTTTCATTAGAAATAAGCTTATTTTCTAAGAATGATAAATAACTATTTGTATTTAATTTACC
>DKNG01000088.1:0-1028 GCA_002470185.1 Arcobacter sp. UBA7394 | reverse complement strand
AATAATGCTAAGTATTTAGCTTTGTAATCTTTGATTAATGGATTTGGAAGATTCTTTTCAACCATAGCATCAAATCTAGCTTTTTTCATAGCTTTTAAGTCTTTACTTGATTCATAAGAACTTTCAAGTTTTAGAGCTAACTGTGGTCTTTTATTTAGGATTTTTGTTACCTTATCTAAAGTCTCTTTTTGATGTGGAGTTATATCACTTTGACCATGGTCGAAGTTTACACTTTTGATTTCACTTTCATCAAATCCAAATAAAGCACCTAGTAATTTAAATGGAGCAGTAATTGCTTTTGTGATTAGGTTAGTAAATGCTTTCCAGATGATTGGTCCAACTGAGAACTTAGGATCATCAATATTTCCAGATACTGGGATATTTAAGTCAATTACGCCTTTTGAGTCTTCCATAAGTGCTATTGCTAATCCTAGAGGTAATGATACGGCATCTTTACTCTCTACATTTTTACCTAATTTGATCTTTGTAATGATAATACTATTTGTAGCATCTAAATCAGATCTTTTGATATTGTATTTTAAATCAAGGCTTAATTTTCCACTATCTAATTCTTGTCCAATAAATTTACTTGTATATGGAGTGAAATTATTCATAGAGATGTTTTTAAATCTCATTTGAATATCTGTAAGAATCTTAATATCATTAGGGTCTACAATACCTGTAATATTTGTAGTACCATATTTGTCAACTACACCATCAACTGATAGTTTTGTTTTTGAAGCTTGATTTGTATTGTACTCTGAAATCTTACCGTTTAGTTTAGTAATTGTTGTTTTAAATGGTAAGGGTAAATTTTTGTCTTGGAATGTTAAAACTCCATTATTTATATTCACTGGACCAATATCAATTGATGAAGCTCTTTTAACATGTTTCTTTCTTTTAGCAACTTCTTTTACTTTTTTTGTCTCTTTTGTAGATTCTTTTTTTGGTAGAGTTATTGTAATGTTTGGTTTGTTAACATCAACCTTTGTTACTTTTAAAAGCTTTTCATTTCTTATGATATTTTG
>DKNG01000091.1:7096-7661 GCA_002470185.1 Arcobacter sp. UBA7394 | reverse complement strand
GAAATGTAAGGGATTCTTTAAGCTCACTAGAAATTGAAAATCTAACAAGTACTGGTTATAACAATGGCTTTTTTGATCAAGCACATTTTATAAAAGAATTTAAATCTTTTATGAATGAAACTCCAAAAAGTTATTATCAAAATAAACTATCAATGGCTAGAATATTAAACTTTAAAAAATTCGAAATCTAATGTCGTTTTTTTACAATTAAAATACTTATCTTTTTAATAATATTCTTTAAATTAAAAAGGATTATTATGAATAATATAAAAATAAATCAAGAAAAAATTGTTCTCTTATTTGTACGGTTTGCCCTTGCTATTGGTTTTATTTCAGCTCTTGCTGATAGATTTGGTCTTTGGGGTAATGCAGGGGAAAGTGGAGTAGCTTGGGGTAATTTTGAGACATTTGAAGCTTATGTGGCTTTTTTAAATCCATATTTACACTCATCAATGATTCCTATTTTATCTTGGGTGGTTACTATTGTAGAGTTAGTATTAGCTGGGCTTTTAATACTTGGCTTATACCTAAGAGCTAGTGCTTTATTTTCTGCACTTTTATTATT
>DKNG01000091.1:1403-6985 GCA_002470185.1 Arcobacter sp. UBA7394 | reverse complement strand
GCTATGATATTGTTTTTATATTTATCTAGTGATAAATTATCACAAAAAGTAGAGATTAAAAAATAGGAGAATCTCCTATTTTTTATGATTCAACTCTTGAGTTTTTTTCTTCGATTCCAGACATTCCAAATCTTCTAGCTATTTCTTGTTTTACTCTATCTGGGCTTACATTTTTTGAAGCCATTGCTACTAACATATGATAAATAATATCAGCTGCTTCATAAACAATCTCTTCTTCATCATTATCTTTAATTGCAAATGTAAACTCTCCAGCTTCTTCAACAATCTTTTTAAGCATAGAGTTTTCTTTACCTTGTAAAAGTTTTGCAGTATATGATGCTTTTGGGTCATCATTTTTCTTTTCTTGAATTACATGGTATAAAGTATCAATTACTCCATAAGCAGCAGTAGTATCAATTTCAACTTTTGTTACTTCTTCATTTGTTTTCATTGATGTAAAGAAACAAGATTTTCTTCCAGTATGACAAGCAACACCAGTTTGTTTTACTTTTAATAAAATAGTGTCATTATCACAATCAAGTAAGATATCTTCTACTTCTTGAATATGACCAGAGCTTTCACCTTTCTTCCAAATTCTTTGTTTAGATCTTGAAAAGTAATGAGCAATATTTGTATCCATTGTAAGCTCAACTGCTTCTTTGTCCATATATGCAAGCATTAGTACGTCACCTGTTGTTGCTTCTTGTGTAACTACAGGGATTAATCCATCCATTTTTTGCCAGTCAATTTTGTTTAATATTTCCATGTGTAACCCTTAAAATTTTTTTTCAACACCTAAACTAAATCCATCAAGTTGTTTCTCTTTTTTATCAACATCAACACCAAAACTAATATCTAAGTCTTTCTCTTTTGCTTGCTTAGCTTCTTGAATTGATAAAGGTTGTTGATACTTTTCTTCTTTATATCTTTGTGTTTTATCAATTGTTAATTCTGGGTCTAAATTGAGTTTTATTTCTTCAACTTTTTTGATCTTTTCTACTTTTTTAGTTTCTACAGGTTTTGCTTCTTTAATCTCTTTTTTTAAAGGAGCTTTTTTTTCTGGAACAACTTTAGTAGGGCTAGTTTTTTCGATTGGTTTATTTTTTTCTTCATTTAAAGTATTTTTTTGTAAATAAAAAAATAAAGCAACACTTGCTATTAGAAGGATAATTATTAGGAGTATATTTTTTTTCATGGGAGTGGAAAATAGAGTAGTTTCCTACTCTATTTTAGCTTATTGGCTAATTGCCGCATCTCTTGATTTACTTTTAGTATCAACCCAAATATTTGGAGTTGAACCACCAGGAGTTAAGAAGATTTTAGCATCTTTGTTTGTTCTAAGTGCTTCATTGAATTTACCTTGAACTGCAATTTGTTGCATTTTTAAAAGGTTAGGAGTTAAAGATTGTGCAATAGCTTTATTTGCTGTTGCTTGTGCTTTTGCTTCAATTGCAACTGCATCCGCTCTACCTTGTGCTTCAATTCTGTTTGCTTCAGCATCACCAGTCGCTTTAGCAGCTCTTTTTTCAGCTTCTTGTTTAGTTCTTAAAACTTCATATCTAACTCTCTCAGATTCTTGGTTAGCAATTTGAACTCTCTCAATTTGATCTTTGATCTTTTGAGGTAATACAATCTCTCTTAACTGAACTGATTGTAAAAGTACTGGTTGTCCTTCAAGAGAATCAACATCTTTTTGGATACCTTCTTGAATTTTAACAGCAATTTCATTTCTTTTTGTAGGAAGTTCTTCTGCTGTATAGTTACCAACAACATTTCTTACAATATCTCTTACAACTGGGTTAATAATTTTATCTTCCCAAGAGAATCCCCAGTTAGCAATAGTAGTTGGAGCACCTTGCGCTGTTAATCTATATTGAACAGTTAATTCAATAGAAACAGGTAAACCTCTAGCATCTAAGATAGAAATTGCAGGGTTACTTCTAATACTTTGATCAAATCCACCACTTGTTTCAATATTAGCATAGTTCATTAATCTTACTTTAGTATCAACTAAAACTACTTTTTGGAATCCTGGAATATATAAGTGGAAACCTGGTCTTAATGGTTCTTCTTCATATTTACCAGTAGTACTTTTAATACCTACTTGTCCTGATTCTACGATAATAAATGGTTTAAATACGAATAATAATGCAACTACTGCAATGATTACGTAAATAAATCCAGCTTTTTTACCTAAACTTTTGAAAAATTCAGGTGGCTCAAAAGGTGGTTGATAGTTTCCTCCACCTCCATTATTGTTATTGTTGTTAGAACCACCACCGTTATTGTTTTGTCTATTCTTGAAATAATCGTTATCTATTGGCATATTTGTCCTTAGTTAATATATGTTAAGTCTTTTAAATACTTTTCGTTTTTACCAGCTACTACATCGAAGTATGCAGTTTGTAAAGCCTCTGTAATTGGTCCTCGCTCACCTGCACCAATAATTCTTGCATCGATATCTCTAATAGGAGTTACTTCAACAGCAGTTCCAGTAAAGAATGCTTCATCAGCAATATATACTTCTTCTCTTGTAAGTCTTCTTCTGATTACTTCGTAACCTAAATCTTCAGCTAATTCAATTACAGTTTTTTGAGTAATTGATTCTAAAGAGTTATCATTAGGTGGAGTGATAATTACACCATCTCTTACAATAAAGAAACAAGCTCCTGATGCTTCAGCGATATAACCTTGGTCATCTCTTAATAATGCTTCATCGTATCCACATTCTACTGCTTCACCTTTAGCCATTTGAGAGTTTAGGTAGTTAGCAACTGCTTTTGCTTTCCCCATACCTGAAGTATTTGAGTTTCTAGTCATAGATGCAATTTTAACTCTTACACCTTTTTTCATACCTTCGTCTCCTAAGTATGCTCCCCATTCCCATGCAGAAATAGAAACTTTTACAGGTGCTTCTTTGTGGTAAAGCCCCATAACTCCATAACCTAAGTAAACAAGAGGTCTAATATAAGCACCTTCAGTTAATTCATTTTTTTGTAATAATTCAATTTGTGCTTTATTTAATTCATCTTCAGTAAATGGAACATCAATTAATGTCATTTTAGCTGAGTTTATAAGTCTTTTAGTATGTTCTTGTAATTTAAAAATTGCACATCTACCATCATGAGTTTTGTATGCTTTTGTACCTTCAATAGCACCATTACCATAATGAAGTGTATGAGATAGAACGTGTACTTTAGCATCATGCCAGTTAACAAGTTCTCCATCCATCCAAATATATTTAGCTTCAGTCATCTTATAAATTCCTAATGATTTAATTTTTAGCTATTATTTTATCTAAGATTGTATTAAATTATAATTTTTAATATTTACTTTGGTATATTAACAAAAAAATTAGAAGGTATGTTTTAATAGATATGAGTAATAATATTTTTAGAATAGTTTTGCCAGCACTTTTTGCATTTGTAATTACAGGATGTTCGGTAAAAGATATGGATTTAGGAAAAATACTAAAACCAGAAGAAAAAAAGTTTGAATATAAAAGAGAATTGATTTCAGAAGATTTAACAATAAGAGTAGATGAAATTGTTAAAGCAATGAAAAATAATGATATTGAATTAATCAATAAAAAATATATACACCCCACATTTGGTTTTTATAACTTATATAAAATCAAATCAATAAATGTATTTACATTTCAAAACCAAATATATAATGTAAAAGAGAATAAAACAGAAGAAGTTTCACATTTGATTTCAAGGGTTTCTAAAAATAAATATATTTTTAAAATCAACAAAGAAGATACTGAATTTAGATGTTCTCCTTTAAATGATGCATATTATGGATGGACAAAACATGGATTATTCTTAAATGATAAAACAAATACAAACTTATCTTCTATGATGAAAAAAATTAATGCATTTGAAAAAGAAAAATATAAAAAAGAAGATTTTCATAAAGTAAAAATGATAGAAAAAATGGGATATAAAGTTGTTTTAACTCCTGAGATTATTTTCTATTTAAATAAAATTGATAACAATTGGTATATAACACTAATTGATAGAATTACGACAGATTGTTCATATAAAAAAGAAACAAAGAAAAAGGTTAAATAATGAGTCAACAAGAATTTTGGAATAGTAAGTTTTCAAGAGATGGTTACCTTTATGGTCTTAAACCAAATACTTTTATAGCTTCAAAAATCAAACTTTTTCCAAGAGGATCAAAGGTACTTTGTTTAGGTGAGGGCGAAGGAAGAAATGCTATCTTTTTAGCAAAAAGAGGTATGGAAGTGACAGCTATTGATGCTTCTGATATCGGTATTTCAAAGCTTCACTTTAGAGCATTAGAAGAAAATTTAAAAATCGAAACTATTTGTGCTGATTTAAATGAATGGGAAGTAAAAGAAAAATATGATGTAATTGTAGCTTCTTATTTACATATGTACAAAAATGAAAGAGAAGATTTATTTGAAAAAATTGAAGAGTCTTTAAACCCAGATGGTTACTTTATTGGAGAGTTCTTTTCAACGAAACAATTAAATTATACTAGTGGTGGTCCAAAAGATGAAGATTTACTTTATACTGTAGATGACTTCAAAAAACACTTTGCTTTATGTGATAATGAAATTAAAGAACAAGTAACAATTCTTGATGAAGGTAAAGGTCATCAAGGGGAAGCTTGCGTTATTAGAGTACTTATTCAAAAATAAATATATCTAAATTAAGAAGAGAGAATTTTTTCTTTCTCTTTTTTTGTTAGTTTGGAAAAAACTAACTCATATGATTGATTAATCATATCTTCTACCACACTTTTAGGAATACTTCCATCTAAGATAATTGTATTCCAGTGTTTTTTATTCATATGGTAACCAGGAATTACACTCTCATAAATTTCCCTATAAGCAATAGCATCATTTGGTTCACATTTTAGATTTACTCTTAAAGGATTGTCTTTTTCTGAAACAATAGCAAAAACTTTATTCTGTATTTTTAAAGTCATAATATCATCACCAAAGGGATAATCTATATACGAGCCTTGTTTTCTAAGTAGAAATTTTTCTATTTCTTGAAGTTCCATAGGAGTCCTTTCCAATAATTATAATATAAATCATTGGAAAGCTATTATATTTATAGTACTTTCTTTGATTTTTTTATAAAATCAAAACAGATTATTATAAACATAAAAATAGAACTAGCTAAAATAATTGATGGTCCAGAACTTAAATCAAAATTATAAGATAAAACAAGACCAAAGATTGTAAACAACATAGATAAAAAAGAAGATATTATCATCATTGAAAATAGGGTATTACAAAATCTTTGTGAGATATAAATAGGTATAGTAAGTAGTGCAATTACCAAAATAAGACCTACGATTTTTATAGCAATTACTATACATAAAGCTGATAAAATAAGTATTAGTGTATAAAAAAATCTTGTATAAATACCTCGTAAGTTTGCATATTCACTATCATAAGAAACTGCTAAAATATCTCTATAGAAAAATACTAAAACTAAAACTATAAAAGTAAGTAAAATTAACATAAACATGATATCTGTATTATCTACTGCTAAGATTGAGCCAAATAAATAACTCATTAAATCAGAATTATATCCCGG
>DKNG01000091.1:353-1217 GCA_002470185.1 Arcobacter sp. UBA7394 | reverse complement strand
TCCAATACCACCATAAGCACTATGGGCAATTCCACCTGATAAAAAAACCATTTTATTAACTACTATTAATGAACCTATAATTCCTGTAATTATACTTACTAAAATTCCTGCAATTATTGCATTTTGAATAAAGTTATATGATAGGGCTTCTAACATCTACATTTTCCTAACATCTCTAAAAGTTCAATCTCGCATACATTTGATTCAATATTTTTGAAGTCATCTTTCATTTTTGTTAAATCATGATAAGTCAGTTTTTTATTTATATAAACAGCTTTTGAAGCATATTTTAAAACCACAGATATATCGTGGCTGATTACAATAACTGTAATGTGTTTATTTAACTCTTTTAGTACTTGATATACTTGCTCACAACCTGCAATATCAATATTTGAAGTGGGTTCATCTAAAAGTAAAATCTTTGGATTACAAAATAGTGCTCTTGCAATTAAAACTCTTTGTCTTTGACCTCCTGATAAGTTTGAAATTTTTGTATTTGCAAACTCTTTCATATTTACTTTTTCTAGAACTTCAAGGGCTTTGATTTTTTCTTCTTTTTTATATCCAAAGAATCTTTTTTTAATATCGTTTTGTCCCATCATCACGACTTCTATGGTACTAATTGGGAAATTAAGATTAATATTTGTGTTTTGAGGAACGTATCCAAGATTAGGAAGTTCATGTATTAGTTTATTTCCAAAAATAGAAATATCACCTTTTTTTAAAGGGTTAATGCCTAAGATTAGTTTTAAAAGAGTGCTTTTCCCTCCACCATTTGGTCCTAGAATTGTAAGGAAGTCTTTCTCTTTAACTTTTAAGTTTATATCTTCTAAAACAAACTCTTTTTCGTAGTTGAAAAAAAGA
>DKNG01000091.1:0-182 GCA_002470185.1 Arcobacter sp. UBA7394 | reverse complement strand
AATTCAGTTTGAGTAAAAATTGCTTTTACATTTTCTTCTTTTGCTTCTTTGATGATTTTTTGAAGAATCTTTGGTTTTGGCTCTTTTCCTTCAACTTCAATAACTAATTGTTCTAAGTTATAATCTTTTGCAAAATATCCCCATGAAGGATGGAAAACCATAAACTTAGAATTACGAGGCAA
>DKNG01000163.1 GCA_002470185.1 Arcobacter sp. UBA7394 | reverse complement strand
ATTGCTTTTTATGCAATTCCTGGCAGTATTTTTACATCTGCTTTATTAGAAAAGTTAAATGACAAAAAACGAAGAAAGAATCAATCCTAGATAGGATATAATAATAGCTTTAATTTAAAAAGAGTGAAAATGATTGACTATAATAAAAAACTAACGCTTCATAGAGAATTATATCCTATGAGGGATATTAATATTTCTTGTGAAAGTGATAGGGGAAGAATCCTTTCAGCTCCTTCACTAAGAAGACTGCAAAAGAAAACTCAAGTATTCCCACTTGAACTTAATGCAGCTGTTAGAAGTAGACTAACTCACTCTCTTGAAGTTTCTCAAACAGCTAGATTTATATCAAAAACTATTTTGAAGAAAGCAAAAGGTCAGTTTGGATTATCTGGACTAGAAGATGCTTTTATTTCTACTGCTGAAATGACGAGTTTACTTCATGATATTGGAAATCCTCCTTTTGGACATTTTGCAGAAATTGCTATAAATGATTGGATGAGTAAATCAGGTATGGAGATATTTGATAATCATGTAAACGTGAAGGATGAGAACTTAGATTTTAAAAATATGTTAGTTGCTGATATTTGTAATTTTGATGGAAATGCTCAAGCCATTAGAGTAGTTACAAAACTTCAAAGACTAAACCTTTCATATTCTCAAATAGCTTCAATTCTAAAATATACAAGAGCAGCATATGAAGAAAAACCAAATAAAGATGATGAGTATTCATATTTAAAAAAGAAGCCAGGATATTACTACTCTGAAAAAGAAATAGTATCTAAAATCAAAGATGCTTTATTTTTAGAAGAGGGATGTAGATTTCCTATTACATATATCATGGAGGCAGCTGATGATATCTCTTATTTAAATGCAGATATTGAAGATGCAGTTGATAAAGGTATCTTAAAATTTGAAGATATTTTTAGATTAATAAAAGAAGAATGTGAAAAAATGAATGAAACATATCTTCTAGATTTAGTAGAAGGTTTTTACAATAAAGCAAAAGAAAAAGAAGATGAACCTTATCAGTTCAATCTATTCTTGACTTTAACTCGTGCCAAATTAACTCATGCACTAGTTGAACATGTTTCTGATGTTTATTTACAAAATCATGAAGCTTTATTTAATGGTAGTTTTAATAATGCCTTATTAGAATATGACAAAAGTAGTAAATATACAAAAGCCGTAGAAGTTTTACAAAATATTTCTATAAAATATATTTACAATAATAAAGACATTCAAACATTAGAGCTAAAAGGTCATAAGATACTTACTAGTTTGTTTGATAATTATACGCCTTTATTAAAACTATCAAGTGAAGATTTTAAAAAGTTAGTTAATGATGAGCAAATATCATGTTTTATTTCTCATAGGCTAATTAGAAGATTATCTTCAAAACATATTGTGGCATACAAAAATAGTGTTGCAAATGCGGACAAAAACAATGAAGAAAAATATCAACTTGAAGAGTGGTATTTTAGAGCTAGGTTATTAATAGATTATATAACAGGAATGACGGATGATTATGCTTATGATGAGTATAAGACTCTAAATGCATTGAAATAAGAAGGATAAGTTATAAATATTTCAGATTCGATATTAAGTAAAAAAAGATTAGATTTAATTGCTAAGATGTGTGGAGAAGACTCTGCTATAAAATTAAAACAAGCCTATAATTCGGCTTTTGACACTGCACTTTCTGATGTAGATACATCTACTTTAGAGTTTTTAGAATTTCTTGCAAAATTAGATCACATCAATGATTTAGATGACAAAGATAAAACTGCATACACTGTAGGAGAAAGAAAAGTTCAAATTATTGATAATCAAAAACAGTTAAATATTGCTATAAAAAATATCATAAAATCAAAAATTGTAGGTTTTGATACAGAACAAAAACCAGTATTCAAAAAAGGTGAAACTCCAAGTAAAATGGCAATTGTTCAATTGTCAGATCAAAATTACTCTTATGTAATTCAAGTTCAAAAAATACAAAATCTAAGCCCATTATTAGATGTTTTATCAAGTCCTGATGTAACAAAAGTAGGAATTGGTCTTAGAGGAGACAGTAAATCTTTATTTGATGAGTATAAAATCCATTTAAAAAGTTGTATTGATTTTGGTGCATTATTTAAATCAAAACTTTCATATCCAAATGAAGTAGGAGCTAAAAAAAGTGTACTATTTTTCTTAAATCAAAGATTACAAAAAACAGGTAGAGCTTCTCGTTCAAACTGGGAAAATAGGCAACTTACAGAGTCTCAAATTAAATATGCTAGTGAAGATTCTTCTTGTGTTTACGATGTATTTTTAACAATGCTTATTAAGTATCCATATTTACTTGAAATTTTACCAGAATGGTTTAAAGAAAAGTTTCAAGAAAATCATTTTGAAAATAATTTGAGTGAATTTAAGTTGGCTTTAACTTAAAATGATGTTATAATTAGAGTAACCAAACAATATGGAGGTGCTAATGACAAAGGATTATCATTTTTAATATTGTAACAAATTTAATTAAATAAAAGTTCACTATACAGTGAAATGTAAACAGAGAGTTTACGTAATTAATGTAAAAAAGGGGATGAAATCTGCGTATTTCTCCCCTTTTTTTATTGGCTAAATAAATCTATCTTTGATCTCATCATCTGATAATATACATTTCTCCCTATCACCAAAAAGTTTAAATCTATTTTTTGAAACATACATATATATTTTGTCTCTTAAAAATCTTGGTATGATTTTGAATATATAAAATAGTTTCCAATAACCATCTAGCTCTTTTGCAGTTTCTAGAACAGCATCACTTTTTATATATGCAATATCATTTCTTATTAATGTTACAGTTTCTAAATCATCTGGGTCAAGATTGTATTTTAATAAGTAGTTTTTACCTAATCTTGAATGGGCACTTAAAAATTTAAAATGTTTATTTTTATCGTTTTTAATAATCCAATGAACAGAAGATTCACATAATGTACAATTACTATCGTAAATCATAATCAAAATTTAGCCTTCATTATATTTTGCTTAAACGTATAGTACTTAACATTGGCTATAATACACCTAAGATTAAAATTAAAAAGAAAAATAATGAATAAAGAAAATATCATAATTGCCCCTGATTCTTTTAAAGAAACTATGAGTGCTAAAGAAGTTTGTATTGGTATAAAAAAGGGTTTTCAAAGAGTATTTCCTAATGCCAACTTCTTCACAGTTCCCCTAGCTGATGGAGGTGAGGGTACTGTAGAAGTTTTAGTAGATTCAACTTCTGGGAAAATTATAAAAACAAAAGTTAATGATCCTCTTTTTCGTGAAATAGAATCTTTTTATGGAATATTAGGTGATAAAAAAACTGCAATTATTGAAATGGCAAGTGCTAGTGGATTAGAGTTATTAAGCCAAGATGAAAAAAATCCTATGAATACAAGCTCATATGGTTTTGGTCAATTAATAAATCATGCCTTAGATAATGGTGTTAAAGATTTTGTTTTAGGTCTTGGAGGTAGTGCTACAAATGATTGTGGTATTGGAATGCTTCAAGCTTTAGGTGTTGTTTTCTATGATAAGAAAAACAATATTTTACCTTTAGTATGTGGGAAAGACTTAGAAAGTATTGTTAGTTTTGATGCAAGCTTATTAAAAGATAAATTCAAAGATATTAATATCGAAGTTGCTTGTGATGTAAAAAATCCTTTATGTGGTTCAAATGGAGCTTCTTTTGTTTTTGGAAAACAAAAAGGTGCTAATGAAGAGATGATAAAAACTCTTGATTCTAATATCTCAAAATTTGCAGATTTATGTGAGAATACTCTAGGTGTAGATAGACGAGACATTGAAGGCTGTGGAGCTGCTGGAGGATTGGGATTTGCCTTAATTACATTTTTAAATGCAAAACTAAAAAGTGGTATTGATATAGTTATGGATAAAGCTGGTTTAGAAGAGTTAATAAAAGAAGCAGATTTAGTAATCACAGGTGAAGGTAAAATTGATTCTCAAACAATTAATGGTAAAACACCAATTGGTGTAGCAAAACTAGCAAAAAAATATGATAAGAAAGTAATAGCAATTGCTGGATGTGTAAGTAATGATTATGAAATAGTATTTGATTATGGTATTGATGCAGTTTTTGATATAACACCAATATCTATGGATTTTAAAACAATTAAAAAAGAATCAAAAAGAAATTTAGAACTAACAGCTTTTAATATAGCTAAGTGTTTATCTATGTAGAAAACCAAAGGCCTAAGCCTTTGATTAAAGTATTATATTAATCCTAATTTATTTAAGAATAAAACAATAATTGCAAGAGGTACAATATATCTGATCAGCGAATACCAGATATTAAATACTGCTTGACTTGTGTGTTTTGTAAACTTCTCTTTTAACATATCTTGATCAACAAAATATCCTAAGAAAATACAAGTTAATAATGCAGCTAATGGCATCATTACAGATGATGTTGCAAAGTCCATCCAATCAAAGGCATTTTTACCAAAGAATGTTAATTCAGCACCATAAGATTTAGACATTGATAATAATGCAACAATACCTAATACATAGAAAATAGAACCACAAAGAATAGTAGCTTTTCTTCTAGTAAAATTAAATCTTTCAATGAAGAATTTAAGTGATGGTTCAATCATTGATACAGCAGAAGTAATTCCTGCGAATACTAATGCAACAAAGAATGAAACAGCAATAACTTGACCTAATACTCCCCATCCAGAGAAAATAACTGGTAAGGAAATAAATACTAATCCAGGACCAGCAGCACTTGGAGCACCAGCTTCAAATAGGAATGAGAAAATAATTAAACCAGCAATAATTGCAATACTTGTATCAACAATAGCAACCATAAATGATGATTTAACAAAGTTAGCTTCTTTTGGTAATGATGCTGAATAAGTCATAATCGTACCAACACCAAGTGATAGTGTAAAGAATGCTTGTCCTAATGCTGCTAATAATGCATCGCCATTAATCTTAGAGAAATCAGGTGTAAACATAAATGATACAGCTTGTGAGAATGAATCTAATGTTAATGCATAGATTAATAATCCACCTAAAATAAGCCCTAATAATGGCATTAAGATTAAGTTGATTTTTTCAATTCCGTCTTTGATACCTTTTAGAACAATAAATACTACAGTTCCAGCAATAAGTGTATGATAAACAATTAATGAACCAATATCATCACTAATTAATTTTTCAAAGGCAGCTCCTGCAACAGCAGCTTCAGTAGGTAGAGCTGAGAATGAAGTAAATACATAATTTAAAATCCATCCTAATACAACTGAATAGAATGATAAAATTAGTAAACCACTAATAATCATAAATCCTGCGAACTTCCAATTTTCATTTTTAGATTTTGAAGTCTTTACAAATGACGTAGCTACATCTGATTGTGCGTTTTGACCGATAACTGCTTCTGCTAAGAATACTGTTAAACCAATAAATAAAATAGCAAGAAGGTATACTAGTACAAATGCACCACCTCCATACTCTCCTGTAACATATGGGAATTTCCATATGTTTCCTAAACCAACAGCAGAACCCGCTGCAGCAAGGATAAATCCAATTCTTGAAAATTTATTCAAAAAAAACCCCTAAAATTTTTAGGTAATTATAGTGAAATTAAATGAAACTTAAATGAAATTTATCAATATTTTATGAAATTAAACTATATTTTGTAGATTTAATGTAAATAGTAAATTTAATAACTAATTAATTTTTTAAGTTATATAATCGTTATATGCTATAGATATTATTTAAGAAAAGGTATTAATGAAAAGAGTTTTAACATTTGGAACTTTTGACATCTTTCATTTAGGACATTTACAAATCCTAGAAAGAGCTGCGTCACATGGTGATGAGTTAGTTGTTGGAATATCTTCTGATAAATTAAATTTTAAAAAGAAAGGAAGAAAACCTTTTTATTCTGAAGATGAAAGAACACATATTATTTCATCATTGAACTTTGTTACAGAAGTTTTTTTAGAAGAATCACTAGAATTAAAAAGAGAATATTTACTAAAACACAAAGCTGATTGTCTCATTATGGGATGTGATTGGACAGGAAAGTTTGATGAATTTAGTGATATTTGTGAAGTTATATATCTACCAAGAACACCAGACATCTCAACTACAGAACTTATAGAAAAAATCAAAACATTATAGAGGTTAAATTGAATTACAAAAACTGCGAAGTAATAGTATATTTTTCTGGTGGTATTAACTCATACTATCAGATAAAACAATGGCAAAGACCATTTGAGGAATTAGATAAGAAACATAAGGTTTTATATATTGTAACTGATTATGAGGTTTATAAACAATATTTAAAAGATCAATCTCTTGAAGTTGTTTATATTGAGACATTTAGTGATTTAATAGAATTTTATGATGAAAACGAATTTGCGGTATTATTATATATTAATAATTCTCTTAAAAACTTCCAATCAGTAAGATATAGTAGAGGTTATCATGTTCATTTAAATCATGGCGAAAGTGAAAAAGAATCAATGAGATCTAATCAATCTCAAGCCTATGATTATGTATTTACAGTAGGTCAAAGAGGGACAGATAGATATGAAGAGTATTTATTAAACTTTAATCCTGATAAATTCATACAAGTAGGGCGACCACAGCTTGATTTTATTAATCAAATGCAATTAGAGAAAAGAGATGGACAGAATGTAATATTATATGCACCTACTTGGGAAGCTACACATCCTAGTATGAATTATACTTCTGTACCAAAATATGGTGTTGAACTTGTAGAAAAAATTCTTGCAAATGAGAATAATATCTTAATTTATAAACCTCATTCAGCTATTGGTGTTAGAGATGAAGATGCTAAGAAAGCCGATATGGAAATAAAAAGAAAAGTTGATGAATCATCAAATGCTTATTATATGGAAGAAGAGAATATTAATGATGTATTTACATTAGTTGATTTTGCATTCTTTGATAACACTTCTGTAATGATTGATTATTTACATACGAATAAGCCAGCTGCTTATATCGAGATTTTAGAAGACCAAAGTATTAATGAACTTACAAAAGC
>DKNG01000164.1:5627-6542 GCA_002470185.1 Arcobacter sp. UBA7394 | reverse complement strand
ATATGTACAAATATCTTCTAAATCATTCCATGTTTTATCACTGATTTCAAAATATGTATTCATAGCATTTCTTAATGCTTTAAAAGCTATGGTTTTATTATTGTTAGTCATGGGATTATTTATTTTCATCTTTTGGAAGTTTTCCTAGGAATTCTATAACAGGAATAAGTTTTTCATCTGCTTTTTTTACTGCTGTTTGTAGAGTAAAACCTTCTTCTAGAAAGTCTTTTATATATAAAATCTTTTTAACATTTATATAATCAAATAGTTTATTTGCTCCACACTTACCAGTAAGAGAATGAATAATTCCTTTTTCTTCCCAATATCTAAGTTTTCTTTGATTGATTCCTGTAATATCTTCTACTCCACCAATACTCAAACGTAACTTTGAAATTAGTTCATAATCAAATAGATCTTCCATATATTTTTCCTTAAATTTATAATATATAATACAAAAATTGTCGTTAATATACAATTAAGGTATATAATATTAGAATACAAAAGACAATAAATGTCTATTATAGACAAAATATGTATTTAATAGGAAATAAAAATGATAGCTAAAAAATATGAAACAGTTTTATTCGCATTTGTTAATGGTGCTTTTATGTCAGGCTTTATGAGTTTTGTAATTACTTTTTTGAATATTGGATTTGTTGATAATTTTTTATTCTTATGGTTAGGTGCTTATTGGAAAGCTTTTCTTGTTGCTTTTCCAATTATTTTATTAGTAACTCCTAGAATTAGAAAAGCAGTAAGTAATTTGGTATCAGAATAAAAGGACAATTCATGACTTCAAAACAATTAGAAAAAAACAATATAGATAATGTAAGAAATTTATTTGAATTAATGGGTTCAAAATCTTGGCCAAAAAGATTGTGGGCTAATTATGATTATAAACAAGATGATATTAAT
>DKNG01000164.1:0-5546 GCA_002470185.1 Arcobacter sp. UBA7394 | reverse complement strand
ACAATACAATTTCAAGTGCAAAGTTATTAGAAGAGAATAAGTTTGCTATTTCTTATTCTGAAATAGGAATGTCATTGGATGTGCATTTATCTAAGAATATATTTGGTAATGATTTATATATAAATTTTGCAGGTTCAAAAGATGATATAGCTACATGGGTTGAAGTTGCATCTAATTCTTTTTCATTTCCTATAATTTATGAAACAATATATAAATTATCTAAAAATAAGAATGTAGATTTAATACTATTATATAAAGAGGATATTCCAATAGGAACAGCTTTGATTTTTACAAATAGTAATGTAGTAGGTGTTCATTTACTAAGTATATTACCAACTTATAGAGGGAATGCTTTTTCAAAAAAAATTATTGAAGAAATAGTATCTTTTTCAAAAAGAGAAGAAATTCAATACTTAACACTTATTGCTTCTAGTCACAGTTCTAATTTTTATGAAAACTTAGGTTTTAAAAAGCAGTTTATTCTAAATAACTATATGAAAAAATGTAAAAAATACTAAATAAGCTTTAATAATATTGCATTTTGATAAGTTTTATTAAATTTTATTTAAGTTTCTTTAAACAAATTTTAATTATTCACAAAAGTCACATAAAAGTTTAACTTAATTTTGGTTACACTTTAAGCTTTATTTTTAAGGAGGAATATGAACACTTCAAGATTTACAAGATTTGGGTTCATTCTAGCTGCAGTAGGTTCTGCTGTTGGTTTAGGAAATGTATGGAAATTCCCTTATGTTACAGGTGAGTATGGTGGTGGAGCATTTGTATTAGTTTACTTAATTACTGCTCTTTTTGTTGGTGTTTTTGTATTAATTGCAGAATTACTTATTGGTAAGTTAGGGCAAAGTGACGCTGTTACAATGTTTGAGAACTTAGCGGTTAAGAAAAAGAACCTTTGGAAATACGCCGGGTTTATAGTAATTGTGCCATTAATTATATTATCTTATTACTCAGTAGTAATTGGATGGATTTTCCACTACATTGCATTGTCTTTCCAAGGACTTCCAGCAACTGTTGAAGAATCAAAAAATATTTTTATGTCATTATTAACAACTGACGTTAAAACACAACTTATGTATCATACTGTTGTTTTTGTATTAGTTACAGCTATTATTTTAAAAGGTATTAAAGACGGAATTGAAAGAATCAATAAAATCTTAATGCCATTATTAGCACTTATTTTATCAGTGTTATTTATTTATTCTGTAACAATTGATGGAAGTTTTGGAAAAGCAGTTCACTTTATGTTTGATGCTGACTTCTCAAAATTAAGCTCAGAAGCTATTATTGTAGCTATTGGACAAGCGTTCTATACATTATCATTAGGTATGGGGATTATTATTACTTATGCTGCTTCTTTACCAAAAGATGCAAACATTGTAAAATCATCAATCTTAATTTCAATTATTGATACGACTGTTGCAATTGTTGCTGGTTTAATCATCTTTACTTTATTATTTGATAAAGGTGCTGAGTCTACTAAAGGTGCTGGATTAGTATTTATTTCATTACCATCAGTATTCTATGAGTTTGGATCAATTGGTTCTGTATTAGCATTATTATTCTTTGTTGCTATTGCATTTGCTGGTGTTACTTCTGCTATTTCAATGTTAGAACCAATGGTTTCTTACTTTGTAAATAGATTTAATTACTCTAGAGTTAAAGCTGCAATGATTTGTAGTATTTTCTTCTATGTATTAGGTATTGCAGCATTATTATCGAATATTTCTGATTACTCGCCAATGTTAATGGTTGGGGACAAAGGTTTATTTGATTGGTTAGACTTCGTAGCTTCTACTATTTTAGTTCCAATTGGTGGAATTTTAGCAGTATTATTCGTAGGTCACTTCATGGATAAAGAGACAATTAATGGGGAATTAGTTCCATTAATGGGATCAGCTTTAACTAAAGTTTGGTTCTTTATGGTTCAATTTGTGATTCCAATTGCATTAATCATCGTTATTTTAAACGAAACAGGATTATTTAAATTCTAAGTATAAGAGGAGCTATTTAGCTCTTCTTATGACTTCTTGTCTAATTGTACATCAATAGACAGCGCTTCAAAATCACCATCTACATCTTTTTTAATTTCAATAGCTTTTACACCCATGTATTTTTTTACTACTTCAATAATTTCAGCTTTCATTTGATCCATAAAAGGATAAGAGTTATTATCTCTATCTGACATAATTGCAATAGTTAACCTATCTTTTGCCGTGCTTGCGCTTTTTTTCTTTTTAAACCAAGGAAACATTATTTAAAAATCCCCTTTATTTTTGAGAATAGTCCAGTTTGAATAGTTTCTACATCTTCTAATGGAACATCTTCTCCACAAAGTCTTGCAGAAATTCTAGCATATGCTTGTCCCGCGCCAGAGTTTTTATCTAAGATAATTGGTTTACCTTGATTAGATGCATCAATAATTCCTCTATCTTCAGGAACTTTACCAATTAATGGAATACTTAAAATATCAATAATATCTTGACTTGTAAGCATCTCACCACTTTGCACCATTTTTGCATCAATTCTATTGATAATTAGGTGTTTATTTACTTCTGAACCATCTTTTACTTTTTGAGATTTAGAGTCTAAAATACCAATAGCTCTATCCGCATCTCTAATTGAAGAAACTTCTGGGTTTACTACAATAATAGCAGTATCAGCAAACTCAATAGTATGTTCATATCCGCTCTCAATTCCAGCAGGTGCATCTAAGATTACGTAATCAAAGTCTGCTTTTAAAGCACTTACTAAATTAAGAATTTTATCTGATTGTAAAGCAGTTTTATCTTTTGTTTGTGATGCTGCTAGGAAGTGTAAGTTATCATTCATTTTACTTTTGATTAGTGCTTGTTTTAATGCAACTTCTCCATCCATAACTTGAACCATATCATATACAACTCTATTTTCTAAACCTAAAATCATATCAAGATTTCTTTGTCCAATATCAAAATCAACAACAACACATTTTTTGTTGTTCATTGCGATACCTAAACCAACATTTGCAGTAGTTGTTGTTTTACCAACACCGCCTTTTCCACTAATTACAGCTATTACGATACCCAATTTGTCTCCTTTAATACAGGTGTTATTACTATTTGATTATTTATAAACTCTACTTTGTTTAGTCTTTCATTTAATGAACTATTATCAATCTCAATGTCATTAAAAACTATATTTGCTTTTGGTGATGCTTGTAACATCATAAAGTTACCATTACATCGTATTGCCCCATCAACTATTTGAGTTATGATAAGGTTTCCACTTATTATGATAGAAGCTCCACTATTTACTCTATTTAGTAGTAGTAAATCCCCATCGATATTTAATTCTTGTCCACTTCTTACAAGTGTATCTCTAACTTTTAAATTGTTTTGTAATTTGTTTGATAGTTTTGATAACTCTAACTCTTTTTGTTCTTGCTCAAGTTGATGTTGTACTTTTTGTTCTTGAATCTCTTTTTCTATTGCAACTCTACCTTGTCCCTTTGGCAAGTTCGCATTAACTAAATATTGAAGTTTTTTTTCTTTTAAATAAGCTTCAACTTTCTTTGTCATTTCACCACTTATTACTATAAGATGGTCTTTAAATAAAATATAATTGATTTCAAAAAAAGATATAAATTCATCTTCATTAACTAAAGCCATTTCACAAACTTTAACTGAATATTGTTTTGTACGCAAATGTATTCCTTTATTTGATTAAAAAGGCGGTATATTAGCATAAGAAAGTATGGAAAAAGATAAATTTTTAGTTAAATATTTCTGAATTTTTCACTACTTAATAAATCCCTATATTAACTTTGTTTTTTTATTTCTTTTATATTAGCTTTAAAGCTAAAACCCCCTAAAATGCGAGGAAATAAACAGAGGAATCTTTCATGCAATTTAACACTTTTAATCTTAATTCAAATATACAAAAATCCCTAGATGAAAATAAGTATATTTCAACTACACAAATTCAAGAAAAAGTAATACCTCTTGTTTTAGAAAACAAAGACCTAATGGCAAAAGCCCAAACAGGTAGCGGTAAAACAGCAAGTTTTGTATTACCAATTTTAGAAAAATGGCTAGGATATAATCATCCTAAAAAAGCCAAAATCACTACATTAGTTTTAGCACCAACTAGAGAGCTTACTTTACAAGTTGCTAATACTTTTGAAATCTTTAGTAAAAATCTTAATAAAAAACCAAAAATAGTTAGTGTTATTGGAGGGGCAAGTATTGGAGATCAACTACTTGATATTCAAAAAGGTTGTGATATTGTTGTTGCAACTGCTGGAAGATTATTAGATATTATCAACAAAAAACAGATTGATTTATCTACTTTAGAATTTTTTGTATTAGATGAAGCAGATAAAATGCTTGATTTAGGATTCTCTGATGAGTTAGATGAGATTCTAAAAGAACTACCAGAAAATAGACAAAACTTATTATTCTCTGCTACTTATCCTCAAAAGATGTTAGACATAGCTTCTAAGATCACTACAAGTGCTGTAAAGGTCGAACAAGAAGAAGAGGCACCAACTGTTGAAAAAATAAAACAAAGAGCTATTAGAGTAAACTCTGAGAATAGGGGACCACTATTAAGACATCTAATCCAATCTAATGATTGGCCTTTAGTTTTAGTATTTATGGCAAATAAAAGAGCTAGTGATAATATTGCTGCTAAGTTTAGAAAACATGGAATTGAAGCAGAGTCTTTTCATGGGGATTTAATTCAAGAAGAGAGAGTAGAAACTCTAGAAGATTTTAAAGCTAAAAAAATCAATGTTCTTTTTGCTACAGATATTGCAGCACGTGGTTTACATATTGATGATATTACTTGTGTTATAAACTTTGATTTACCAAGAGCAACTGCTGATTATGTTCATAGAATCGGAAGAACTGGAAGAGCTGGAAAAGATGGACTTGCAATATCTTTTATCACTAATGAAAATAGCGAACACTTCAAACTAATTGAAAAGAGATGTAAGATTTCTTTAGAAAAAGAAGTATTAGAAGGTTTTGAACCTACTGGAAAAGCCCCTGTGAAACAAAAAGGTGCCCAACCAGTTAAAGGTAAAAGAAAAAGCAAAAAAGACAAACTTCGAGAAGCTCAAGCTAACAAAGATAAATAAACTATTTAGTTTAAGTATCTTTGCTTTTCAAACTAATTACCATTCTTTTTATTGTTTTAATAGACTTAGGTTTATAATTAAATAAAAGGAGTTATCATGGCAACCTATGCACTTGTAGCGGTAGTGATTGTTATTGCAATTTGGTTTTACTCCATGTTCTCTATTCTCTCTAATGAATTTAAAAATAAAAATGAGAGAAAAGTTTGGTTAATTGGAGTTATTCTTATACCTATAATGTCACTTTTTTATCTTTTTGCTAAAAAAGATTTACTCAAATAAAAAGTAAGTTATAAACCTACTTTTTAAATTCTTTTTTAATCTCTTCTAGTTTTATTACTGGAGGATTAGGTAATGTTGGGAATGCCTTCTTAACAGCATCTGTCACCCACTGAGGATATATTCTAAAATT
>DKNG01000217.1 GCA_002470185.1 Arcobacter sp. UBA7394 | reverse complement strand
ATTACTTTTTGTATTTCACTAGGCTTTGCTCCTGGCATTGCAACAATAACAGCTCCGCCACTTACTTTAATTTGTGGGTTTTCTTCTCTTGGCATTAAAATCAAAGAAATATATCCAAGGGCTAAAATAAAAAATATTGAAATAGCAGTTAAAGGATGATTTATAAAACCAAGTGATAATCTACCTGCAATATTTAAATCTTTATTTATGTTTTGGGAGAACTCTTTTTCATTCATGTTATTTCTCATCTTCTAGTTCTAAATAAAGTTTTGAATACATTCCTGGGTATACTTTTTTGTCTTGAGCATTAAATGAGATTTTTAGAGTAAAAGAGTGAGTCATTGAGTTTATATTAGGAATAATTGCTGATATTTTTCCTAATGTTTTTAACTTAATAGATGGAATATTTACTTTTACTTCTTGTCCTAATTTTATGCTATTTAGATTATTTTCAGAGATTTCTGTTTTGATTTTTAAGCTTCCTAAATCTGATAAAATAAGTGCAGGTACACTAGGTAGCGCCATTTCTCCAGCTTTTATTGATTTTTTGATAATAAGACCATTATTGGGAGCTTTTATTTTTGAATAATCATACAGTGCATTAACTTCTTTTAGTTTTGCTTTTGCAATAGAAATCATATTTTTTACATTCAATAGATTTAATTCTAATTGTTCTACATCATATTTAGGTACTAAATCTTGAGCATATAATCTTTTATATCTATTGTAGTTTGTTTGAATATTATCTAATTTATTTTGTTGAATCTCTAGATTTAGTAAAGCTTCTTGTTTTTTAGAGTCAATACTTGAGGAATCAATTTCGTATAGAAGTTGACCTTTTTTTACAAAAGAACCCTCAACAACATATACATTTTTGATAAAACCCATATTTCTACTTGTAATTACTTTTTCATTATCAGAAATCACTGTTCCTGATAATTCTATTTCATTTCCTTGTGCGTATAAAAATATTGTTAGAGTTAATAGTATTTTTTTTATCATCTTAATTTGCCTTTATTTATTATAAATTGTATTTGAAAAGTCAACACCTAGAACTGTTGCTACTTTAGCTAAGGCTAAAGTTATTTCAAATTTAGCTACGATTAATTCTGCTTCATTTTTTCTAAGATTAGCTTCTTGTTCTAGTAAGTTTGTCATTGCTATTAATTGATTTTTATACATAAGAGTAGATTGATCGAAAACCTCTTGTGCTAAATCTTTTGCAAGTTTTTTCTCTTTTAGGATTTTTTCTTTAGATTTTAAATCTAACAAGGCTTTATCTAAATCAAGTTTGATAGCATCTTTTAAATGTTCATAATCCAAAATAGCTTTTTGAAATTGAATTTTACTTTTTTGTTTTTTTACATTTCTTGTATTATCAAAAAGTGTATAGTTTAAACCAATCATTGCCATATAGTAATCTTTATCATTCTCTAGAGTTAATCTGTTGTCATTAAAACCATATTCAAGATGTGAATAAACACTTGGATAGTATTCACTATTACTGATGTTAATATTTTTTTCCATGGCTTTTTTATTAAACTCTTGCATTTTTAATTCATCTCGATTTTTGTAAGCTCTTTTATAAATATTATCTCTATTTGAAATATCACAATAAATATATTTTAATTCACTTACATCTTTAATATCATCTTTTGAAGTTAAGAACTTAAGATATGCTATTGATAAATCAAATTTGTTTTGTGCATCAATTAATTTACTATTAGTATTAAGTTCATAAACTTTTGCTTGTTTTACATCGATTTTTGTAACAAGTCCTTCTTTGTGAAAGGCATTTGCAGATTTAACTACGTAAGATATGGCTTCTTTTGCTTTTTTAACAGCTTTTATGAACTCTTTTGAAACTACTGCTGCATTGTATGCTTTTAGAACTTCATATGAGAGTTGTTTTTTATTAAGAGTATATTTTACTTCTGTAGCTTTTTGTTGTAGTTTTAATATCTCTTTTTGATTTGAGATTTTAAATCCTGTAAATATTGGTAAATCATAAGCTAGTTTAGTATTGAAGTTATTTCTATCTTCTGGATAATTAAGATTATTTGGTTCAACTCTTAAACTAGAACTTCCAGTAAAATCTCCTGCTCCAAAAT
Source organism: Arcobacter sp. UBA7394 (assembly GCA_002470185.1). Lineage (GTDB taxonomy): Bacteria > Campylobacterota > Campylobacteria > Campylobacterales > Arcobacteraceae > Poseidonibacter. Next base: position 6,596 of record DKNG01000217.1, on the reverse strand, counting down.
CATTAAACGATGCTTCTCTTGAAGATAGTTTAGAATTAAAAACATGCCCTGCATGGTTTGTTCTACTTACTTCCTCAGTAAAAGTTAATTTACCATATTTAATAGCATTGATTTCTTTTATATTTAATTTTGATATTTCTATATTAAGTTTTTGATTTTTTAATTCTTTGTTATTATTTATTGTTAAATCCAACACTTCTGCGAAGTTTACAGTTTGTGAATAAAGTGTTGAAAACAACAATAAAGATAAGAAAATTTTATACATAAATTCCTCCATCTATTATATTATGGTGAATTATACTTAAAAATATTAAATTATGTTTAAAAGTTAGTACTATTTATTATAAAAAAAAGTTATATATCTTAATCTTATAAAAGTAATAATAGTAAGTTATTGTATTAACTCACTATTTCTAAAATAATACTAAAACATGCACCTTTATAATTTTTATTATTATGAATAAAATTTTTATTAAAAACTTTTATTTCGGCATTTTGTTTCTCTTCTAGAATTTTTTTAGTTATTGCTAAACCTAAACCAGTTCCATTTGACTGATGTTTCGTTGTAAAATATGGTTCAAAAACTTTATTGATTATATTTTCATCAATTCCCCCAGCACTATCAAAGAATTCTAGTTTAACTCTATTTTGTGGAAGTATATTTGATTTAATAAAAATCAGTCTATCTTCTTCATTTTTAATATTGCTTTTTAGTGCATCTTTTGCATTATTAATAATATTAATAAAAGCTTCAGAGATTTCATTTTTATTTGCATTTATTGAAATGTTTTCATCAATATTTGTATCAACACTTATATAATTGTTATGAAGTGCTGCATTAACTAGAGTAAGGCTTTCATTTACTATGTCTAATAGTTTTGTTTTTTCTGTATGGTTTTGACCTTTTAAATAGTTCCTAAAGTTATCAATTGTTTCAGAAAGATATACAGCTTGCTTTTGAATATTGTCTGTAACATCCTGTATATCTTCTTTTGTTACAATATCAAATTCTGATTTTAATTTTAATCCAGAAGCACTTGTTGTTATGACACTTAAAGGTTGTCTCCATTGATGTGCAATATTTCCAATCATTTCACCCATCGATGCAAGTTTGCTATTTTCTTCCATATGTTTTAGTGATGAAATATCTTTTAGAGTTAATAATACTTTTTTCTTATCAGGCAAGAGCGTAAGTGATATGTTTACATCTTTCCTAATCCCATTATTTATAATATACTCTTTTTCAAAATTGTCTACATGTCCATATTTAATTGTTTTATCCAACATCTTTTGGCTTAGTAATAAATCTTTTTTTGATGTTAATTCTAGACAGCTTTTATTTAGAAGTTCTTCTTTTGTATAAGAAGTAATATTTGTGAATGCTTGATTTACATTTAAAAAGTTTGAATTTAAGTCAATTATAGCAATACCATCATGGGCATAGTTAAATATACTTTCAAATTCTTCTTTTTGCCTGATAATTTTATTGTGTAACTTCTTCTGCTCTGTTATATCTCTAAATGATGAATATATATATTCTTCATTGTTTAAATTAACTCTAACAATTCGTATTGAAACATCAAATAAACTACCATCTTTTCTTCTATAAATAGATTCAAAACTAAGAGTTTCATATTTTGTTTTATTAATATTTTCATTAATAAGTTCTTTTGAGTGTATTGCTTCATAATCAGATACATGAAGTTTCATAGCCTCTTTTTTGTTGTATCCTAACTCATTTAAAAACTCATTACTACAATCTACAATATATCCATCTAAATTAATAATAAATATTGCATCACTAGAGTGTTCCATCATGCTTTTATATTTTAATTTTTCTTCTTCAATTTTTATTTGATATTGTTTAATATGAGAAATATCCCTAGCTATTCCAAGAACGCCAATAGGATTCTTTTTTTTGTCGAGGATTCTTATTTTTGTAGTATTTAAATACTCTTTATGACCATCTGAAGAGAATGTCACTTCTTCATTATTTACAAGAGGGCCACTGCTATTCATAGCATTTTTATCTTTTAGTCTAAAAAAGTCAGCTAAGTCTTTAGGAACAAAATCATAATCTGTTTTTCCAATTATATCTTTTTCTTTAGCTCCGAAAAAATCTTCAAATCTTTTGTTACATGTGAGATAAACTCCATCTGAATCTTTTAACCATAAAAGATCAGGTAGAGTTTTTAGTATTGTTTTGAACTTAATTTTTTCAATTTCAAGTTCTTTTTCTAAGTCGTCAATATTCATTTTATTACCTTACTAGTAATATTATAATGAAATCTTGATTAAGTTATTAAAGTAATGAATCAATTTTGATTTTGTATTCGATATCTTTCCCAGCTAATGGATGGTTTAAGTCAATAGTTACACTTGTAGCAGTGATTTCTTTTACTGTAAATTGGATAGGTTGACCATCTTCATCTTCACCTTGAACTTGCATTCCGATTTTTAGATCTTCTATATCATCAAATTGTGCTAATGGTAAAGTCTGAATTGCATTCTCATCATACTCTCCATACGCCTCAGCCGCAGGAACTAAAATCTCAGCAGCTTCTCCTGCTTTCATATTTACAATTCTTTTCTCTAATCCTGGAATAAGTTGTCCTACTCCATAGTTAAACTCAAAAGGTTTTTTACTTCTACTACCATCAACAACAACGCCATCGATTTTTACTTCGAATAATATTTTTACAGTTTGATTTATTTCAATAGCCATAAAGGCTCCTTTATTTTATATAATATTTTGTATTTCTATTTAGAAAATCATCACTTAAAGGATTGTGCTAGGTTACCAATAATTAATTGCCAACCATCAATTACAATAAAGAAAATGATTTTAATAGGTAAGGATATCATAACAGGTGGTAACATCATCATCCCTAGGGACATCAGAATGGACGCAACAATAATATCAATTACCAAGAAGGGTAAAAAGATTAAGAATCCAATTTCAAATGCTGTTCTTAGCTCACTTACAATAAAAGCTGGCATAAGAAGTGTAAGTGCTACATCTTCAACATTTTTTGGATTTGGCTCTTTTTTAATACGATAAAATAGTGCAAGATCAGATTCTCTTGTATTTTTTATCATAAAGTTTTTGAAAGGAGCGGCACCTTTTTCAAAGGCTTCCTCATATCCTATCTGCTCATCCATATAGGGTTTAACACCTTCTTCCCATGATTTCTTTGCATAAGGTTCCATAATGAATATTGTCAAAATTAAACCAAGCGAAATAACAATCTGAGTAGGTGGCGTTTGTTGTAAACCCATAGCCTGTCTTAAAAGTGAAAATACAATAATGATTCTTGTAAATGACGTAACCATCAATAACAATGATGGTGCAAGTACAAGTAATGCAAGAATAATAGCAATATTAATTGTTTTAACAAATTGTGCTGGTTCTTCAAGTGCTGCAACAGATAGATTAACTATTGGCAAGTCACCTTCAGCAGCGAATAATGAGATAGAAAAAATTAATAAACTAAGTAGTAGTTTCAAAGGCCGTCCTATGGAAAATTGAAAATTATAATATCTAAAGATTGATTAAAAGATATATAAACTAAACTCTAAGGCTTTATGCTTAAGTACTAGTACTTAACAAATTATTTTTACTTCTTTTGTATATAAATAATAATAAGTAAGAAATTATAATTGCAGCAAGTGTTCTTATTAATATAACCATAGTAAAATCTGCTCCAAATATTACAAAAAGTAAAGTATCTTCGATGATTGCATGGCAAATCATTAAAAATGTACCAATATAAAAAACATCATTTTCTTTTATTCTTCCACTTTGTACTTCATTTATTAAGATTCCTGCTCCATAAGTAATTCCTAAAAATATACCAACAGTTAAAGAAAAGCCTTTACTTACATTCTTCTTTGATTCTTTTATAAAGTTTCTAGTTTTAATAAAGTCCATAATAAAAATTAGAAGTGTTATTAAAATAATTATTTTAAAACTTAATATTATTGAATTAAAAAATGAATTATATAAAAGCTCACTAATTGATGAATAAACATCATTTGTATAATTAGACTTTGTTATGCTTGAGCTAAACCATGAACTTGGCATTAATGAGGTAATAATTCCTAGTATAAAACCTGCAATAATTCTTAAAGAGTATGAATATAGATTTGATAAACCTATTTTTTTCATTATTACACTTTCAACTACTAGGGAATGACAAATCCCAAGAAATACTGCAAGAATACTCCATTGATGTATAGTTAAATCAAGTGGTGCAGCAAATGCAATAGCAGCATATAAATTTAGAAAAATACCGCTAATAATGGCAAGTGATGCTTCAGCTGGTAATCCCATTAGGGTAGTTAATGGTTCAACTAAAAAAGAGAAGTTTGATAAGATATTGTAATAAAATAATATATCAGCAATGATATAAATTGGTATTACTAGTTTTAATATTATCCAAATACTTTTTAGAGATGTTTGTATAGTTTGTTTATAATCCATATAAAACCTTATGATTTTTTATGAATAATATCAAATTATATTTTGTGAGTATAGTAAAAAACTGACTTTTATAAATTTGATTTTTTTTGTTATACTTTGACAATAGAAAGAAGAAAATGAAAAAAATATATGATAAGAACGGTGAACTTTTTGCTGAATTAAACCATGGCAAAAAATACTTTTTAGATTACTCGAAACACTCTCATGAAACTTTTGCTTTAAGTATTTTAAGATCAGGTGAGATAGAAGTTGAGTTTCATTCTAAACCTTCACAAATTTTAAGTCCTAATAAAATTGTGGTATTTAATCCAAATGAAGTTCATAGAACAAAAAGTAAAAAGAAAGAAAATATAGATTATTTTACTTTACATTTAGATGCAAAGTGGTGTAAAAATGTTCAAAATGAAGAGGATTTTATGAATCTTCAGAATTTAATTGAAGAAGAAAATATATACAAAGAACTTCTACAAATATTTACTTCAATAATTAATACAGATACAGAAATTAATATAAATAGATTAAAAACTATTTTAGAAAGAATATTGACTGAATATAAGTCTTTTCATAAGAGTAATGAAAGTGTAGATGAACATATTATTTTTAAAGAAGTTGAAAAATATATTCAAAATAATCTTTGCCATGCTATTACACTATCTGATATATCAAAAGCTATAGGTTACAATGAATTTTATATTATAAGAGTATTTAAAAAGAAATTTGGATTAACTCCTCATGCTTTTTTAATCAATAAAAGAATTGAAAAAGCACGACAAGAATTAACTCAAAATAGGGATATTAATTTATCACAGCTATCTTGTGATGTGGGGTTTTATGATCAAAGTCATTTCTGTAAAGTCTTTAAAAGAGTTTTTGCAAAAACTCCAAATAATTACAAAAATGAGAAATAAAACTTGTCTTATTTAGGATCTTTTATATAACCTAATTCATATAATTTATCGTAAATCTTACTAACCATTCCACCTGCAGCACTTCCTCCATGCCCTCCATGTTCAACTAAGGCTGTTACAACATATTGTGGGTTTTTATAAGGACCATAAGTAGTAAGCCAAGCATGTGACCTTTGGTAGTATTTAAGTTCACTCTCTTTCATTCTTACTTTTTCAGTCTGTGGAATAGAAACAACCTGCGCAGTTCCTGTTTTTCCTGCTATTTCAACTTTTGATTTGATGTAGTTTGTTGCTGTACCTTTTTTGTGGTGAGTAACATCATACATTCCTTTTCTCATAATATCTAAGTGCTTTTTTGGAAAATTTAGTTCTTTTGGTTCTTCATAATTTTCTTCATTAAAATATGGTTTAGGTATTTTCCCTGTAGCTAAATAAGCTGTATACCTAGCCATTTGCATAGGAGTTACAAGCATATTACCTTGTCCAATAGATGTAATTACAGTCTCACCTACATACCAAGGTTGTTTATATCTTCTTTGTTTCCATTGTTTATTAGGATTTACCCCAACAAATTCATTTACTTGATCAATTCCTGTTAATTGTCCAAAGCCAAACTGGTCTAAAGTAGTAGAAATTTTATTAATTCCAATTCTAAGACTTCCTTTATAGAAGAAATCATCACAACTCTCTCTAATGGCTTTTCTAAAACCAACTATTCCATGTCCACCATGTTTCCAACATCTAAAGTTTCTATTTCCAATTTTAATAAATCCAGAATCATTAACTGTATAGTTTTCTTCAATTCCATTTTCTAAAAATGATAAACCAACACCCATTTTAATAATTGATCCTGGAGGGTATAAACCATTAATTAACTTATTTGTAAAAGGATGATTAAAGTCATTTCTCATAATATCCCACTCTTTTACTGAAATACCACGAGCAAAGATATTGTTATCAAATTCAGGGAAAGAGGCTGCTGATAATAACTCCCCAGTTTTTGCATTCATTACAATAACTGCACCACCTTTGCCTTTAAAATTCTCTTGAATGAATTTTTGTAATTCAATATCTAGTGAAATTTTAATATCATTGTTTGAAGATGGTTCTTTTACATTTAAAACTTCAATTTCTTTATTTAGGGCATTAACCTTTACATCTTTGTAGCCCATTTCTCCTTGAAGTTTTTGATTATAATACTTCTC
>DKNG01000172.1:15728-18614 GCA_002470185.1 Arcobacter sp. UBA7394 | reverse complement strand
ATATTTTTGTCATTTACATCAAATTTATTTGCTAAGGCTTCTTTTAATTCATACATTGAATCATCAGGATAGATAAACATATTCTTAGCTAACTCTTGAATTTTTTCAGTAACCATAGTAGATGTACCATATGGGTTTTCATTGGATGCAAGTTTAATTACATCTTCTGGATTTACCCCATATTCTCGTACAACTAACTCAATTGGTTTACCTGCTTCATAAGTTGTTACATTTTCTAATACACTATTAAATTTCATTTATAATTCCTATATATCGTGAATTTCTTTTACGTAAGACCCTAGTATTTTTACTGTGTCTTTGTGTTTTTTTAATATTGGTGCTACATTATCATCATCTTGGTGACCATCAAAATCAATAAAGAATATTGAGTTACCTTGAACAATATGTGATTTAATTTTTGTGAAGTTAATTCCAGCAGCATTAAAGTCTGTTAAGAACTCTACTAAAGACCCTTGTCTATCTGGTAATTCAACTAGAATTGATGTTTTATCATTTCCACTTTGAGTATTCTCAAAATCACTAATAATGAAGAATCTAGTTTTATTGTTGTCTTTATCTTCAATGTTTTCAAATAAAATTGGAAGATTATGTAATTTTGCTCCAACATGTGGACAAATAGCAGCACTTCCTGGCTCTTTAACTGCAATTTTTGCAGCTTTAGTTGTTGATTCAATTGGAATTTGTTCAACCTCATCAAGTCCAAAGTTTGCTAAGAATTTTCTACATTGCTCAAAAGCAATATCTTTAGAATAAATTCTTTTAATATCTTCAATCTTATCACAAGTAGTAGCTAAAGTATGATGAATATCAAGTACTACTTCTGCAATGATTTTTAAGTTATATCTATTTAAACAATTAATAGTATCTGTAACAATACCATTAGAAGAGTTTTCAATAGGAACTACTCCAAATCTAGCTTTTTTAGTATCTACTTCTCTAAAAATACCTTTTATAGAAGATATTGATACATATGAACTCATAGCCCCAAATCTACCTTCTGCTGCTTGATGAGTAAATGAACCCTCAGGTCCAAGATATGCTACATTTTCTGGTAATTCTAAATTTCTAGAGATTGCGAAAATTTCTAAAAATAGAGCTTCAATTGCTGCTCTATTTAATTTACCATTATTTAAAGACTCTAATCTATCAATAATAGCTTTTTCTCTCTCTGGTCTATAAATAGCTCCACCACTGTGCGCTTTTAAAACACCAACTTCATGAACTACTTCCATTCTCTCATTTATAAGCTTTAATAACTGATCATCAATGTTATCAAGTTTATTTCTTAAATCTAATAATCCTGCTTCACTCACTTTGTGCCCTTTGTGTTTATGCAATCAAATAATTGATTATTTTAAGTATTCTTCTTCTAAAGCAATTAAATCTTCAAAAGTTTCTCTTTTTCTAATAAGTCTATCTTGCCCATTTTCCACAGCAATTTCTGCTACTTTATTTCTAGTATTATAGTTAGATGCCATTGTAAAACAATAAGCTCCCGCAGAATAAATAGCTACTAAATCATTATGTTCAGTTTGTGGTAAATCAATATTTTTAGCGAAGAAATCTCCACTTTCACATACTGGACCTACTAAGTTACAATCACTTAATTCTTTATTATCATTTAATACTTCTACTTTATGGTAAGCATCATATAAAGCTGGTCTAATTAAATCGTTCATAGCTCCATCAACAATAACAAATCTTTTTTCACCATTTACTTTCTCATAAAGTACTTTAGATACAAATACTCCTGAGTTTCCAACTAAGAATCTACCTGGCTCACATACAATAGTAATATCAAGACCAAATAAACACTCTAAAATTGATTGTGCATATTCATTAGTATCAATTAATGTTTCATCATCATAAACAATACCTAATCCACCACCAACATCAAAGAAAGATAAGTCAATTTTAATAGCTGCAAGGTTATTAACTAAATCTGCAACGATTTTAACTGATTCTTTAATTGGCTCTAATTGTGTTAATTGAGATCCAATATGACAATGAATTCCAGTTGGTTCTAATGATTTAGAATTTTTACATTGGATATACATTCTTTTTGCTGTATCAATATCTACACCAAATTTATTTTCATGTAGACCAGTTGAAATATAAGGATGTGTTTGAGGATCAATATTAGGATTTACTCTAATAGAAATTCTAGCAACCACATTTAATTCACTTGCAATAATTTCAACTCTATCAAGTTCCGCAGCACTCTCAACATTAATCATTAAAATACCAAGTTCTAATGCTTCTTTGATTTCTGAATCAATTTTTCCAACCCCAGAAAAAATGATTTTATATGGTGCAATACCAACTTTTAATGCTCTTTTTACTTCACCAATTGATACACAATCAGCTCCTGCACCTAAGTCTGCTAAATGTTTAATAACAGAAAGATTTGAATTTGCTTTTACTGCATATGCTAAAAGTGATTTTCTCGCTTTAAATGCACCTTTTAATTCATTATATTGTCCCGTAATATGATCAAAATCGTATACATAATATGGTGTTTGATATTTGTTTGCTAATTCTTTAAAATCAATATTCATTTTTTTATTATTTTCCTATTCTCTAAAATCTTAATTTAAAATTTGCCCTAATAAATTTAAAAGTAAAACTTTCTGATAAAAAGTAAATAAGTGGTAGAAAGATAAGGTTTTGAGTAAAGACCAAGACGGAAAGTAAATTTTGAGCAGGAGCTTACATAAAGTAAGTGAGTGTTCAAAATTTACTTGACAACGCAGGTATTTGCCAAAAGCTTATGCTTTATACCTACTTATCAGTTCCATTCCAAGCTATCGTTGGTCTACCATCTTCGTCGAATTTAACTGCTGGCATACCCATTACATTATAACC
>DKNG01000172.1:8519-15559 GCA_002470185.1 Arcobacter sp. UBA7394 | reverse complement strand
AGTTTTAATAGGACCTGCAGAAATAGCATTTACTCTAATTCCATCTTTTCCTAAATCTTCAGCTAAGTATTTTGTAGTCATTTCTAATGCAGCTTTTGCTACACCCATTAAGTTATAGTTAGGGATGTATTTAGCTCCACCATAATAAGTTAATGTTAATACAGAAGAGTTATCTGATAATAAAGGTTTTAATTCTCTTACTACTTCAATTAATGAATAAACAGAAACGTCCATTGCTACATCAAAAGCTTCTTTTGAAATATCATAGAATCTTCCAGATAATCCAGATTTTGGAGCGAATGCAATTGAGTGAACAATAAAGTCGATTTGACCCATATCTTTTTCAATTGATTCTTTTAATGCTTTGATTTCATCAGGATTTGATACATCACAAGGATATACATAATCAGCACTTCCAAATTCATCAGCAATAGGAACAACTCTTTTCTTTAATGAGTCATTTAAATAAGTAAATGCAATTTCAGCACCTTGAGCGGCACATGCTTTAGCAATACCATAAGCAATAGACTTATTATTTGCTACTCCTAAAATTACACCTTTTTTACCCTTCATAAACATTATACGTCCTTTGTATTTTCGATAATTTGTTTGAAATCTTCAACTATCCATGAGGCAGTACCAATTAAAGCACCATCAACACCATCTAATTGACAAATTTCTCTAACATTAGCTACTTTAACTGATCCACCATATAATAATGGCTTTTCAATTTTAGACTTAATTGCTGAGTGAACATTTGTGATATCGTCGTTAGTTGCAGTAACTCCAGTACCAATTGCCCATACAGGTTCATAAGCTAATACTAAATTTTCATAATTAGTATCTATACCTTCAAATTGTTCATAAACATATTCTAAAGTTTTTTCTAAACCTTGCTCTTTTACTTCTAATGGCTCACCAATACAATAAATAATCTTGTATCCAAGCTCAGAATAAAAAGCAAATTTCTTAGCTATTTCTTCTTGGCTTTCACCTAGAACATGTCTTCTCTCAGAATGTCCTATTAAAATAGTTTTAATTGAAAATTCATCCAATTGTGTAGTTCCTATTTCACCAGTAAAAGAACCCTTAGCTGTTGCATAAGCATTTTGGGCTCCAATAGTGAAAGTAGAAACTGTATCAAATGAATCAAGAGATGTTGATGTTGGGAAAATATATACATCACTTGATATTTCATTTGTTTTTAAAAATTCATTTACTTCATTTACAAAAGAAGCTGTTGATTTTCTAGTATGATTTGTTTTAAAATTACTAGCAATAATTGCCATTAGTTATCCTCAAGTACAAGTGCTTTAACACCTGGTAAAATTTTACCTTCAATTAATTCTAAAGAAGCTCCACCACCAGTTGAAATAAATGTCATTTCATCTTCGTCACCTGTAACTCTAACTAAGTCAGCAGTATCTCCACCACCAACAACAGTTGTAGCATATGAAGAAGCAACTGCATGAGAAAGTTTAGTACTTCCTTTAGCAAATTTATCCATTTCGTAAACACCCATAGGTCCATTCCAAAGAATAGTATGAGCATCTTCTAAAGCTTGTGCAAATAACACAGACGTTGCAGGACCAATATCCAGACCCATCCAACCTTTAGGAATTTCTTGAGTAGTTGTAGGTTTTGCAAATGCTTCTGCATCAAATGCTTCTGCTGCAACAACATCTACTGGTAAGTATAATTTAACACCTAATTCTTTTGCTTCATCCATAATTTTTAAAGCTTCTGGAATTAAATCATCTTCAACTAATGAATTTCCAACTTCATGTCCTAAAGCTTTTAGGAATGTAAATGCCATTCCTCCACCAATTAAGATTTTATCAACTTTTGGTACAAGGTTGTGTAATGCTTCTAATTTACCAGAAACTTTAGAACCACCAACAATTGATACAAATGGTCTTTTTGGCTCATTTACAATATGATGGAAAAACTTGATTTCTTTAGCAAGTAAGAAACCAGCAGCTTTTGAATCAATATTAAAATGTTGTGCAATACCTTCAACAGAAGCGTGAGCTCTATGTGATACACCAAAAGCATCATTGATATATACATCAGCCATAGATGCTAATTTAGAACTTAACTCTTCATCATTTTTAGTTTCACCAGATTCAAATCTCATGTTTTCTAAAAGTAAGATATCTCCAGCTTCTAATGATTTTGCAATAGAAATTGTTTCATCACAAACAATTCCTGGAGCCATTTTAATTTCTTGTTTTAATAAAGTATGTAATCTTTTAGCAATTGGTTTTAAAGAAAATTCTTCTTCAAAACCATTTTTTGGTCTACCAAAATGAGATGCTAAAATAATAGAACAATCATTATCAATACAATATCTGATTGTATTTAAAGCAGATCTAATTCTTCTATCATCTGTAATATTGTTGTATTCATCCATAGGAACATTAAAGTCACATCTAATGAATACTTTTTTATTTGCAATATCAATATTTTTTATTTCTTGTAATTTCATTCAGTTTTACCTTGTATATTATTAGTTTGTTGCTACGTGTACACCCATGTCAACAAGTCTAGTAGAATAACCCCACTCGTTGTCATACCATGAAAGAACTTTAACCATATTGTTTTCAATTACTTGAATAGTATCTAAAGGAACAACAGTTGATAAAGACTCACCGATAAAGTCAGAACTTACTCTACCTTCAACATCAACACCTAAGATACCAGCTAATTTACCATTAGAAGCTTCTGTAAATGCAGCTTGAATTTCTTCTAAGCTTGTATCATTTTTTAAAGTTACTGTTAAATCAACCATAGAAACATTTGGAGTTGGTACTCTAATTGCTTGACCATTTAATTTACCGTTTAAGTGAGGCATAACTTTTCCAATTGCTTTTGCAGCACCAGTTGATGCAGGAATTAAGTTAGTAGCTCCCGCTCTTCCTTTTCTTGGATCTTTTTTATCTTTAGCATCTAAAATTGGTTGAGAAGAAGTGTATGAGTGAATAGTAGTCATTAAACCTTTTTCAATTCCAAATTTATCATCAAGTACTTTAGCAACAGGAGCTAATCCATTTGTAGTACAAGAAGCATTTGAAACAATTGCTTGACCAGCATAAGTCTCTTCATTTGCACCCATAACAAAAGTTGGTGTATCATCTTTCGCAGGTGCGCTCATTACTACTTTTTTAATTCCATTGTCAATATATGCTTGACAAGACTCTTCAGTTAAGAAAGCACCTGTACATTCTAAAACAACTTCTGCACCAAAGTCAGTAAAGTTTAATTTAGAAGGATCTCTTTCACTCATTAATTTTGCTTTATCATTACCAATATAAATAAAACCATCTTCAACTTTGATGTCTGATCTTTTACCATGAACTGTGTCATATCTAAGATTATATTGAATCATTTCTTCACTACCACTAGCATTTGCAGCTACTAATTCAACATCAGTTCTGTCAGCAACGATTCGCGCTACACATCTACCAATTCTTCCTAATCCATTAATTGCAACTTTAACAGCCATATTTTCCCTTTATTTAAATCTAATTTGGTAGATATTTTATCCAAATATTGCTATAATATTATTTAAGTATATTATAAAGGTATTAAATAGGTGCAACTAGCAATATTTGGTGGAAGTTTTGACCCAATTCATATAGCACATGAAGCTATTGTAAATAAGGCATTAAATTCCCTAGAAATAGATAAGATAATTGTAGTTCCTACATATTTAAATCCTTTTAAAAGTAGCTTTCATTATGAACCTAATATTAGATTTAATCTATTAAAAAAAGTTTTTAACAATAATCCAAAAATTGAAATTTGTGATTACGAAATCAATCAAAATAGACCTGTCTACTCAATAGAAACAGTTAATTATTTGAAAAACTTATATAAACCATCGAAGATTTTTATAATTATTGGTGAAGATAATATAAAAGATTTAAATAAATGGAATAACATAAATGAGTTAAAAGAACTAGCTCAATTTGTTGTTTTTAAACGTTTGGGATTTGAGAATGATAAACTAAATGATTTTAAAACTTTAGATTTAAATATTGATATTAGCTCAACACAATTGAGAGAAAAAGTAGATTTAAGCTATATACCAGAACAAATAAAAGAAGACATTTTAGAGCTTCAACAAACAAAATAAAAGGTAAATTTTTGAATAGATTAGAAACAATCAAAAAAGTATTAGACGAGAAAAAAGCAGAAAATATTGAAGTTATTGATTTAACTGACAAAGACTATTTAGTTGATTACGTTGTAATTGCAACAACATTAAACTCTAAACATGGTTTTGCATTATTAAACTACTTAAAAACTGAATTAAAACCATTAGGTGAAGAATTTTTAAGAGTTGATGAAGATGATGAGTGGACTATTTGTGATTTAGGAGATATGTTTATTAATCTAATGAGCGAATCTGCAAGAGCTAAATACTCTTTAGAAGAGTTCTTAAGTGAATTAAATACTAAAGAAGTATAAGGGAAGAAGAGTTTTACTCTCCTCCTCTCATTACTTTACCGTAATTTGATGTAGCATCTTTTGCTCCACCCATATTACCAGTATATATAGCTATTCCAATTCCTAAAGCAAATATAATCAAAAACCATTTCATTACATAATCTCCTTAGCCGTTATTCCTAAAATTGATAAACCTACACGTAAGCTTAACGCAGACATACTTAAAACTTTTAAATATACATTCTGGTTTTCACTACCAACAACTTTATTATCATTGTAGAATCTATGAATAGAAGAAGCTAAAGAATTTAAATATTCAGTAATCTTCTGCATATCTCTTTTTGCAAATGCTTCATTTAAAACATTACCTAACAATAATGATTCATATACAAGATTTAAACCATCTTGATTTAAGTTAGCAAAACTTTCACTTTTAACATCATCAATAGTTAATTCAGCTTTTTTGAAAACCTGATTGATTCTTGCATGTGCATAATTAATATAAAATACTGGGTTAGAAGAATCTTGATTCTTTAAACTGTCAATATCAAAATCTAGATGAGTATCACTTTTTTTAGTTAAAAACACAAATCTTAAAGCATCAGCGCCAATTTCTGCTGTAATATCTGACATTAAAATCACATTACCAGCTCTTTTTGACATTTTATAAGGCTCTCCACCCTTTAATAATTGAACCATTTGAGATAAAATGATTTCTAATTTCTCAGAATCATTACCTAAAAATTCAATTGCTGCTTTAACTCTTTTGATATAACCATGATGATCAGCTCCCCAAATATTAATATATTTGTCAAAAGATCTATCATATTTATCTTTATGATAAATAATATCACCTGCAAGGTATGTTGGAATACCATTGTCTCTTACAACAACTCTATCCGAATCATCACCATGATCAGTTGATTTTAAATAAACTTTGTCATCTTTATTATATAAAGAACCATTTTCTTCTAATACAGATTTTGTTTCATCCCAAGAAGTATATAGAGATTTTTCAGAAACAAAAGTATCAAAAGTAACACCTAAATCTCCTAAATCTTTAATGATAATATCCATAACTAAATCTTTTGCAAAAAATGCAATTTCTTTATATTTAGAATCATCATAAATGATCTCTTTTCCAAATTTCTCAATTACAGCTTTGGCAATATCTAAAAGATAATCACCTCTATAATAAGTTTCTGGATATTCCACTTCTTCTTCAAAAATAAAATCTCTTGCAGCTAAAGAAACAGATAAACCAAGTAAATCCATTTGAGCACCAGCATCATTGATATAATATTCAGTTTGAACATCATATCCTAAATGTCTACCAACTCTTGCAATTGCATCACCTGCAATTGCACCTCTTGCATGACCAATATGTAAAGGGCCCGTAGGGTTAGCAGATACATATTCTAAAAGAATTTTTTCGTCTTTTTTCTCTTCTTTTGCAAAATTTGATTCATTTGCAATTGCGTCATCAACTAATGATTCTAAAAATGAATTAGATAATTTAAAGTTAATAAACCCTTTAACTGATTCAACTTTTTCAAACATAGGTGAGTCTACAAACTTTGAAGCTAAGTCCTCAGCAATAATCATTGGTGATTTTCTTAACTCTTTAGCTAGAGAGAAAGCAATTGGTGTTGCGTAGTGACCTAAAGAAATATCTTTAGGCTTTTCTAGAACTACATTTGTTTCTAGAACTTTTTCAATATAATCTTTTACTAAATTCTGCAATTCGTTCTCTTATACTGTTTTAGTTTCGTTAGTGTCTTCTGATTTCTTCTCAGCTTTCTTCTCGATTTCATCAGCTTTTTTAGTATCAACTACTTCTTCATCATCTTCTTTTACAGCTTTTTTGAAGTTTTTAATTCCTGAACCTAAACCTTTTGCAAGTTCTGGGATTTTTTTACCTCCAAATAGTAATAATACAACTAGAGCAATTAATATCCATTCCATACCACCTGGCATACCCATGATATATCCTTCATAATTTAAATTTATTGATTTTAACGTTATTATAGCTATTTAATGCTTAAATCAAATGATTTGAATCAAGATAAAAAAGTTATTATTTTAGAAAGAAATTTAGAATTTTATAACCAGTTCCAGCAGCTATAATTGTGCCAAAAAGATTAAGTGCCATGTTACTTATGGCTAAATATATTGATGTTCCAAAAAGTAAATATGATTCTATAGCAAATGTAGAATAAGTAGTTAAAGCCCCAAGAAAACCCGTAGTTAAGAATGCTTTTAAAGTATCTGATACAGTAATATGAGTAAAGTAAGCAAAAAGTATACCTATAATAAATGATCCAATTAAGTTTACCAATAAAACTCCTACAGGAAATTCTAAAGGAATATATCTATTAGTTAAGTGTATAGTATAGGCTCTAGCAATAGCACCAAGAGAACCTCCTGCTCCAATTGCTAAAATTGTTTGCCAACTAAGCGACATGATTCTTTATTTCTTTTTGAAAAGCTTCGTTCATATCTTTTTCCATTTGCTCAAACCAATCAGTTTTTTTATCAGCTTGAACTGGGTCTAGATAAATCACTTTTACAATTCCAGGTTTTGCAAT
>DKNG01000172.1:1242-8424 GCA_002470185.1 Arcobacter sp. UBA7394 | reverse complement strand
GCTACCATTTTTGCACCTGGCTTAAATGATAACATCTCTTTTCCATTAGATCTAGTACCTTCAGGAAACATTGCAATTGGTCGTCCTTTATTTAATCTATTTTTAGTCTCTTTTAATAAAGTCATAATTCCAGCTTTATTTTCCCTATCAATAGATATCATTCTAGGAGCTTTTATAATATGTCCAAAGAAAAATAAATCAGAAATTTCTTTTTTTGCAACCCAAGCTAAGTCTCTTGGATGGATATGTTCCATTACAATAATATCAAGTAAAGATTGATGGTTTAACATTACCATGTCACATGAATCATCTAACTTACCTTCAGTTTCTAAAGTAATACCTAAAAACTTCATTTGTATTTTCATCCATACTTTAATTACTTTATGTGTATGATTTCTGAACATGTACATTAAAGCAATAGTAATTGCAACAGTAATTGAGAATTGTATTAATATTATAATTCCTCTAATTCTTCCCAAAGTTCTCTTCCTTTATCCAGCCTATAAATTTATTATCTATTCCCATAACTTTTATGAAATCTTTTTTTGTATTTAAAACTTCAACTTTCTGGTTGTTTTCTAACTTAAAGAATATTGTTGAGTTTTTTGTTGGTAATATATATACAAATGAATCTTTTTTTACAATACCAGTTCTATTAGGCATTAAATATAAAGCAGTAATTATAAAAAGTACAATTGATATATACATATATAATTTTGTTCTTTTCCATATATATAATAAAAGGAATAATACAAAAATTACTGCAACTGCAATCTTTTTATATTTTTCAAAATTTGAATCATTTGGATTTAAATCAGTTTGAGTACTAACTAATTCATTTTGTAAAATCAAAGGAATAGTAATATCTACAAAACTTCTTGTAGAAGTGTTATAGTAATTAAATATTACTTTCTTTTTATGCACAGGCATTACAAAATAATAAATTAGGTTCTGTTTAGGGAATTCATCCTTAATATTTGAGACACCCTGTTCTTCTATATTATCTAATGAAAAATCTTCTAAGTTTGAATCAATCGCATCAATATCTATTATTGTCAAAGACTCTTTGTTGTTGTATTGCTTAGTCTTATAAGCTTTTAATACTAAGTCCTTTGCAATAATATTTGAAAATCGTTTATCTTTTGTAGCAATATTTGAATAAGAAATATTTGCAGGAGATAATAAACTTGTTTCCACAGTATTTCCAGCATTAAGTATATTAATTTCTAAAGAAGGTAAAACAAATGTTCCATTCCTAGCTTTGAAATAATACCTATTTTCATATACATTATCAGAAATTAATTCCCATGTTGAATTAGGATTAATTACATCAATATTATTTCCATCAATAAATGAAGTATTTATTGATTCAAAATTTTTTGTTGTAATTAATGCTTTAACAACTATTTCAAATTTCTGGTTTTTATAAACTTGTTTTGGAAAATCTTTATAAGAAACATATAGATTTTTTGCAGCGTAAGCACTTATACATAAGAAAGTGTTGATTAAAATTATTACGAGTAGTTTTTTCATAATATCTCAGTTAATAAAAAAGAGATAGCTTAAGCTATCTCTTTATTGTAAAAAACCTTTTAGCATTCTAACACCATCGTCACAACCTAAAAGCTTTTCAATAGCTCTTTCTGGATGAGGCATTAAACCAAATACGTTTTTCTCTTTATTACAAATACCAGCAATATTTGCAACAGAACCATTGATGTTAGTAGTATTACCCTCTTCATCACAGTATTTTAATAAAATTTGACCATTTGCTTCAAGTTCATTAAAACCTTTTTCATCAATAAAGTAGTTACCATCATGATGAGCAACTGGGATGTTAACTGTTTCATCTTTTTTAAGTAAAGATAAAAATACGTTATCATTATCGATTACTTTTAAATTATTGAATTTTGAAATAAAATGTAATGAATCATTTCTTTTCATTGCACCTGGTAATAAACCAGCTTCAAGTAAAATTTGGAATCCGTTACAAATTCCTAATACTTTTCCACCTTTAGCAGCATATGCTTGAACAGATTCCATAATATTAGCAAATCTAGCAATTGCACCAGATCTTAAATAATCTCCATATGAGAATCCACCAGGGATAACTAATAAATCAGTATCTTCTGGAATGTTTTTATCTTTATGCCAAATAATTTCTACATCAGCTCCAAGTTTTTCAAAAGCATATTGTGTATCATATTCACAGTTAGTACCGGGAAATTGTAATACTGAAATTTTCATATTAACCTACTATTTCGATATCGTAATCTTCAATTACTGTATTTGCAAGTAATTTTTCACACATATTTGCAACTTCTTCTTTAGCTGCAGCTTCATCAGATGCGTTAAGTTCAATAATGATTTGTTTACCAATTCTTACATCTTTAACTACTTCTTTAAATCCTAAAGTATCTAAAGCGTGATGAGTCGCTTTACCTTGATCATCAAGAACACCTTGTTTTAATGCTACGTTTACAATTGCTTTCATTTATTACCTTCAATTTATTTTTTGGGATTATATCTAAAACCACCTTTAGGTAGTTTAGACAAAGAAAACATTGCTGTTTTCTTCTATTATTTACTTACCTAATCTTTTAAGAATAGTATTATATCCATCTAGAATTCCATTTTTTATTGAATCTGGAACATCTACATCTAACTTTTCACCTGCATTTAATGCTTTTGATTTTTCTTTCCAATCATTAGCTTTACCGAAATCTCTTAAGATTTGTTTATCCATTGAAATATAGTTAGCTGCATCGAAATCTTCTTTAGCAATAAATCTTGAACTTTCAGGTGTTAATACTTCATCACCAAGAACCCACTCACCTTTAGAGTTAATAAAAATTTCAAATTTAGTATCAACAACAACAATTCCATTGTCTTCAGCAAATTTAGTAAAATCTTTGAATAATTTTTCCATAGATGAAATAATCTCAGGGAAAACTTCTCTAACTGTTGCAGAGTTTAAAGGTTCATCTTTAATCCCTTTAGTTGTAGGTGTGAAAATTGGTGTTTCAAATTTATGCCATTGAGCTAAGTCTGAAGATAAATCTAATCCATAAGGATCATTACCTGTTTTACAAGCTTCAAATAAAGAACCTGTTAAATAGTTTCTGAAGATAAATTCGAATTGAACAACTTCTCCATCAATTTCAGATTCTAAAGGTTTACATAGTTCCATGATTTGACATCTAGGTGCTATACTTAAAGATGAATCAACATTCTCAGAAAGAATTGCTGTTCTAATACCTGAATCCTTAGCAAATGCTGCACCATTGTTAGAAATAGTTGTTTGAGAAACACCTTTTCCATCAATTTCAAGATTTAATGGAATATCAAATACTGAACATCTATCACTTCTTACTAATAATACTTTTGCATCATCACCTGGACATGTGTATAAATCAGCATTTTTACCAATATAGAATAAATTATATCCTAAGTCTTCTAACTCAGAAATACCCTTTTGAGTTGTAGTTTTCTTTGATTCTGGCCAAAGACCAAGTGCTACAATTTCACTTATTTTCATTTAGTCTCCTATTATTTATTAAAAATTATTAATGATTTTAAAATACCAATTGATGTATTTAATTGATTATCATCATTTATTTGTTCTTTAGTGATGATTTTGTCATCATCTTTTTTTGTCTCTTTTTTTACTTTTTCACCGTCAACTTTTTCAAGTTCACCTTCAAGGTGTTTTTTTAGATCAGCTTCTTTTATTTTAAACTCTGAATCTTTTTCTTCAGTTACTTTTCCAGTATAGGCAATAACATCAGGAGTTACACCTTTTGCTTGAATTGTTCTACCGCTTGGTAAATAATATTTTGCAATTGTTAATTTAATATTTTCTGTTCTATCTTTGTTTATTGGAAGTACCGCTTGAACTGAACCTTTACCAAAAGTTTTTTCACCAATGATAATAGCTCTTTTGTGATCTTGTAAGGCTCCAGATACAATCTCTGATGCTGAGGCAGAACCTCCATTTACAAGGACAACCATAGGTAGTTTTGAGATAGTATTAAATGAACTTGCATCATACTTCTCTTCATCTTCAACACTTCTACCTTTTTGAGAAACAATTACACCATTGTCTACAAAAGCATCTACTACTCCAATAGCTTGAGATAATAAACCACCTGGATTATTTCTAAGATCTAGAATAATACCTTTTGTATCTTTGTTATTTTTAATTGCCTCTTGTAGTTTTTCTGTTACTTTAGAATCAAAACTTGAAATTCTAATGTATAAAAGTTCTTCTTTTTCAATCTTTTTTGAAAATACTGATTGAATCTTAATAATATCTCTAGTGATTTTGATTTTTAGAGGTTTTGTTTCACCTTTTCTAACAACAGTAAGTGTAATGTCAGTTTTTGGTTTTCCTCTCATAATTGAGACAGCATCATCTAAAGTCATGTTTAGAGTAGCTTTGTCATTTATTTTTAAAATAATGTCTGAAGATTTTACACCGGCTTTAAAAGCTGGAGTACCATCAATTGGAGAAATAACAGTTAATGCACCATCTCTTAATCCAACAGTAATACCAAGACCACCGAATTCACCTTTAGTTTGAATATTCATTTCTTTTGATGATTTAGTATCTAAATATGATGAATGTGCATCTAATTCTTGCATTAAGCCTTTTAAAGCTTTATCAACAATCTCTTGCAATTTAATATCATCTACGTAATACTTTTCAACAGTACCGATTACTTTAGTTAATTTTGATAATGATTCGAATCTAGTTTGTTGCTCTTCTTGAGAAATCTGCTTTGCAAACAAACTTTGAGATAAAACTAACGCAATTGACGAGGCTAGGATTAGTTTCTTCATTTATTATGACCTTTAAAATTTATAAAGATATATTATACAAAAAAGTTTATAAAAGTAAGATTTTATTAAAACTTTTGTAACATATCAACTAGTTTATAAAGAGGTTAATCACAATGAGTATGAAAGAAAATGTAAATTTTGTAAAAGATGAATTAAACAGCGAAGAAAAGTTCCTTGAAGGATTCGTAAAAGTTGAAAGATTTTACAAAAAATTTAAGTCACTGATTTTAGGTGTAGGTGGGCTTATTATAGTACTTGCAATTGCGTTTAGTGTTAATAGTTATATGGAAGATGAAAATAAAATCAAAGCAAATATTGCTTTTGATAAAATAATTTTAAACCCAAATGACAAAGATGCATTAGCGACATTAAAAGAAACTAATAAAAGTTTATATAATGTAGCACTTTTCTTACAAGCAAAAAAAGAGAATAAAACTGTAGATGTACAAATTAAATACTTAAAAGAATTAGCTTTATATCAAAAAGCTTTAGAGAAAAAAAGTATTACTGATTTAGGTAATTTATCAATGGAAAATGATTTTTTATTAAAAGAATTTGCAATATTTAATAAGGCTTTATTATTAGCTAATGAAGGTAAATTCAAAGACGCTAAAACAGCATTAAATTTAATTCCTCAAAGTTCAAAAGCTTATGAGTTATCAAGTTTGCTAAAACATTACTTACTTACAAAATAAGGATAAATGATGAAATATTTATTAATTTCATTAACTGCTCTTTTTTTATTTACAGGGTGTTCAAATAAAAAATATTTTGAACCAGAAGATGTAAATGATGAATTAAAAGTTGAGAAAAAAGATCTATCTGATACTATCAAATCTATGAATAGAATTGGTGCTACATTAGAAGATGGAACTGTAATTACACAATATGGTGTATCAAAATTCAAGTTACCTGAAAACTTTGATTTTATTAACCTTACTAATGAAGGTGATGTAATTGCAACAAATAATAAAGATAGCGTTCTTATTGGAAAGAATGAAATCTTAGTTAAAAATGTTGTAGTTGCAGCTGCACTTAAAGATGAAAAATTGGCTTTAGTTTATTCTGATAATTCTATTGAATTAATAGATATTAATACTAAAAAAACTTTATACAAAGAGTATTTACAAAGTTCACTTGCTAATGATTCAAGAATCACAAACCCTTATTTTATGGGAAATCTAATACTATTTCCAACATTAAATGGCAAAGTTATTATTGTTTCATCACTAAATAATGAATCAGTTAAAAATATTGCAGTTGATCCAAAAGGGCAATTTAACAATATCATATTCTTAGATGTTTTAAAAGATTCACAAACACTAATTACTGCAACACCTAATAAAATTGTATCAATTTCAACAAAAGAAATTTTAGCAAAAGAGTATGAAATTAGAGATGTGATTGTTAATGGTGAGTTTGTATATGTAGCAACTATAGATGGTCAAATTATAAAATTAACATCAAGTTTAGTTGAAGTAGCAAAAAAGAAATATCAGTACTCAAAAATAAATGCATTAGCTTATACTGATTCATTATATGCAATTGAATCACAAGGTTATATTATTAATATAGATGAAGAATTTGCAAGAGATGAAATCTATGAATTTGATTTTAATAATGAAGATAGACTTATTGTAATTGACAATAAAGTTTATTTTGATGAAGATTATATAACTCTTCCATAAATAAAAAGTTAAGAGTTAAAACTCTTAACTTAAATTATACTAACTGCTTTTTTTACTTTGCTCATTTTCATAAGCTTGTCTACATTCAGTACAATATCTAGCAAATGGTTTAGCTTTTAATCTTCCAATAGGAATAGTAATTCCACACATGTCACAATTACCATAATCTCCATCTTTAATTCTCTTTAATGCAGCTTCAATTTGCTCTAATTCATCTAGCTGATGATTTGCAATCATCCCTTCTGTAAAAGAATCACTAACAAGTTCAGCATAATCTAAATCATCATTAATTTCTTGACCTTTTAATTCATCAATATTATTTCTACTTCCATTAATATTACTTAGAATCTGTTCTTTCTTTTCTTCTAATATAATTTTTAGATCTTCTATTTGTCTTTCGCTTGCCATAAGTTTTCTCCTTACTTATTTTATAATTATATACTTTTTAATATATATTATATATAAGACTATTTATAATGACAGAATTATAATCCATAATGACAGCAAGGGAGTAGCAATGGACATAGAAAACATAAAAAAAATAATTTTGCAATTTTCAGATGATAGAAATTGGGAAGAGTTTCATAATCCAAAAAATTTATCAATGGCACTTAGTGTAGAAGCTAGTGAGTTAGTAGAGATATTTCAATGG
>DKNG01000172.1:0-1133 GCA_002470185.1 Arcobacter sp. UBA7394 | reverse complement strand
AGAATGTGCATAAAACTAGATATTAATTTAGAAGACGCAATTATTGAAAAAATGAAATTAAATGAGAAGAAATATCCCCTAGAAGATAATAATGGGAAAAAGATAGAATATGGAAAGAAATCCTAATTAAACTATCTTTGTAAACTCTTCATATAAATCATCACTAAGAGTATTCCTAAGAGTTATCTCTAACTCTATAGGTTTATTCCCTTTGTAGCTTGTGGTGTCCCCTAGACCTAAATATATAAACTTTTGTGTCTTCTTATCCACTTGTACAAATTTTCTTACAAATACATGTAAATTTACTTTTTCATTTATATTATTGATTAATCTAAATCCATCACCTTTTTCTTGACTCATTCCAGGTTTAGAGATATAAGTAAATTTATTTTTTGCTAAAAAATCATTTTTATATTTTGCTGCTTTTGAAAATTTATCTTTCTCAATTGAAATAAATAAAAAGAAATCATTATTATATTTGAGAAAACCACTTCCTCTAAATGAAGAATGAATTTTTTCAAAATTACATAATAAAGCAATATTCAACATATTATAATTCTCATAAAGTTTGAAAAATGGTAAACCATAATTTTCTATTCCAAATTTTTTTTCATAATTAACAATTCCATAACTTATAGAATCATTTATTAAATCTTTATATCTATTATTTTTAATTAATTCAATAAAACTATCAGATAAAATTAGTTCATTATTTTCAAATTCAACAAATCTTTCATATCTATTTATTTGTGCACTATCAAAAAACTCTTGATTTAAATATCTAAATGAGTGTTCAATAGTTTTTTCATCAATCTGCATTAAATACTTTGTTAATACATTTTTAATATCAAGTACAGAACATCTATTATAAATGATCAAATATTTAATTATCACAAATTCATGTATTCTTTTTATTGGTAATAAATATTCTATAAATCTAATCACTTTTACAAAATATTCATTTGAACATAGATCTTTAAATAAATCACTTTTTTCAACTCTCAATAAAAACTCTATATATGACTTGCTCTCAGATATAAAATTAAGAGGTGATATAGTTTCATCATTTGATAAATAATCAGTTAATTTTGGTATCTTATTATTCATGTTTAATTTAAATTCAAAATATTGTT
>DKNG01000246.1:7851-8061 GCA_002470185.1 Arcobacter sp. UBA7394 | reverse complement strand
CTAATCATTAAATCTGATTTAAATTTAGATAATGAATATGAATGGACATACATTACAAAACAAGGTAAAGAGATTCCTGTTTTATTATCAATAACAACA
Source organism: Arcobacter sp. UBA7394 (assembly GCA_002470185.1). Taxonomy (GTDB): domain Bacteria; phylum Campylobacterota; class Campylobacteria; order Campylobacterales; family Arcobacteraceae; genus Poseidonibacter. The sequence goes on along the minus strand of DKNG01000246.1, from coordinate 7,962 downwards.
TTAAAAGACAAGAATAATCAAACTCAAGGTTATATAGGTATTGCAAAAGATTTAACACAACGTAAAATACTTGAATCACAAGCAAAACTGGCTTCTATGGGAGAAATGATT
>DKNG01000246.1:6240-7837 GCA_002470185.1 Arcobacter sp. UBA7394 | reverse complement strand
ATATTGCACATCAATGGAGACAACCTCTTAGTGTAATTTCTACAATTGCAAGTGGAATTACAGTTAAAAGTGAATTTGGAAAACTTGAATTACCATCTGTTTTAGAAGATATGGAAAGTATTATAAAACAATCTAAATACCTATCAAAAACTATTGATGATTTTAGAAATTTTATAAAAAATACAAACAATAAAGAGAAAGTAAGTGTCTTAAGTATATTAGACAAAACACTATCTATTGTAAACTCATCTATTGTAAACAATAATATTACTATTGTTACTTGTTTTGAAGATGATGGAATAATTGATGGATATGAAAATCAACTAATTCAAGCAATAATTAATATAATCAATAATGCTAAAGATGCTTTAAATGAGAATACAAAAGATAAATATATATTTATGGAAACTAAAAAAGACAAAGATACTTTATCTTTATCTATTAGAGATAATGCAGGTGGAATTCCTGATGGCATTATTGAAAAAATATTTGAACCATACTTTACGACAAAACATCAAAGTATTGGTACTGGTATTGGATTGAGTATTACACACCAAATTATAACAAAACACCATGATGCAGTAGTTAGTGTACATAATGAAACATATAAATATAACAATGAAGAATTTACAGGAGCTAATTTCGAAATTATTTTTAGAACAATTTAACTTGGAATTATAAAATAAAAAATGATAGATATAAATATAAACAAACAACTACATGGCTCAAATGGTACTATGAATCTAGATATAAATCTGCACATCCAAAAAGGTGATTTTGTAGCATTATCAGGACTTAGTGGAAGTGGGAAAACAACCCTACTTCGTATAATTGCAGGGCTAGAGCAAGCAAGTGGAAATATCATTATTGATGGGCAAACTTGGCTTGATAATAAAGATATACTTCCTGTACAAAAAAGACAGATAGGTTTTGTATTTCAAGACTATGCTTTATTTGATAATATGAATATTGAACAAAACCTTTTATATGTAAACAAGGATAAAAACCTTGCTAATAAACTTTTAGAACTTACAGAGTTAAAAGAACTAGCTAAAAGAATGCCAAACACACTAAGTGGTGGACAAAAACAAAGGGTTAGCCTTTGTAGGGCTATGATGAATAATCCAAAACTTTTATTACTAGATGAACCACTCTCAGCACTTGATCCCAATATGAGAACAAAACTACAAAATGAAATTTTAGCTTTACATAAAGAGTTTGGAACAACAACTATTATGGTAAGTCATGATCCAAGTGAGATTTATAGATTATCTAATCGTGTAGTGGTGTTGGAGCAAGGAAAAATCATAAATGATGGACTTGCCAAAGATGTATTACTAAAAACACAAGGTTCACAAAAATTCTCTTTTGAGGGGGAGTTATTAGATGTTGTAAAAACTGACGTAATTTATATAGCAATTATATCTATTGGTCAACAACTTGTTGAGGTAGTTTTATGTGAAGAAGAAGCAAATGAACTAGAAATAGGAATGAAAATAAGAGTTGGAACAAAAGCTTTTGCTCCAACAATCTCATATTAATTTATTTAGAGTTTTGAAATAAAGGGAAAATTATTTCCAATCTATCATTTTTATTT
>DKNG01000246.1:0-6126 GCA_002470185.1 Arcobacter sp. UBA7394 | reverse complement strand
ATATTAAATATTCTTTAGATTTTGTATAAATAAATAGATTATATTATAACTAATTGATAAATAAAAACAGTATCTTTTATTCATTTTCCTGTATACTAATACTATATATTTTTGTGTTAAGGTTATGTTATGGGAGATATAAAAGAACTACAAAAAGTTGCTTCATCGCTTAATATACTATATGTTGAAGATGATGAAGATATAGCAAAAACCATTATAAGTTACTTGTCTAAACTTTTTAAAGAAGTTGTATATGCAGCTAATGGAAAAGAAGGTTTAGAATTATATCAACAAGCTCAATATGATATTGTAATTACTGACATAAATATGCCAGAGATGTCCGGTCTAGAAATGGCAACAAAAATAAAAGAAATAAATAATAAACAAAATATAATAATTATATCAGCGTACTCTGATGTAAAAAATTTCGTAACATCAATAAAACTAGGTATTGATGGATACATAATCAAACCAACAAAATATGCCGAAATGAATGGCATTCTATACAAACTTTCTCTAAAAATTAAAAACTCATATGAAAATAATATTAATGAAGAACAACAAAAATTCTTAATGGATCATATCCGTCAAAAAAATATTTTATTACGTCAGTACACTGATGTAATTGATAAAGTAGCTATTGTTTCAAAAACAGATTTAAGAGGAAAGATTATTTATGCTAATGATTTTTTCTGTGATGTAAGTGGTTATACACAAGAAGAAGTTATAGGAAAAACTCACAGTATTGTAAGACATGAAGATATGGTTAAAGCTGTTTATGTGGAACTATGGAAAACTATTCAAAGTGGTAAAGTATGGGAAGGTACCCTAAAAAATAAAACAAAAAAAGGCGAATCCTATTTTGTTCATGCAACAATATTTCCAATTTTTGATGATAAAAATAATCTAGCTGAATATATTGGTATTAGATTTCTAACAACAAAAGAAGAGATGGAAAAACGTGAATTTAAAAGAAAAGTTAGATCTAGTTATCAAGAATATAAAAAAAGTAACAATGAAGCTACGAAACAAATAAAACTGCTAAAAGAACAACTATCAAATCAAATAAAAAATGACCATATGCAAAATGATTTGATTGATGGATTTAAAACACGTCTTGCAAAAGCAAGCTCACAAATAGATTATTATGAAAAAAGAATACGTAAAATTGAATTAGAACAAGAGAAAAAAATAGAGTCCCATGGTAAAAGTGTACATGAAATGGCAGATAGATTAAAAGAACTAAATAAAGATATATCAAAAAGAAAAGAACTTACAAGAGATCTGCAAGAAGATAATGAAACTAAAAAACAAGAAATTCTAAAATTAAATAATGAAATTATTGACCAAAGAAATATTATTAAAGGATTGAGAGATACTATCAAAAATATAGATGAAGACAATGAGGACAAAAATAGAGCTTCACTTTTTGATAAGTTTATAAAAATTTGATTATAAAATAATACTTTTTGATACTATTATCATACTTTTTCTTATTATAATTTACCTTAGTAATAAGGAAAGAGCAATGAGAAGTTATGATCATTATAGAAAAAATCTAAAAGTACTTTTTGTAAAATCAAATTCTTATTCAAGAAGTATATCACTCAAAGTACTAGAAGAAAACTTTAATAACGTAACCATAGCCGAAAATGGCCTTGATGGTTATATGAAGTTTTTAAAATATAAAAACGATGAAGAAAAATGTTTTGATCTTATTATTAGTGAAATAAATATTCCTAAAATTAATGGGATTGAAATGCTTGAGAAAATTCGTACAGTGGATGATGTACCATTTATATTCCTAACAACTGACAATAATCATACTACAGTTTTAAAGGCAATAAAATTGAATATCCTAAGTTATATAATTAAACCACTAAACGTAGCTTCAGTAGCAAAATCAATTAATAAAAGTTGTAGAAAGTTATACAAACAATATACACAAAAGCTAAAGAGCGATGAGTCTTTAGCATAAGTGGACTTGTCAAATAAGAAAGTTATTTAGCAGTACTTAGACAGATTGAACTTAACTCGTATTTCCCAGTTCTGTAGTTTAGTCTTTTTTTCATGATATATTTATAACCTAGATTTCTACACTCTTGTTTACCTAGGCTTTTAACATCTTGTGTACATCCACTAAAAGCAAAAACTACAAATAAAAAAAATGTTAAAGATTTCATAATAGTATCTCCTTTTCACCAATATATTACTATACTAGGAAAAAGTACTGAAATAGTATCAATATAATTGTGAATAATACTAGTTTATAACATTAATTCTATATCCAAAACTATAAATATTTTCTATATTTAATAAAGGAACTTTTTTTCTAAGTCTTGATATTACATTTTTTAAATTAGAAATATCAGGAGATTTATCTAAATCATCTTTCCATAGATAAATAACAATCTCATCGTTACTATATGTCTTTTCAGGGCTTTTAAGAAGTAACTCAATTAATAAAAACTCTTTTTTAGTAAGTTTGATTTTAGTACTATCTTGAATTAATTGATTATTATCTTTATCCCAATATAGATTTGAGCTTAAGTTAACAGTTGATGATAATTCTTCTATTTCTTCACTATTAATATGATATATCTCTTTTGATATTTTATAAATAATATCTATAAAACTATTAAACTCAATAGGTTTTAGTATAAATTGAGAAATACCTACATTTACTAATTCCATTAAATATTCTGATTCATTATGAGCAGATAGAACTATTAGTTTTTGTTCTATGTTTTCTTTTTTAATTAGTTTTGTTAACTCTACTCCGTCGATTTTTGGCATACAAATATCTGTAATTACCAAATCAAAATGTTTGTTATTTTCTTCATAGTATTTCATGTATTTTGTAAAACCATCTTGCCCATCAACAGCAATAGTTATATTTCTTTTGAAAATATCTTCCAATAATTCACTTGTTTCTTTTCTAATATCTTCATCATCTTCTACAAAAAGTACACTTATATCTTTTGAATATTTTTCTAAGAGTATATAGTCAATCATTATTATTCCTTACGTTAAACCAATGGAAAATTTTACTATAATAAGCTTTATAAACACATAGGAATATTATATATGGAAAATCAATCAATTTCATGGGATACAACTCAAATATTAGATAATACAATTGAAGGTATTATGATTATTGAAGATGGATTTATAAAAGATGTAAATAAGTCTTTATTAGAGATCCTTCAATACACAGACAAGGCTGATTTAATAGGAAACTTAGCCGTTGGGGTATTAATACCTACTCTTACAAAAAAATATATAGAATTTAATACTGTATTATTCCAGGAAGTTTCTTTACTTACGAAAGAAGGAACAATTATTCCAGCAATAATAAAAATAAAAGATATAACATTAAATAACCAAGAGTATAAAATGGTTTCTATTTTAGATATGACAGAAATTAAAGAGAAAGAAACTCTATTAATAGAATCAGCTAAACTTGCCGAAATGGGTGAGATGATATCTGTTATTGCTCACCAATGGCGTCAACCACTTAGTTCAATCTCTTCTATTGTTACAAGATTGATTATGAAAACAAATATGAAATCATTAAGTCCTGAATTACTAATAGAAAAAGCAAATGAAATAAATAAATATTTACAATATATGTCAAAAACTATTGATGATTTTAGAAACTTTTTTACTCCTACAAAAAGTAAGGAGCTAGTGTCTTTAAATGAAATAGTTAGTAATACACAGCATATTATTGAAAAAACATTTGAATTAAAAGGTATAGAATTAGAAATTGAAGATCAAAAACTATCAAGACAATATTTATATAAAAATGAATTAAGTCAAGTAATATTAAACCTACTAAATAATGCAAAAGATGCCCTACTAGAAAATAATATTAAAAATCCAAAAGTTAGTATAAAATTCAAAGAAGATGAAAACTTACAATATATTTTTATTGAAGATAATGCAGGTGGAATCGATGAAAAAATTATTCATAAGATTTTTGAGCCATACTTTTCTACAAAAGATAAGAAAAATGGTACAGGATTAGGACTTCACATTACAAAAACTATTATAGAAAAACACTCAAATGGAAAAATACAAGTAAGTAATACAAAAGATGGTGCTATATTTGAGATTACTTTAGAGAAGTAACTCAAATATAGCGAATAAAAAATTAGTTAATAAACTCAACTACATCGTTTAATCCTTCTCTTAATTGAGAAGATTGTTCGTTAATTCTATAACCAAATGGTAAAACCATAGCTACTTGGTATTTTGAAGTATCTAATTTTAGTACTTTTTCTAAGTTTTCTTTCTCAAAGCCTTCAATAGGACAAGAATCTACACCTTTAATAGCAGCTGCCGTCATCATATTACCAGCGGCAATATAAGTCTGTCTTGCAGTCCAAGCATAAATATTTTCATCAGAACTTAGTGTATCTTTTAAATGATTTGCATAAAGTCCAATATAAAAGTCTTTTTTCTCTTGAGGCATTTCTCTTCTAGAGAATTTTCTCATAGGAACTCCACTTTCAACTTTTACATCTTCTATTGCTGCTAAAATAATTACTAAATCACTACAAGTAGTAATTTGTGGTTGATCCCAACATACAGGTCTAATTTCTTTTCTTAACTCTTCATTGTTAACTACTAAAAACTTCCAAGGCTCCATTCCAAAAGATGAAGGAGATTTTCTACCTGCTTCTAAAATAAAATCAAAATCTTCTCTTGATATTTTTTTTGTATCATCAAATACTTTACAAGCATGTCTATAGTCCATTGCTTCCATAAATTCTTTATTCATTGTTATTCCTTAAATTTTAATTTTTTCTAATTTATCAATAGTGATATTTTCTAACTTATCATTAATATTTTGAATACAAGTCAGAAAATGTTCCTTTTGTTCATGCTTAGATAAAGCATCCATACTTGCCCAAGTCTCTACAAATGTAAAAGAGTACTTATCATTTAGGTCTTTATGAAAGTCATATTGAATACAACCCTCATCATTTGCATGAGTTTTTTTATATAACTCTACTACCTCGGCATATACTTCATCTAAAAAGTTCTCTTTAACTCTAAACTTTGCTACAACTACTACTTCACTCATTATTTATCCTTAAAATTAGATTCTAGGATATTTTTAAATTTATTTGTTTCAGAAATAATATCTAAATCACTTTTAAAAATATCATGTATTGCATAAGTCTTTACAGCTTCTGCCCCACAAAATTGGAATACTTTATGTACAGCATAATTTGCTTCATCAAGTGATAATCCATCAAAAAATCCATCTTTATTATCAAATTCAGATTCTGGACAATTATATGTAAGGCTTAACATATATTTTTTATCAGTCATGATTCCACCTGAACCATATTTTTTTGATGAATCACTTCTACTTCTTCCATCATTATTATATGTTACAGTTCCAACACCAGCTGAAAAGATTTCATCTATATATTTTTTTGTAATCCAAGGAACACTCATCCAATAAACTGGATATTGAAATAAAATATAATCAGCCCATTCAAACTTTTTCATTTCTTCAGATACTTCATATCCTGAATCAATGTGTGTATGTTTTACATTCATCTCATTTGATTGAAAAAACTCTTCAGCATTATCAATAAAGTGTTGAGTTAATTTACCTTCTGCAAAACCATCATATTTTTGGTGACCATTAATAATTAAAATATTTTTCATTTTAAGCCTTATCTATTTATTTAAATTCTAAAAAATCAATAGTTGTGAATTCTTTTAAGTAATGATGGAGGAACTATATTAAATAGATGTGATATTAATATCTTATTCTCATCTTTTAAATTTCTTATCAACACCTATCTCATATAAATATATTCATATTTGTATATTCAATTACTTTGTACAAAAGAATTACTAACTATTGTTTATCTAACTATAAAGAAAACCTAATTTCAGAGGAGAAACTAAATCTGAAAGAGTCGTTTAAGAGTTCTTTTTTGTTTCGATTTGAAAATTATATTCCTAATGAACTTAAATTCTGCTTACTTTACTTTAGGTAAGTAATAGGATTTAATTAACTTTATGATATACTTTCAACATATAAAGGATATAAATGTATTTAATAAATGATAAAGAATATAAATGTTCAGTTGCAGTAAC